>CANKNP010000007.1 GCA_947483545.1 Deltaproteobacteria bacterium | reverse complement strand
CGTTGGCAAGCCTGGACGGGTCCGTAAGGATCTGGAAGGTCGAACCGGTGTCAGCCCCCCGCAGGCGCAAGCTTGTGGGGGGTTTTCCCTTTTTTGGCCCGCCGGACGGGTTACCCCCGCGCACCACAGGACATTCATGCCGCCCAGAGTCGTCGGATCCGTTTGGCCCCTGGCTGAGCTGCGCGCGCCGCTCACGGTCGCCGCGGAAGCCTTCGACCGTGTCGCCGCCGGAAATCGGACCGATGGCCCGGAGATGAGCAACACCGCTTGGATCGCGGGGTTGCTTGCGAAGGCGCGGGATGCGGTGCAAAGCGGCGATGCGGAGCAGGCTCACCTCGCGCTGTCTGAGCTTCGCGCGGTCACCCGCCAGCCCGGCGCGGCCGTGGATCAGCCAGGCGCTGCTGCCGGCTTCGAGGGCGCCAGCGCGAGCGAGGTGAAGTCCGCGAAGGCCGCCTGGAAGGCGGTCATCCGGGCGATGCGCGCCTGACTGTCGCTACTGGGCGAGGTCCCAGACGCCCGAGACGATCTGCGCGGTGGTGGGCCAGTTCCAATCCCCCCCGTACACGGCCACATCATCGCGAGCGCCGTCGCCGTCCTTGTCGATCTTGGAGGAGGTCTGGGTGGCCAGGGCCTCCAGCTGCTCCTGCGGCCGGGTGTCGATATCCCAGAACTCGTAGGCATTGATGCCGAGAAACTTGACGTCCATGCTGTTCATGCCGCTAACAGCGTCGCTCTGGCTGGCCGCGCCGAGGCAAACGCCGGTGGGGATCTCGTCGCCCTCGTTGCGGTCGCGGATCGAATTCTCGGCGAACACCACCACGACTTTCTTCGAGCCGCCGCGGAACCCAACGCCCGGCAGCGTGCCCGTGCCGGGCACGGAGCTGTTCGCGTAGCCCGTGGCGCCGCCCCCGAAGGCATCGGAACCACTTGCGTTGAACGCCCGGATATCGTTGTCACTGTCGAAGGTGCCGTCGCAGTCCTGGTCGTAGCCCCTGCCGTTCATCGACTGGAGGATGGCCTCGTACCCGGTACCTGGGCCATCCCCACCCCAGTTGAAGTCGAGGCCCCCGGCGGCGGTCAGCGCCGTTGCCCGGTCGGTGGTGAGCTGCTGTTCCAGCACGTAGGGGACCCCACCCCAGGCCACCCACCACTCGCCCTCCACGTTGTAGTCGTCGTAGGTGCTGATCGAGACGGCGACATCGGCGCCCGAGTCGAAAAGCGCGTTGATGAGCTCGGACGTTCGGCTCGCCAGCTCGACGCGGTAGCAGTCGTACGAGTATGCGATGTCCATGATGAGCACGACGTCAATCTTGCCCTCCGGGAACTCGACCGAGGTGTCGCCGTCCGAATCGGTCACGGGGACCTCGTCGGTGTCGGCCGAGTCGTCGGTGTCGTCTACGCTGGTGTCGACCACGTGCTCGCCGGTCTCCTCAGCGGGGCGGTTGCGGTCGGACTTGCCGCCGAGCTGGTAGTCGGAGCAGGCGAACAGGGCGAGGAGGAGCATCGGAATTCCGGAAGCGCCGCATCCTACCGCGAAAGGGGGACACCTGCGCGCCGGATAGGGGGCGTCCATGCCGCTCCTGTCGCTCCTGCTCCTGCTCGTCGGATGCGACGCCGCGCTCTCTCCCCCGCCCGACGACCTCGAAGCCCGTCGCAAAGCGCTCAGCGACGACGTGCGCGACATGGTGACCGAGCTGGCGGCCGCTGGGCGCTACGACTGCTGCACCAAAACCCCGTGCAAACAGTGCTCGCTACGCACGGGTGGCTGCCGCTGCGGCGAGGGCCTCAGGAACGGGGAGCCCGTGTGCGAAGAATGCGCGCTGATGTGGAAGATGGGGCAGGGCGCCGAGGACGTCGATCCCAACTCCGTCCGTAGCTTTCTGGAGGCGCAGCGGGAGGAGACGGAGAAGGCGAAGGCGCCGACGTGCGCTTGTGGGAAGGAGGCGGAACTACCCTGAGACCACAAACATGAACGGTACGGCGTGCACATTCTCGGGATCTGATTCGCGGACGAACTGCACCCACATCTTGTAGGTTCCCGCTGCGCCGAACGTGAAGTGGAAGGGCAGGTCGGGGCCAGGGTTGAGGTGGGGCATGTCCATCGTCGGCGACATGTCTTCCATGCCCGGAAACCAGGCGTGGGTGTGGCTCGCGAACGAGAGATCTTCGGCGACCACGGCCATGTGTGCGTCGGCGCCCAAGTACTGGATCAAGTCGGTGACGTCCTCGCCGGTCGCGGTCTGCACGTGCACGGTGAACGCGCTCTCGTACCCGGCGATCGGGGCGACGTCCCAGGTGATGGACACCTCCAGATCGCCCGACGCACGGCTGGTCGAAAAATCCTGGTTCACCGCTGAAAGTTGGGGAACATCTCCGCCGACGTCGATGAGATCCGTGGACTTCAACCACTGGTTCTCGTGAGCGTAGTCAAAGATCCCCAGGTAGGAGCCCGACAAGGGGAGTGTGAGCGGAAAATGAAAGGTGGAATTGCGGAGGTCGTCCACGGTCAGCGTGTAGAAGTCCTCCATGTGTGTGTGCGTAAACGACTCCAGGTCCGCGCTCACGAAGATGTTGTGCACGATGCGCTCGTGGTTCGTCTGCAAGTCCTCGATGGAGTTTCCGCCCTGGTCCGTGATCTGCGTGTAGAACTCGGCGCCTTCTTGCGCGATCATCGGCTCCGGGTCGGTCCACCAATTCACGACGTAGCTGGTGATCTCGCCCGCCCCGGAGTCGATGACCTCCCCCGTGTCTGCGGGATCGCCCGTGCAGGCCAAGAGGATCCAGATCATTGCCCACACACGGAGCTCGCGACCGTGATGTAGGCCAGATCCCCTGCGTAGGGCTCCACCGGGCTGTGATCGGCGTTCGACAGCTCGACCTTGATCTGCCACTCCCCGTCGGCCACGCTCCCGAGGTCCGCGTGCTCGTCCCAGACCATCGCGGCGTCCTGGCCGTTCATCGTGATGTCGATGTGGCCGGTCCCCTCCTCCGCATCGGCAGAATCCTCCACGGGCTCGACCAGGACCAGGTTCTCGACGATGCACTCGACCACCAGGGGAGTCCCGCAAACGGTGCTGCCATCGACCGGGGTGACCAGCTCGATGAACGGGTCGCCGTTGTTCGCCACGCCGGACTCCTCTCCGGTCCCGGCGCAGGCGGCGAGCAGCAGGAGGAGGGGCACCATGAGAGGGGTACGGCCTAACGGGTCGAAGGGATCAACGGGGGGAGGCTTCCACATGCGCGGGATCCCAGCCGAGATCCCAGTAGGCCCACGCGCCCTGCCGCTCCCAATCCCCGCCGCTCTGAAGGCCCAACGCGGTCGCCTCATGCCGAAGGCGTAGGAAAAACGCTGCATGTTCGGGAACCCAGACCATCGGGATCGGCGTGAGCAGGTCTACGGCCTCGCCCCGGATGTGGGCGCTGCGGAGGGTCTTGGAGTAGCCGGCCCAGATCCAGACCGCCTGCCGGAGCTCATTTCGCCGGCCGGCCCGGATCCAGGTCTCAAAACCCGCCGCGTGAAGCCGCTCAAGCAGGGTCACCACCGCGCGGCGAAACTCCGTCTTCAAGCCATCCAGTCCCCCCTCAGGCGCGTGGCCGTCGATCTCCCTGCCGAAGGCCTGTCCCCCCTCCCAGCGGGTGGCCATCGCGTTTGGGAGGCCGTACATCCAGGGGGGGTAGGTAGCCGCCAGGATCGCCGCGGCGAAAGCCCACATCCACAGCGTCCGCCGCCTCCATTTCCAGAGCCGGACGATGGCGAAGCAGAGCACCACAAAACCCAGCTCCCCAAGCAGCGGTCGGACCGCTCCGGGGGTCAAAACGCCTCCGAAAAGGCCCATGGTGTCGATGTGGTAGGCCCCGAACAGGTGCCAGCCGGACATGTAGCGGGTGTCCAGGATCGGCCACCACAGCGCGACGCCGTAGGTCGGAACGTCGGCGCCGGGCTCGCCGGTGAGCCAGTCGAGGACGGGGTGCGAGAGGGCGGCGAGCAGGAGTGCGACGGGTCGTTCCCGGAGGAATACCCAGGCCAACGCCGCCATCCCCAACGCGAAAGCATACGAGTGCGTGGCGCCGTGGTGGAACGCGACGGCGCGGCCGGTCACCACGCCGGGGATGAAGTCCAGGTCCGCGGCCAGCGCGACGAATACCAGCAGGCCCGCGGCCCTCGCCTGTCGGGCACCGCCTCCCCCGTACGCGAGCGCCAACGCCAGCCCAGCGTGGGCGATCGGCGCCGGCATCTACAGGACGCGGCCGATCTTGCGGAGCGCAAGCACTTCCCCGACCGCAGCGGCGGCGGCGACCGCTCCCGAGGCATCGTGCGCCAACACCGTCACAACCTCCTCTTCTGCGTCCACACCCACCCGCACCTCAAACCCGAATGTAGGCGCCACCGTTGGGCTCATGGGCAGTGCCGGCGCTCCGTCTCCCCGGCCGGCGGCGATGCCCCTCTTCGCTCGATACTGGGTGACGGCGGAGCGGGAAACACCCGCACGTTCGGCGACAACCGCGTCCGCCACCCGCCCGAGCTCCGCCTCGAAGGCGCTCAGGGCCTCCTCCACCCGAGTCGGCGGGCCTTCGCCCTCTCGCCAAGCCGCAGCGATCCCCCGACGTTGACGATACATCCTCACGTTCTCTGGGCTCACACCTACGCGCTCCGCGACAGCCCGGTCGGGCATCGTCCCGAGAAGAGCCACGTAGGCGTCCAGCTTCGAGGGTTTTGCACGCTTCCCGGTCGGCCCAGGCTCTGCTGCCTCCGCCGCTCTTGGGACAACCAGCCTCGCTGGGTCGTCCCACGCCCGGATCCCCTTGCGCTTGCGCCAGGCAAGCACCGTTTTCCGGGAGATGCCCAACCGCTTGGCGATGACACTGTCGGATACCGCGCCCACGTCGGGCGTCTCGGCGAGGCGTTGGGCAGCGTCACGGACCATGTGCGGGGCTATCAAGAAAGGGGCGGCCTGCCTCGACAGCGTTAGCTCCGCGGCACTTCGAGTTTACGATGTCACTCGCCTCTCTCTTCTCCCAGAAGGGCCCCAGCGGCTTCGGCTATGGATCCACCGCCGAGCAGGTCACCGCCGGCCTCGATCTGAACGGCCGGCACATCCTGATCACCGGCTGCAACTCGGGGCTCGGGCTCGAGACGGCCCGGGTGCTCGCGGCGCGGGGCGCGACCGTCATCGGGAGCGCCCGGACGGTCGAGAAGGCCCGCGAAGCGCTCACCCCGCTCGGCGCCAAACACATCCCGGTCGCCTGCGAGCTGTCCGATCCCGACAGCGTTCGTGCGTGTGTCGCGACGGTGCGCTCGCTCGGTGTTCGGCTCGACGCGCTGATCGCCAACGCGGGGATCATGGCGCTGCCGAACCACGAGAAGCTGCACGGCATCGAGAAGCAGCTCTTCACCAACCACGTCGGGCACTTCCTGCTCGTCACGGGGCTCGTCAACACCCTCGCGGATGACGGTCGTGTGGTGATGCTGAGCAGCGGCGCGCACAACAACGCCCCCGAGGCTGGCATCGAGCTGGACAACCTCTCGGGGGACCGGAACTATCGGCAGTGGAAGGCCTACGGGCAGTCGAAGCTCGCGAACCTGCTCTTCGCACGCAGCCTGGCGCTCCGGTTCGCCGGCACCAAGCGGGTCGCAAATGCGCTGCACCCGGGCGTGATCGCGACCAACCTCGGACGGCACATGAGCACCATGGAGCGCTTCGCCCTGCTCGCCGCCTCGCCCCTGTTCATGAAGTCCGTGGGGGAGGGCGCCGCCACCCAAGTCTGGGCCGCGGTCCACCCGGACATGGCGAGGGTGAGCGGCGAGTACCTCGCGGATTGCAACATCCGCACGTCCTCAGCCCACGGGCAGGACAAGGCGTTGGCCGCTGGTCTTTGGGAGGCGACGGAGAAGATCGTCGCGGGGGTCGGGGGGCCGGCGTAGCTTTGTGGGGGGCAAGCCCCTACACAGGATCAAGCCCGGTAGTAGCGGTGCGATTCATCGCGCGCTCCCCTCGCCGACGTCACGCCCTCAGCCCCGGCGCCTCGCGGCCGACCGCCTGCACATACTCGTCGTAGGACCCCTCGTAGACCCTCGGGCCCTCGGGGGTCAGCTCCACGACCCGGGTCGCGAGCGCACGCAAAAAGGCCCGGTCGTGGCTCACGAATACGATGGTGCCGTCGTAGTCGGCCAGCGACTTGACCAGCGCCTTCTTGGTCGTGAGATCCAGGTGGTTCGTCGGTTCGTCCAGCACCAGCAGGTTGGGCGCGTCGTAGAGCATCTTGGCAAGGGCAAGGCGCGCTTTTTCACCCCCGGAGAGCACGAAGATCGGCTTGTCCACATCATCGCCGGAGAACCCGAACGCCCCCGCGAGCTGCCGGAGGGTGCCCATTCCCGCGCGCGGGGCGTGCGCCTCCAGCTCTTCCAGAACCGTGGCCTCGCCATCCAACTGTTCCATTTGATGCTGGGCAAAATACCCGAGCGAGACGGAGGCGCCGACGATCACATCGCCCGCATCCGGCGCCAGCGCCGCCGCCATCATCTTGAGCAGCGTGGTCTTGCCCGCTCCGTTCTCCCCCATGATCGCCCAACGTTCGGTCCTGCGGACCATGAGCGTGACGTCGCGGTGAATCGCGCGCGCCCCGTAGCCCTTGCTCACCCGCTTCAGCGAGAGCACGTCGTTCCCGCTGCGGTCCGGCTTGCGGAACCCGAACGTGCGCTCCACCAGCCGCCGTGGCGGCTCGATCTTCTCGATCTTCTCGATCTTCTTCGCCCGACTCTGGACCTGCGAGGCCTTGCTCGGTTGCTTCTTGAACCGCTCGATGAAGCGCAGCTCTTTTTCCAGCATCGCCTGCTGCTTTTCGTACTCGGCCTCGCGCTGCGCGGCGTCGAGCACCCTCGCGCGCTCGTAAGCGTCGTAGTCCCCGGCGTAGGTTCGGAACCGGCCGCCGTCGATCTCGATGACCTTGCGGACGACACGGTTCATCACGTCGCGATCATGGCAGGTCATCAGCACAGCGCCTGGGTAGTCGCGCAGCCAGCCTTCGAGCCAGACGATGCTCTCGATGTCGAGGTAGTTGGTCGGCTCGTCCAGCAACAGCAACTCCGGGCGGGAGAGCAGGATTCTGGCGAGCTGCACGCGCATGCGCCAGCCGCCTGAGAGCGCGCCGATGGGGCCGTCCACCTCCTCCGCCCGGAACCCCAGCCCCGCGAGGATCGCCCGGGCGCGGGCGTCCAAGTCGTAGCCCCCGCGCTCGGAGAATTGGGCTTGCACATCCCCGTAACGCTCGATCACCCGGTCGTAATCGGGTGCGTCGCAGTCCCCCAGCCGCTCCTCCAGCGTCGCGAGCTCCTCTCCAAGCTCGGCGAGCGGCCCCGCCCCGGCGATGGTCTCGGCCAGCACGCTGCGGGCACGCCATTCGGCAAAGTCCTGGCGAAAATAGCCGAGCGTCAGCTTTCGGGGGCGCTCCACGCTGCCCTCGTCCGGCCGCTCCTCGCCGAGGATCATCCGGAAGATCGTGGTCTTGCCCGCGCCGTTCGGTCCGACGAGGCCGACCTTCTCGCCAGGGTTGATCTTGAGCGAGGCGTCCATGAAGAGCACCTGGCTGCCGTGTTGCTTCGTGATGTTGGAGAGCTCGACCATGAGGACCCGGGTTTGCGGCCGCGCGGGTAGCGCTCTGCTCTGTGGGGGGCAAGCCCCCCACACCCCCCGCGAGCCGAGATGCGCTCGACTACGAGCGCGTGGCCAGCTTCGGCGGGAGTACCCGCCGAAGCTGGCCCTCGGCTCGGGTGTCGTTCCGCTCCGGCTGAGGTGGCGAGGCACTTCGGGGCGTGAGCACTACTCCAGCTCCGGGTTCAAGCTCCGCACGCGCTCCAGCAGCTCCCGGCTCTGCTCGTCCAGGTTCTTCGGCACGACGATCCGCACCTCCGCGACCAGATCCCGCACCCGGCCGTGCAGATCGGAAGCCCCCTTCCCGCGCAGCCGGAACTTCGCGCCCGACGAGGTCCCCGGGGGCACGTTCACCTTCACCGGCCCGGTCGCGGTCTGCACGCGCACCATCCCGCCGAGCATCGCCACGAGAACGCCCACATCGACGCGGATGTTCTCCTCGCCCACCGGCTCGGTCCGCTTCGGCGCCTCCTGCTCATCCGTGTCCTCGTCTTGGAGAGGGTCGGCTGCGTGGGGTGGCATCTTCATCCGGCCGCTCTGACCTTTCGCCCTGGCGGGCACGATCGTCACGTCCACGACGAGATCCCCGTAGCTCCCGCCGTTGAGCCCGGCGTCGCCCATCTTGTCTACGCGCAACGTGCTGCCGTGGGGGGTTCCGGGCGGGACCCGAAGCTCGCAGAGCTCCTCGACCCGCGCGAGGGACCGGGCGCCTTCGACGCGCTTCAAGCGGGAGTAGGTCACCGTCACGCTCCCGCCGTTCTGAGCGATGTCACCGGGCACATCGGCGAAGAGGGGAATGTCTCGGCCGGGCGTCGGTGGCTCCTGGCGAGGGGTGGAGCGCGTCGTGCCCTTGCGACCGAACCCGAAGTCCGCGCCACCCGAGAAGTCGTTGAAGATGTCTTCCAAGTCGAGGTCCGAGGGGGCTTGCGCGCCGGACGGTTGGGAGACGGGCGGCGGCCGGTAGAAGCCGAAGCCGGAGCCCATGCGGACACGCTCCCCGCGCCGATCGTAGCGAGCGCGGGCGTCCACATCGCCGATCACATCGTACGCATCCTTCGCGTCTTTGAACCGCTGCAGTTTCTCGGCATCGGAGCCCACGACGTCCGGGTGGTTCTCCTTCGCGATCTTGCGGAAGGCCTTCTTGATGTCGTCCGGCGACGCATCTCGCGGCACCCCGAGGGTCTCGTAGTGGTCAGTTCCGGCCATGGAGGGGGATTGTATCCGCAAACAACGGTCAGAGCGCCGCCTCCCCCGTCAGCTCCCCGGGCCCGGCGGGCCACGGCGCGCTCCACGCTGCGCGGGCGAGGCAATCGAGGGCGCGCTCGGGGTGGGTCCCGTGAACCCGGGCCTGAACGAGCCCCTCCGGACCCAGTTGCACCTCGATCCTGCCGGTCAAAACCCCACAGGCGCGGCCGTCTATGGCCAGGCGTTCCAGCCCCGCCTGCATCGCGACCGGGTCGATGAACATGGGGTCCGGCCGAGGCGTCGGCGCAGCGATCTCCGCCGGGCGGGCGAGGATCCGCGCGCCCATGGGCGCGATCGGCTGCTCGGTCGCGCGCATCTTCCAGATCGCCCAGCAGAGCACCGCGCACCAGAGCGTCAGCCGAAACGCCAGGGCCACCGGGGGGAGCTTCACGCGCGCTTTGGGGCCTTCTTCGCGGGGCGGGCGGGCTTGGCAGCCTTGGGCGGGAGCGCACGGGTATAGGCAACGGCCCGGGCCACCCAGGCCAGAACCTCGTCTTCGGGCAGGTCGGCCGGCAGCACACGGTACTCGCTCATCGGGCGACCCCCCATGGGGTCGAAAAGCGTACACCCTTCGTCATCGGCGAGCGCTCGCTCCGTCGGCGACAACCGCAGCATGAACGTGCTGCCCCACGTGCCGCCAGCCATCTGGCCGCCGACGAACATCGCGGTCTGACCGAACATGGCCCGGGTGGTCACTCCGGGAAAACCCGCTGTCATGGCCTTGAGTCGGGCGACGGTCTCGGGGTTCGAGAGCGGGAGGTTCACGGCGCTGGGGGCGCTTCGGGCGTGGAGGGTGCCGGGGCGGCGGGTGGCGAGACCGCCTCGGGGGCGGGCGGCGGCGCAGGAACCAACTCGATCGGCGGCGTTGAGAGCTCGGGAGCCCCGGGGGTCGGCACGAGCAGATCGCCAGGCGCTTCTTTCTTCGCGTTGCCGAAGCCGGCGCCCTCCTCCTCTTCCGCGACGTCGTCCACCTCTTCTCCTGCGCCGCCTGCGCTGCCCGGGCCCATGAGCGCGAGGCTGATGCTCGTGACCATGAACAAGAAGGCGATGGTGCCAGTGCCACGGGTGAGGAAATTGCCGGGCCCAGAAGCGCCGAAGAGCTGCGTACCGCCGCCGCCGCCGAACGCCGAGGAGATGTCGGCCCCCTTGCCCGGCTGCATCAGGATGATGATGATGAGCAGCGCGGAGAGCACAATGTGCAGGGTCATGACGAAGGGGTACACGGCGGTTCCAAGAAGCCGCGCGGTGCTAACGCGACGGGCGATGGGGTGCATTTCGCGGTCCCGCGGGGCGAAAGTGCCGCTCTTGGAGGAAGCTTCGTGGGGTTGCACGTGTTCCACCCGGCGTAGATCGGTCCAAGCTGGATAATTTCGCGCGCACGGAAGTAACGCAACGATTCGTCGGAGGGCGCGAAACGCGTGTTCTTTGGCGAAACGGTGACGATTCAGAGATCGTCAGGTTTTTCAATGTCTTTTCTCGTCACATCGCGGAAGGCCCTGCATCCCTTGACAGGTTCTTGACAACTTCGTGGCGAAACGGCGCCTATAAAGCGTCTCCCAACCTTCGACAGGAGAGCCCATGACCTTGCGCATCCGAAGCTCTGGATCCACCGACGGAGCGCGTCGGCGTTCTGAGCGGCTCACCGCGGAAGAAGAGAAGACTATCGCGCGGGAGATCCGTAAGGCGGAACAGGCCGCGCGGGAAGCCGTTGCCGGCATCGATGCCGCGGAGAACATCCTGCGTCGTCGTCCGGACCGGGCTGAGCGCACCCGCGCCGGCGCCGTGGATCGGCTCGAGGAGGCCGTTCGCGCGGTCGCCAAGGCCGCCCGCAAGGACGAGACCGTCAAGGTTCCCGCCCGTCGGGCGCAAGGCGCCTGGCAGCAGGCAGAGGAGCTGCGCTGGCGCCTGGCCATGTCTGGCCGGCGTATTGCCCATGGAGAAGCCCGCAAGTTGGCGGGCCCGTTCATGGATGAAGAGGATCTGGTGCAGGAGGGCTACATCGGCTTGCTCCGCGCCGCCAAGCGCTTCGACCCGGACCGCGGCATCCGCTTCTCGACGTACGCGCGCTGGTGGGTTCGCGCGCAGATGACGCGCGCCATCGACCACACCGGTCGCCCTGTCCGCCTGCCTGGCTGCGCCGTCGAGCAGACCCGCAACCTGCGCAAGGCGATGAAGCGCTTTGAGGCCGCGGGCATCGAGTACAACGTGGCGGACTTGGCCGAAGAGGTCGGGATCGACAAGGAGCGCGCCGAGCTGCTGCTCTCCCAAGGCAACACCATCTCGCTGGAGCAGCCGGTGGACGATGGCCCTCGCCCTCGCCCGCTGGAGCGTTTCCTCTCCGACGAGGACGCCGTCAGCCCCGACGAAGAGTCGATCAACGTGCAGGAGCTCACCCGCATGAACAAGGCGTTCAACAACGTCTTGTCCGAGCGCCAGCGCTTCGTGCTCACCCGTCGCTACGGCCTGGAGGACGGCGAATTCCGCACGCTCTCCGAGGTCGGTAAGGAGATGGGCCTGTCCCGCGAGCGGGTTCGCCAGATCGAACGCGAGGCGCTCTTGCGTCTCCGCGACCAGTCCGGCATCCGCGATCTGCGCGGCATGCCGTTGCCCGAGCCCGGCGAGGCGTAGAGCGGTCGGGGGTCATCGGCGCGGGGTCTACCCTCGCGGATGGGCGCTCCCGCTTCTTTGGGATCCGCCGTGCGGTCGGGGTTTCCCCCCGAGACCGCGTCAGCCGAATTTCGCCTCGGCCGTGGCCAACAGATCGCGATGTGCCTGATCTTCCTGGGCCATCTGGGCGAACAGCTCGGCGAGCTGCGGGTGGCCCTGGAAAAACTGGGTTCGACCGTGCAGCTCAGCGCTGGACTCCTCGACCCATCGGGCCTTGCCCATCGCCTCCTTCACGGTGACTGTGGACCGCTCGGCGGCGCTGCGTGTCGCCCGCAGCTCCCGCAAAAACCCCTGCGCCGCGGAGGGATCGACCTGCCCGGACATCGGCCCCTCGTCAAAGCTTGCCTGGTGGATCCGAATCGTCGCGGCGTGGTAACGCTCGGCTTCGGCGTACAGCCGCCAGAACGTGACGAGCTCCGCCCGCCGGGAGAAGCTCCGGGCGTAGGCCTCATACAGCGCCGCACACTCCAGCTCGATGGCCACGGCGAGATCGACGACGTCGCTCGGCACGTCGGAGGACACCAGTGGTTCGGCCATGCTCACCTCCGGGGCAGTATAGCCCCGGGCGGGGGACGGCGGTGTCGTAGGGTCAACCCCGTGCGGAGGCGCCGGGCGGGACCCGTCGGCCGGCTCATGGAATTTTCGGAGGCCCTCCCTTGCTCCCATGGAATTTTCGGAGGCCCTCCGTTGCTCCCATGTCGCGATTTTGGGAGCTTCACGGGCAGGCCACCCCGATCCAGCCCGGATCGTTCGGCGTGAGCTTGGCGAAGGCGGCGGGTTCGCAAGCCCCGTAGGGCACGTCGAGCGCGGGCTGCGCGTCCCCTGGGCGTGAAAAATGCCACCACTCCTTTGCGTAGTTCACAAAACCCTGGGCAGCCATCGCGGCGGTGAGGGCCCGGCGCCGATCGGCGACCTCGCTGGAAGCTGCGGCGGCCGTGGCCGCGGCGGCGGTGAACGAATCCCAGGGGGTCCCCATGTCAACGATCGTGCCGCTGCCGAGGTTGTAGAGCCCGACGTCCACGGTGTGCCCGCGGTTGTGACCGGAGGCCGGGGCGACGAAGCCCTGATCGATCACCCAGCTGTTGCCTGTACGCTCGGCCCAGGCGACCATCCCCTGGCTTGCGCGCACCGGGCGGTAAGCGTCAAAGACCACGATGCCGTACGCCTGAGGCGCCAGCGTGAGGTGGACCCGGGCGAGCGCTTCCGCGGCGGGGCAAGAGAGCCACGCGCTGGCGGATCCGTACCCAGGGAGGATCGTGCCGGTGAAGTTCTGCGCCGTCGCGTAGCCGATGGAGAGCTGCAGGCCTGGGATCTCTGAGAGCGAACACCAGCCGCCCGGGGGCGGGTTGCCCGCGGCGGCCGCGAGCAGGATCCAGATCACGACTTCCGGGTCCTCGGGCGCTTCGGGGTGCCCAGGCCTGCCGCCCACGCCGCGACGATGCGCCGGATCAGCCCCTCAGGGATAGGCTCGCTCAGGGGGAACCGAATCGTAGCCTTGCCGGAGAGGTAGGGCGCGACGTCCTCTCCGATCGCATCGAGGATGCTCTGAGTCGCGGGATATATCGAGTAGTGCGCATTATACCCAGCGAAGTACAACGACCCGCCGGGCGTCCGGAGCGCAGGGATCTGGTAGCTGATCCCCTCTTCGGCGTGCGGGAGCGCCTCCCGCAGCAGCGCGCGGACCCGATGCAGCGCGGGGCGCACCGCCTCCGGTTGGTCCGCGATGTACAGGTCCACGGTGAGGTAGTCGGTCTTGGCCATGGGCCCTCCTCTAATCCTGCTTTGTGGGGGGCACGCCCCTCACGCCCCGCCGATCCGAGGCGCGCTTGGGCACCTTGCGGGGGTTCCGAGGAGCTCCGGGGTGAGGGCTCACCGCCCCTCCCCCCGCCGATCTTGATACCCGGGGCCGTGCTCCTTCTGCCCGCCCTGGCGCTCGCCGTCCCCCTCCCCGCCGAGCCCGAATCGGCCACCACGGAGCTGATCGTGGGCTCGTACGGGCGCGTCGAGGCCACGACCAACCCGCAAGGCGGCTCGGGCGACACGATCACGTTGACCGCGCACCCCGGCCGGCTGAACGAAGACCCCTACCTGGAGCTCGACCTTGGCTGGAAGATGGAGACCGAGCGGGGCGCTCGATTCTTCGCGCTCGTCACGCCCGCGCTCGCCGGAGATCTTTTTCATTATTCCGGAACGTTCGACGCCAGCCTCGCCATCCGAAACCTGTACGCCCAGGCCGACGATTTTGGCATCGACGGCCTGGGGATTTGGGCTGGCTCCAGGATGTACCGCGGCGACGATGTGTACCTGCTGGACTTCTGGCCCCTCGACAACTTGAACACCCTCGGCGGCGGCGCGCACTTTCGCCCAGAGAAATTTGGCCTGGACGTTGGGGCACACGTCGGATTCAATCGACTCTCCGCAGACGAATGGCAATATCAATCGCTGGCGGAGATCACCCCCGGGTCCGTCGGCAGCTCGTCGGTGACCTATTTGGACCGCCAGCGCACCATCGCATCGTTGAAGGCCAGCTATACGATTCCGGTCGGCAAGCTGAGCCTCCGTCCGAAGATCTACGGCGAGCTTCACAGCTTGGCCGCCGGCGTTCGCGAGGTGGAGTTGGGCATCACCGAGTCGTTGCCGAAGGAGAATGGCACCCTCTACGGGGCGGAGCTGTCCGCGTTTGGCTGGGCGAAGGACAGCTACGTCCACGTGTTCTATCGCCACGCCTCGGGCATCGCGGCGGTCGGGGAATTGACCGTCCCGACCGCGGGGTTTGCCCTCGACGGGACCGTGAACGCCGCCAGAGAAGACCTCGGCGCCATCGCCCTGAACCAGGATTTCGGCATCGTGTCAGTGGCCGGCGGTGCCTATCTACGCTCCTGGGATGACGCGGACGCCAATACGACCGACCCCGATGACGGCTGGGAGTGGGTCGCTTCGATTCGACCCGGGGTTTACCCAACCCGCTATCTGGTCTTCCAGGCTGAGGTCTCGCATGAGGCCGCGTTTCCCGCTGGCTTGGACCCTCGAACCAACGTGCAGGAGCGCCCGGCGATCACGCGAATTTCGGCCCTCCCAGGCGTTCAGTTGGGCCGCGGGAGCTTCGCGCGCCCGAATATTCACTTTCGTTACACCCTCGCCCTGGTGAACCAGGACGCGCTCGACCGCTTGGACGAGCTGGACACCCGGCGGGCGCTCGGCCCCGTGCAGCACACGGTGGGGATCGGCGCGGAGTGGTGGATTCAGTCGCAGGGGTATCGTTGAGCGCTTACCGCCGCCTCAAAACCGTGTCCCTCAGCCAACGATCATCGCTCTCGGGGTAGTCCAGCGTGGCGTGCAAACCCCGGGATTCCCGCCGGCGCAGCGCGCTCTCCACCACCAGATCGGCCACCGTCGCCAGGTTTCGAAGCTCGATCATCGGCGCGGTGAGCTTGAAGTCCCAATAATACTCGGTGAGGTCTTCTTTGACCCGCTCGATTCGGGCCCGGGCCCTCAACAGGCGCTTGGTCGTTCGCACAATTCCGACATAGTTCCACATGAACCGGCGGATCTCGTCCCAGGTTTGGGTGATCACGACCTGCTCGTCGCTGTCCACAGCGCGCCCTACGTCCCAGGCGGGGAGCACCTCCGGGGGCGCCACCGTCGCGAGCCGCGCGGCGGCGGAGTCGATGGCGTGGTGCGCGAAGACCAAGGCTTCAAGGAGCGAGTTGGACGCCAACCGATTCGCGCCGTGAAGCCCCGTGCAGGCGACCTCGCCGATCGCGTACAGGTTCTGGATCGACGATTCGCCGAAAAGATCGGTCTGAACCCCGCCGCAAAAATAATGAGCCGCGGGGACGACCGGAATCGGCTGCGTCGCGATGTCGATGCCCAGCTCCTTGCAGCGTTGGTAGATGTTGGGGAACTTGTGTTGGAGATCCCCGACGTCCATGTGTGTCATGTCGAGGAACACGCACTCCGCGCCGGTGCGTTTGAGCACGTCGTCGATTGCGCGGGCCACGATGTCGCGCGGGGCAAGCTCGTGCCGTGGGTCGTAGCGAGGCATGAACCGTTCGCCGTTCGCCATCACGAGCCGCCCGCCTTCGCCGCGCAGCGCCTCGGAGATGAGAAAGCCCTTGGCATGCGGGTGGTAAAGGATCGTGGGGTGGAACTGGACGAACTCCATGTTGGCGACCCGGGCCCCGGCTCGCCAGGCCATGGCCATGCCGTCGCCCGAGGCGATATCCGGGTTCGAGGTGTACAAGTACACCTTGCCCGCTCCGCCGGTACACAACCCCACGATCCGCGCGCCGACGGGGTGCACGTCGCCTGTCTTGGGGTCGAGCAGGTAGGCGCCGAGCACCCGATCGGGCTCGATCACCGCGCGCGCACGACGACGCGCGAGCGTGGATTCGGTGATCAAATCGACCGCGATCAAGTGCTCGATGAGCCGGATGTTCGGCTCCGCCTCGACCGCGGCGACCAGCGCCCGCACGATCTCGGCGCCCGTCAGATCCGCGGCGTGCAGGATGCGACGGTGGCTGTGACCGCCCTCCCGGTGCAGCGAATACTCCGCGGGCCGCTCGTCGTGCCGGGAGAAGCGCACCCCGAGCTCGATCAGCTCCTGCACGCGCACCGGCGCGTCGTACACTGTCCGCTCCACGGCTTCCCGGCGGCACAGGCCCGCCCCTGCGACCAGCGTGTCCTGCACGTGGTTCTCGAGATCGTCCTCGGGGCTCCACACCGCTGCGATGCCGCCCTGCGCGTAGGCGGTGTTCGACTCACGGCGATCGACCTTGCTCACCAGCAGGACACTTCCGAACTTGGCCGCTTTCAACGCGTACATCAGGCCGGCTACGCCAGTGCCGAGCACGAGAAAATCGGTCGGGGCGGTCCAGTCTGGAGCGGGCATCGGCCCCTGTATCCCCGGCCGTCAGTAGTAGTACAGGTAGTCGTCGAAGCGCAGATATGCGCTTCCGCTGGACCCCGACCCCGTCACATCCGCGTAGTCGGTGTTCGGAGTTGCCCATGCAAAGAGGTAGAAATACGGCAATCCGGCGGGCCGAAGCAGCAGGATGTTCGTGTAGGTCGTGTAGTCAAAGGTGTAGTAGTCGAAGAACTCGTAGGACGGCAGGAACCCCAGCTCGCCCAGCTCCCCCTCCATCACCCCATCTTCGGAGAGCATGTTCTGTCCACAGTTCCCGCTCACCGAGGAGTTCCGGACGGACAGGCCGAACTGCCAGGTGCATCCAGGACAGTCCGGGGTCACCGTGCTCGACCCGGACTTGTACAGATCGGCCTCCAGCTTGCAGAGCTCGTCGTGCCCGCCCTGGGAGGAGACCAATGCGTACGCATACGTCCCGCTGTTCCAGGTGTTGCCGCTCACGCTCCAAGACGCCTCCCACTGGAGCACCGCCGGCCAGCCTTCCGTGTCCGGCTCGGTGTCCGCGTCGGCATCCGTGTCCGAGTCGGTGTCCCCGTCGGCATCCCCGTCGGCATCGCCGTCTGCGTCCGCGTCCTGGTCTGGGCGCGTGTCCCCGGTGTCCTCCAGCTCGATCTCCGGAAAACACCCGGGCAAGGTGAACAGCAGGGCGGGGAGGACGGCCAGGAAGCAGAACGAGCGCATCCGCCGCGAATACTTGCTTTCCGGCCCGCTCGCCAGCACTTTCGCTACTGCTGGCGGCCCTCGATCGACAAGAGCAGGATGGTGCCGGCGACGAGGAGCCGGGGATCCATGCCGTCCACACGCGTGCAGTCCACATCATAGGCGAGCTGGAAGGGGTTGAAGCGCTGGGCGATTTTGCCCAGCTTCTGATCGCCCTGGTACACGGAGAAGGTCTGGGGGAAGAGCGTGTGGGCGATGAAGCGACGGAACAAAGCCATCAAGATGCTGTCCTCCTGGATCTTGCCGAGGGCGACATCGCCGGGACCCAGAATGGTCCACTCGTCGCGCAGGATGCTCTTGAGTCCCTGGCGGCGACAGGCACCGACGGTCTCGCCGCTCCCGGGGTCGGTCACGTCATAGGTCGCGCCGAAGTCAAAGATGTTGCGCGCTTGGATGACCAGCGCCACGTTGGTCTGGTTCTCGTCGCTGTAGACGTTGATCTCCTCCTTGAGCCGAAACGCCTTCTTTTTGATGTAGTAACGGAGGTTTCCATCGGTGCCGTAGATGCGGAACACGCGACCCAGGAACGAGAAGAGGGCCTTTTTGGCGACGAAGGCGCGGGGGGCGACGGTGAGGGCGGTAGACATCCCGGGCGGCTATCACCGGTCAGACCATCGGCAATCCTCGGATGGGGTTGCACATTCGCTCGATGAACGGCATGTGCACACTCAGCTCCTCCATGGTCCAACGCATGGCGTCTGTCACATCCGGGAGCGAGGGCACCAGGTTCAGAGGGTTGAGCACGCGCTTCATCGGAAAGTATAGGTTGGCATACGGGAGATTTCGGTGGACGTTCGGCTTCACGGCCTGCTGGATCGTAAAAAAGATGGGATTGCGTGAGTGCGGCGCGAAACAGTCCAACGCAAGCACGAACGCGTTCCGGCGGCCGATCCGCCCGCTCTGGACCTCATTCCAGGCCGGTCGGGCGGGCAGGTTGTTCACCAGGCCCCCTTCGGTCAGCCGCGTGATGCCGTAGCGCGCGTACAGATCGTCCAGCAGCGCCTTCATCCGCCGGTCATCCCGCAGCACGTCGTAGTGAATGAGGCCGGGGATGGAGCTCGAGAACCCTGCGGCGTCGAGGATGTCGGCGTCGTAGGTGGCAGGATCCGAGCCGAAGACGACCTCTCGCAGCGCGTCCGGCGTGGACATCAGGTCCCGAAAGATCGTCGCGATCTGGGTGATCTGGCGGACGCGGCTCACGCCCATGCGCGCGCCGGGGGAGAGCGCGTCGTCCATGAAGTGCTCGTAGTAGGTCATGTCGTGCTTGAACGCTTCGACGCCGACGCCGGTGGTCGCGACGAGGAGCGGGATCTCCAGGTCCGCAAAGGTGAGCGGCTTGCCCTCGGGGGTCTGGAACAGGCTCCCGATCGCCGACCGCAGATAAAGGCGCAGCGTCGCCGGAATTCCGTAGCGACTCTCGACGTCGAGCACGCGGAAGACGTTGTCCCACGTGAGCCGCTTGGACGCCTCGATGAGCGGCACGCCGTCGTACACCCGCCGCCGCGCCCGAAACAGGCTCATCAGCGCGCCGATGCTGGTGCCGGCGATCAGCTCAGGCTGCAGACCTCGCCGATGCAGGAGCGTCCAGGCCCCGGCGTATCCATACCCGCTCCCGCCCCCCCCGCTGCAGGCCACGACCAACTGGCGGGTACAGACCTCCGCGCGCAAGCTCTCTGGGTCCAACGCGGAGTTCTGGTAGATCCGCGCCTCCTGTTCGCGCACATCGCGTGTCAGCTCAGGGGCGCTGCGCATCGCGAGCCACAGGTCCTCGGCGTCCAACAAGGGGCCAGAAAGCTTATCTTTGACCTTCCGCGCAAGCGGCCGAAGACGGTCCGCGATGTCCACGTCCTGTCCCCGCGCGTTCCGAACGAGGTACATCTTCGCGAAGCGGATGACGTACCGGAGCCCGTCCACAGCATCGTCGTGCAGCTCCCCAGGCCGAGCCAAGGCGAGCCGGACCAACGCGCTCTCAAGGTGTTCAAACGGGGCGCGTTGTTCGTGGGTCTGCGCGTAGTCGATCAACCGTGGTCCGGGGAGCCGAAGCGGCTAACCCGCCGCCTCACTCCACCACGATCGAGGACGCGGCCGCGCACAGGGTGATCGTGGTGCGACCAACAGCACGCTACAGATCACCATCGGTCGGCTGGTTCCGGTGACGGACACTGACCGCGCGCGGTGGAGCCTCTACTCGCCGAGCACCCCGAACACCGAAAAGGCAGAATCCACGGCTCCGGTGACGAGCAGATCATCGAGCCCGTCACCGTCAAGGTCCCCGGCGTCTGCGACCGACACGCCCAGCTCCATGGAGGCCGAGGTTCCGTCAATTCGCCGTTCGGCGCTGCCAACCGTGGCCGATCCCGTCGGAATTGGGCCAAGAAACAGAAACACCGCCCCTGCCATCGCCCCGGCATCCGTTCTTTCCCCGGATGAGCCCACCGCAACGTCATGGAACCCGTCGCCGTCGAAGTCGCCGGCGGCGGAGATCCCGTTCACAGCATCTGCATCTTCGTGGCCGATGAAGGCAGTCGACGAGACGCTCTCTACCTGCCCGCTCCGGGCCGGGCCACAAAGGAGAAAAGCACGGGCGAGGTCGGGATCATTGGTGTCCCCGTGTGTCGCCACCAGGAGGTCGTCATAGCCGTCGCCCTCGGTGTCCCCCGCGCCGGAGAGCCACACCGTGAAATTGTCGTCCGGAAATTCGATGAGCCCATCACCGGAGCCCGCCCGGTAGCTCCCCACGCCGAGCGGACCGTAGAACACCTCAAAGGTCGTCAGGAAGACCCCACCGGCCACAACGATCTCTACGAGCGCGATGTCCACCGCGCCGTCGCCATTCATGTCACCCGCGCTGTCGATGGCGAAGCTTCCGGGTGTCTGGTTGTCGTTGTCGCCCATGATCACGGTTTCCATGTCCTCAAGCGGCCCCCCAGCGGGCGGCCCAGAGACAATGAACACGCCGCCGAAATAGTAGCTGTCCGAGTAGTCCGACGCCGCCCCGACACCGAGGTCGTCGATGCCGTCTCCGGTGATGTCCCCTAGCCCTGCCCACGTGCCCGCCTCAAGGCTCGTGGATGTCGTAAACACCCAGTCCCGATCTGCCTCTTCAGTCAGTCCAGCGACAAGTGGGCCCCGAGAAACGGAGGCCAGGCTCTCGGCGCTGGCGGTCCACAGGACGTCCGTGGCGCCGTCCCCATCGAGGTCGCCCGCGCCTCTCGCGCTCGCCTCGCTGTCGGTCCAGGCGTACGCCGCCTCGACGCCGACCGGAGAGCTGAGCGGAACACCAGCGAAGATGTACGTCCCGATCGCAAAGGCACCTCCCCCGTCGCCAACGACGTTCCCCAGGCCCGCGGCGAACCAACCGGCGTCGAAGATCTCAAAGTCCGTGACGACGCACTGCGCGTCAACGCCGTCACAGTTACCGTCAAGACCGTCGTCGCACGCATCTGTGGCAGCGGGACTGATCCCGCCATCAGAGTCGTCGCAGTCGCCCGGTAGCTCCGAGGTGCCATCCTCCCCGGGGCAGCCCTGTCTCGCGGTCGCCAAGTCGCCGTAGCCGTCGCCATCGGAGTCCGTGTACACGATCACGAAATCGACCGCGTCATTGTCCACCGCCCCGTCGCAGTTCTCGTCCACGCCGTCACAGTGTTCGTCGGCACTCGGATTTGTCGTCGATGTCTGGTCATCACAGTCGCTGGGCTCAGCCGAGTACCTCGCCTGCGGGCAATCCTGCACCTCCCTCGCCGCGTTGCCGAACCCGTCCTGATCATCATCGACATAAAGCGCGGTTGTGACGCCGTCGTCGACAACGCCGTCGCAGTCCTCGTCGATCCCGTCACAGAGCGTCTCCTCGGCAGCGCAGTCAGGCTCCGCGGACTTGGGCTTGCACGCGCCCGGGAGGACGACGCACATCGCGACGGCCAAGGGCAGAAATCGACGAGGGACCACTCAGCACCCGAGAAGTGTGGAGTGTAACTTGCTAATGTGCAAGGCGCTTATGACCATCGGCCTCAGACGGGGTCGGGGATGCCCGCCCGAGTCTCGGTCGCCACCCCCGGCCTTCAGGACACGCACTACGGTGGGCCTGGTGAACGCAGGGGCCCGGGAAAGGATTCGACCTCGTTCACTCCCTCCGCGGCGTGGTCACCATCGCGAACAAGATGGCGTCGGCGAGCGCCCCGCACCCCTCGGAGCCGCAGATGGTCGGCCCAGCGGCGCGGAAGTGCAGGGCGCCGCTCTCGTCGTACGTGGGGGCGCCGAACACCGTGGCGGTGCGGATCAACGCTGCGGCGGTGGATGCATCGCCGGCGGCCCGGGCGGCGCCGATGGCGAACGCGGTCGCGGAGACGCCCCGGCCAAAGATCAAGGGGCCCGAGTCGATGTCCATGTCTCCGTCGGTGTCGTAGCGGTACTCGCGCATGGCGCCGAGGGGGCCGAGGGGCTCGTAGAGGTAGCGGTTCCCGGCGCCGTAGAGGGTGCCAGCGCGCGCGGGGTCGGCGAAGCCCAGGAACCAGGCGGAAAGAAAGGTCCCGGAGCCGCGGGGGGGACCGTGGCCGGCGGCGATGCCTTCGGAGGGCAGGTTCTGGTAGAGCAAGCCGGTCTCCGGCTCCCGCCAGGAGGCGAACAGGCGGTCCATCGCGGTGGCGAGGGCCACGCGGGCAGTGTCGGGCGCGCCGGGACTCGCCGCGTAGATGCCGAGCGATCCGTAGCCCGCAGCGTTGTCGACGGGGTAGGCCTCGCCCGGGTAGGTCTCGATGATGGGCGACGGAAGCCGGGCGACCAGGGCGGCGGACACCTGCTCGTGGACGTCAGCGAACCGGTCCGGCCGACCTTCGGCCAGCATCCAGCGGTGGTGCAGCGCCAGCGGCAGGTTCGCGTAGCCGAGCCAGGCGGCGTGGCCCCGTTGCACGTCGTCGAGGTCGTCGAGGGGGGAGGAGCCCCAGCGGCGGGCGTCGAACGCGAGGCCATCCGGGCCGAGCAGCACGTCGATGCAGGCCTCCATGCGGACGAGATCCGAGGCGGCGGCGTCGGGGTGGGCCATCCCGTGCTGGTAAAAGCCCACCGCGGCCATCATCCACGTGCCGAACATCCACTCTTCGTCGAACAGCGCGGACTTCGTGCCGAACTGGTCGGCGTGAACGCTCTGATCGAGCCAGTCGGCGACGCCGAGGGCGAGGCCATCGGCAAGCTCATCGCCGGGGAGGGTGTCCGGGCGGGGCCCCGCGAGCGCGAGGGGGACGAGGGCGAGGGGCAGGGCGAGCAGGAGGAGGTTGCGCATGGTCCTACGGTAGTCGGCGGGGCTGGAAAGTTCCGTGCGCGCCGGACCTTTGCACAGGGGTTGCACGAAAGCAGCGGGTTACGCGCCGCACGTTCGGAGGTCCGATGTCTGTTGTGCTCGCGCTCCTCGCCTTGTCCGGCGTCTCCCGTGCCGGTCTCCTCATCAACGAAGTGCTCTATGATCCCAGCGGGAGCGACGACGGCAACGAGTGGGTCGAGCTGTGCAACAACGGCACCGACACCCTCGATCTCACCGGGTACACACTCGAGTCTGCTGGGAGCGATTGGAGCGCGTCGTACACCTTCGGCGCCGGCAGCATCGCCCCTGGCGAGTACGCGGTCGTCGGCTTGGGCGGCACCACCTGGACCGGCGCCTTCGACCCGGCGCTCCAGAACGGGGGCTCGGACAGCGACGGCGTGCGGCTCGTGGACGCCTCCGCCGTGGTCGTGGACACCGTGCTCTACGACTCGCCCAACACCAACCTTCTGGTCGATGACAGCGGGGCAGAGGGCACCTCGTTCGCCGACGACGCTGGGGAGGCCAAGTCGCTCTCGCGGTTCCCCAACTGCGCCGACACCAACGCCAGCGGCACGGACTTCTTCGTGAACGAGAGCCCGACCGCCGGGGCCGAAAACATCCCCGAGGACATCGACACCGGCGGCGGCGACGACACCTCCGGCGGCGACGACACCTCCGGCGGGACCGCCGACTGCACGAGCGTGGAAGGCGTCAAGATCAACGAGTTCAGCCCCGCGACAGACGTGGAGTGGATCGAGCTCTACAACAGCGGGGCCACCGCCCTGGACGTCTCGGGCTGGGTCCTCGCCTTCGGCACGAGCAGCTACAACAAAGAGGTCAGCTTGCCCGACGGCACGATGCTGTCCGCCGGCGCGTGGCTCGTCATCGGCTCGGCGGGCGCCGCCTACAAGGACATCGAGCTCGACATGGATCTCGGCAACGCGACATCCAGCTCCGACGCGATGCAACTGCAGTGCAACGGCGCGGCCGTTGACACCGTCATCTACGGCGACCCCAATTCCGACAGCTGGCTCGACGACGATGACGTGGTGACCGCCTCGTTCGCGCCCGTCCCCGGCGATGGCGAGAGCAGCGCGCGTGTGACGGATGGCTATGACACCAACCAGTCGGGCTCCGACTTCGTGGTGGATCCCCTGCCGACCGCGGGCTCAGCCAACCCCGTCATCACCCCGCCAGTGTGCGAGATGGAAGGCTCCGAGTTCGTCAAGCTCAACGAGTTCTTGTACGACCCCGACTCCTCCGACACGGACGGCGAGTGGGTCGAGATCTACAACGGCGGCACCGCCGCGGTGCGCTTGGACGGCTGGACCGTCGAGACCGCCACCAGCTCCTGGGGCATCGACTTCACGTTCCCCGGAGGCACCGAGCTGGCCGCCGGGGGCTTCGTGCTGATCGGGGGTGCCAATGTGACAGACACCGACCACGTGGCGGACGACCTCTCGATGGGCAACGGCACGTCGGGCGATGGCCTTCGCCTCGTAGATTGCCAACTCAACGTCGTGGACACCGTGCTGTATGGCGACACGATGGAGGATGGCCTGCTCGGGGATGACGGCACGGACGCGGTCGTGCCGGGCGTGGACAGCGATGTGACGCTCGGTCGGGTGACAGACGGGGTGGACACCGACACGCCGGCCGATTGGATGGCCTACTCCACCGTCACGCCGGGGGCCGGGAACGGGACCTCGACCGACTCCGGCGACGACACAGGCACCGACACGGAGGGAGGGTGCGGGGACCGGCCCAACAGCACCCGACCGGAAGGCGAAGGCTGTGGGGTGACCGCCCCGTTGGGCGGTGGAGAGCTGGTGGTGGCCTTGATCGCGGTGCTGCGCCGCCGGCGGGTGGTCTGAGATGTGGTGGGCCCTCGCAACTGCCGTCGCCGCGCCCCTCACCGTCCGCCTCCCGGCCATCGTGCAGGGGGGCGACTTTCCGGTGGAGTACACATGCTCGGGGGAGAACGCATCCCCGCAGATCGTCTGGGGCGGGGCGCCCACCGGGACGGTCAGCTACGCGCTGATCGTGGACGATCCGGACGCCAAGCCGACCTGGGTCCACTGGGTCGCGTTCAACATCCTGCCGACAGCGATCGGCGTTGCGCGAAACGTGACGATCGAGGAAAAGTCCTTCCTGCAAGGCAAGAACGACTTCGGCCATTCAGCCTGGGGCGGGCCCTGTCCCCCAGAGGGGAAGCCCGCGCATCGCTACTACTTCCGCGCGTATGCCCTGGACACGCTCCTCACGCTCTCCGCAGGGGCGACCCGCGCGGAGGTGGACGCCGCGATGGAGGGGCACATCCTCGCGCAGGGGACGGCGATGGGGCGGTTTGGGAGGTGAGCCCGCCCTGGCAGATCGACATCGAGACCGACTGGCCCGAAGGCAACGACCACCGGCTGGCTTTCGAGGTCGATCCCCGTAAGCGCATCGTCCGGCTCGGCCCACGCGTGGAGGGGGCCAACTCCCTGGAAGTGCAGAGCGGGGCGGTGGCCCGCAGCTTCTTCGACGTGCGGAACGTGAGCACCGCCGCGGCCTCCGAATGGCTCCGGGGGGAGGAGGCCGCGGCGCTGCTGGAGATCCTGGCCGCGGGGTTCACGTGCGACGTGCTCTGGAGCGGCGATCCGGTCGTGACCTGGTCCGACACCGCCTGGGAGGCGGGGAGCGAGATGATCCAGACGTTGGCGAGGTTGCTGCCGGATGGCTGAGGGGGGGCCCGCCGGATGCGCAGCGGCAGACCACGGCGGCGCCCGACGGCGCGCCCCCGGCGACTGCGCCGCCCAACAAACTGGACAGCCCCGCCCCGCCCCGATAGCCGCGGCCGTTCACCGAACAGGAGGCAGTCATGCCCAAGAAGCCCGTCGCCCGCAATCGTCGTAAGTCCGCCCGCCTTCGCGCAGGCCTCAAGGCCAAGCACAACAAGCAGCGGATGCGCAAGTCGGGCATGTTGCGCAAGCGCACGCCTGACGGCCGCCTCGTCCGCTGAAGCGGCGGTTCGTGGCCCGTCGCGGCGGCGTTCTCCTGCATCCGTCGAGCCTCCCCGGTCCAGGACCGATCGGGGAGCTCGGGCCGTATGCCCATGCCTTTTTGGACTGGATGAGCCAGTCTGGATTGGGCGTGTGGCAAGTGCTGCCGCTTCATCCCGTCGGCCCCGGGCACTCGCCCTACGCGAGTCCCTCGGCGTTCGCGGGGGATTGGCGGTTGATCTCGGTCGAGGAGCTGGTGCGGACCGATCTCCTGGAGCCGTGCGCGCTGCCGTGGGGGACGGACCGCATGTCGCCCGCGCTGCTGGACACCTGGAAGCGGCCGCTGGTGCAGGCTGCGGGCGCGAAGGTGAGCGAGACCGCGGCGTGTAGGGATTGGGCCGCCAAGCAGCCCTGGCTCGCGGATTGGGCGTTGTACAACGCGTTGCGGGCACAAACTGGCGCTGGCTGGCAGAGCTTCGGGCACGACCGCCCGACGCCGGCGTTGAGGGCCGAACACGCGGACGCCATTCGTATGGAAGAAGGTGTGCAGTTCCTGTTCGCGACCCAATGGGAGGCGCTCCGTGAGGCCGCGCACAGCCGGAACATCCGAATCCTCGGCGACATGCCGCTGTTCGTGAGCGGCGACGGGGTGGACGTCTGGTGCAACCGAGAGCTGTTCAACTTCGAGGCGGGCATTCCGAACCCAGTGGCTGGAGTGCCGCCGGACTACTTCTCGCCCGATGGCCAGCGATGGGGAAACCCGACGTACGCCTGGCCGGAGCACCAGAGGGGGGGCTTTGCGTGGTGGATCGCGCGCGTTCGACGGGAGCTCGAGCTGGTGGACCACCTTCGCTTCGATCACTTCCGCGGGCTCGTCGCCAACTGGGCCATCGAGGCCGAGGAGCCCGACGCCCGAAAGGGCGCTTGGACCCCGGCACCGGGCGCTGCGCTCTTCGACGCGCTCGCTGGCGCCATCCCCGGGGTGCTCGCCCGGATCGTCGCGGAAGATCTCGGGGACATCACCCCCGATGTCGTCGCGCTGCGCGAGGCCCTTGGCCTCCCGGGCATGAAGATCCTGCAGTTTGCGTTCGGGACCGACGGCACGCACCCGTTCCTGCCGCACAACTTTGTCGGTACGAACTGGGTCGCGTACACCGGCACCCACGACAACGACACCGCCCTCGGCTGGTATGAGGGCGCCGGTGACGTCGTCCAGCACCGCTTCCGGGCCTACACCGCGCGCGACGGCTCCGACGCCGTCTGGGCGCTGTTGCGTGAGGTCTGGGCTTCGGTCGCGATCACGGCCATCGCGCCGATGCAGGACGTGCTGGGGCTGGGGAGCGAAGCGCGCATGAACACGCCCGGCGAGGCGGAAGGCAGCTGGTCCTGGCGCATGCGGGACCTGCCGTGGCATCGCTGCACGATGATGCGGGGGCTGGGAGAGACGTACGCGCGCTAGAAAGGCTGGAGGCCGAAGGCCGGAGGTCGGAGAGGGGGGCTTGCCCTCCACAAAGCAGAGCGGTACCCTGCGCCGGTGCAAACGGCCCTCTCTGTAATCCTCGCCCTTAGCCAACCCGCGCACGCCGCGGAGCCCACGCCTGTCCTCGTCTCCGCGCTCGAGCCGACGACCCCCGAGGCCACCGCCCTCGCCACGCTGCTTGAGAATTACCTCGCCCAGGAGATCGGCAAGGACGACGAGCTGCGCGTCGTCCGCATCGAAGACACCCGGGACTTCCAGGACTACTCCGCCCGCATCTACATGCGCGGCTGCCCCCCGGGCGACTATCTGGCGTGCACCAGCATCATCGCTGAGCGCGGCAACGCCGACTTCGCCGTGACCGGCCGCGTGCGCACCACCGTCGATGGCAGCGAGGTCGAGGTGGACATCCTCGACATGGTCCAGAGCCGCGTCGTCGTGAGCTTCAAGAGCGAGCTGGCTGCGGGCGACGACAAGGTGTTCGCCCAGGGCGTCGCGAGGGTCCTGGCGGCCGCCATCCACGGAGAGATCGGCCAGGAGGACGACATCCGCGACGATGACGACGAGGATCAAGGCCCGACCGTCGACAACGAGGCCGTGGCCCGCCAGATCGCCCAGCTCTCCCAGGACCTCGGCGAGGTCACCGTCGCGCTGTCCCGGCCCAACCGGGCGATTCCCAAGACCACGTACACCGTCGAGAACATCGCCGAGGACTCCAACACCGACGCTGCGAAGCCCTGGGAGCGCCTGGACATGGGGCCCGGCGAGTACATCCGCTACAAAAACTCCGGGTTCAGCCTGCTTGTGTGGCGACAGCGCGCCGCGGGCCGCAAGGGTCAAGTGATGATCGCCCCCACCTTCGGGTACGCGAACGGCCCGATGGCCGGGGCTTTTCACGCCGCCTACGCGACGGACGAGAACATCCAGCTCGTGGACTCCTGGTCCGCGCAGACCCAGCAGACCGGCGGCGGCGGCACCGTCTCCGCGGTGCTGGGCTACGGGGTGCTGCCGGTCCTCGACATCGGTCTGTCTATCGGCTTTCAAACCGGACATTTTACCATCGACGTAGACGACTACGTGGTGAACCAGCCCGAGGAGCCCACCGAGGAGACGATCTACCCCGCCTCCCGGCTCACCCTCGGACCGCGGGTCAGCGTTGGCCTCCTCCCCGCCAGCAGCATCCGACCCCGCTTCGGCGTGGGGCTGGACTGGATGCGCGGCTACACCGTCACGGACTTCCTGCTCATGCCGGAGGAAATCGCGGTGTTCGACGCCCCTCAGCTCTTCGTGGCCGTGGGCTACGTCGGCGGCGAGGCGCGCCTGAGCAAGAACATCGACTTTGTGCTGCAGGTGCCGATCTCCGTGCTGCTCACCGGGGCAGGGGCGCAGTCGGACCACACCGGGACGCAGGCGGTGGTCCCCGATCCAACGCCCGCGCAAGGCGCTGGCATCGTCGGCGCCGGCATCCAAGGGGCGCTGCAGATTCGCCTCTTCGGGGCCAAGGGCGAGCCGCGGGAGAGCTTCGAGGACGAGGAGTAGGGGTCTGCGGGCGGAGCGTGGGGCTGGGCGTCTGCGTGTGCAGGGCTCTCCTGCTCGCGCGGTCGGCCGTGGCGGGCCGCACGCGAGGCTCGCCGAGCGCGCGGATCGGCGGCGGGGCGCTCATGAGAGTTTTGGCGCGCCGCTCCTGCTCTCGTGAGAGTTTTGGCGGGCCTCCCGTGCTCTCATGAGAGTTTTGGCGGGCCGCTCAGATTCTTGTGCCCCCCTTCCCTTCCTCGTCTAGAAGTTGTAAAGTCCGGACACTCCCAAGGTCCGAATGCCCAAAATCCAAGACGTCAAGTCCGTCGGTCTCCCCTACCGTGCCGAGGCGAACGACGCGATCAACGCGCACGACCTCGAAGAGTTTCACGAGCGCCACGCCCGGGAGACCTACTGGGCCCGCGTGGTGCTCATCACCCTCGTTTTTGGAATGCAGGCGTTGAACCTATGGATGACGCAGCGCAACTACGAGGCCATGATCATCGACGTGGATGCCTCGCGCCAGGCGGCCTCCGAGATCGACGAGCAGACCACGGTCCGGTTGGAGTCGTTGAACAAGCGCCTGGAGGCGATCGAGGCCAAGCTCCCGGTCCCCGTCGCGGCGGTGCTGGCTGAGGGGGGGTGAAGCGCAACGCGGGAGCGGACCGTCGCCGATTCTCCCGCCCCGCGAGGGCGCGGGACGGGCGCATCGGCTGGCATCGGTGCAGGCTACGTTCCCCCCGTGTTCGTCTGCCCTCGCACTCGTGGACCCCTTCAGGGCTGGCGCTCGGTGGACGCCGGCATTGTCTACCCGGTGGTCGATGGCGTGCCGGTGCTGGTCCCGGATCCCCGCGGCCTCCTGCTCCAGACCTCTGTCCGGGGGCTGAACTCCGCGCAGATGTCCAGGGTAGACGCTCCGGATCCCATCACCCCCCACCTGGCCTACGGGCTGCTCGGCGCCCCCGGCGCCTTCGGCCAGTGGCTCTCCTCCGTCGGCGACGACGGCCCCGACGCGATCTGCGCGAGCTTCGCCGGCGAGTTCGCTCCCGACGGCCCCGCCGTGGACGTCGGCTGCGGCATCGCCCCGATGGCCCGCCGCATGGTCGGCCTCGGCCGCGAGACCTGGGCCTTCGACCTCTCCTTGGACAGCGTGCTCATCGCCAAGGGCGTGCTGACCGGCGCGCTCCCCGTGGTGCAGATCCCGACGCACCGCAACGGCCTCCGCTCGGTCAAAGTCCCCTTTCGCCCAGTGATGGACGTGAACTTCGCCGTGGCCGACGCCGAAACACCGCCCTTTCCCCGCGGATCGTTCGCCTGGGTTCACCTTGGCGACGTGCTGGACAGCACGGGGGACCGCATCAACGAGGTGCTCTACGGCGCCGCCGATCTCGTCGCGCGCGGCGGCCTGATCACGCTGACCACGTCGTTCGGCATGCTGGACCAGCCCGCCGAAGGGAGGCCCGGACCGGAGGCGGACATCCTCGACGCCTTCGGGGAGATGGGGTTTGAGGTCGTCGCTCAGGAGGACCGCGTGGCGCACATCCGGCGGGTGTACGACCGGCGGTTTGAGGTCCGGATGTTCTTTTGTGTGGGGGCGGTGCGGGGGTGAGGACGCCCGCAGCGCATCGAGCAGCCCGGGGGCGTGGTCAAGCCTCCGGTCTGATCGTGACTTGATGTGGTTGGATGATGCATCTACATCGACACATCGACAGGGCACCCTGGACGCTGCGGCAGCCCTGCAATACCGAATCGACTTGGAGATCTGATGCTTTGTTCCCTGTTCCTCCTGACCGAATTTGCCTGGGCCGAGTCCGAGATCGGCTCAGCGAAAAGAGTAGGAGTTGGCCTTGTCGTCGGCGATCCCAATGTCGGTGCGACTGGCAAGTTCTGGATGAACGACAAGTCTGGGGTAGCGGTATTCCTCGGTACCTCCGTCGTCGAAGTAATCCCGCAACTCCGCCTGAACTACGCGATGCGCGGATCCTTCGAGTCGGAGTACTTGACCGTCGGCGAGGATTGGACCTTCGGTCAATTGTCCCTTTATTGGCATGTGGACGTGGACGTGGGCGCCTACTTCTTGGCGTCCGACGAAAGTTATGCGCGTGTCGCTGTAGGCGGAGGGGCGGGCAACGCGTTGCAATTGGGCCGGCTCCCGCTGGAAGCCTACGTAAACGTCGGCGCCCTCGTGGGCTACAACGGCTATTGTGTCGCCCATCCGTCGCTCCAAACAGCATTACTGCCGGCTTTATGCTATGTCCGCGTCACCGCCTCAGTCGGGGTGCGCTGGTACTTCTGATCTTCCGCAGCGGGTACGTTTGGCGATCGAGGTGAATTGGACCAGCGGGGATATGGACAAGGTTCAGGGGTGCGCTGCGTTGCAGGTAGGCGAGGTGACCTCGATGGACACACCCGGCACGGCACGGGGTACCCGCGTGCGCTACGCTATGTGATCGCGGGTGGCTGGCCTCACGAGTGTGGCCCGTTGCGGCCCCCCCCAAAAACCCCTTTGCGATTCTCCAGATCGCTGGTAGACCCCGCGCGAATCCTGGGATCCCCGTGCGCACAAGCCTCCTCGTCCTCCTCGCCCTCGGCATCCTCCCCGGCTGTGCCGACCCTGCGGCGCTCCCTGCTACGTTGGGCAACGCCGACTTTGCGCCTACGAACGATGGTTTTCAGGCTCACATGCCCGGCCAGCCCCTGTTCCTTTCGCTCTCCGACAGCGGGGCGACCCTCCGCGGACCGCACGAGAGCGTCGGCCTGCAGCTCGCCGGCTGGGGTCGGGGGCACCCCGATTCGACCGTCCCCGCCACGCCCGCCCTGACCTGCGAGGGCCCCTGCGAGGTCTCTTACGACCGCGATGGCGCGAGGGAGTGGTGGCGCAGCACCACCGCGGGGGCTGAGCAGGGCTGGGATTTGACCCGCCGCCCGTCCGGCAGCGGGGAGATCGTGCTCGCCGTCACTGTCACCGGCGCGCGGCCCGTCCTGGTCGGCGATGGCGTAAAGCTCCGCGGCGTCGGTGGCGGCACCTGGTCTTACGACGGCCTCGTGGTCCTCGACGACGCTGGCCAGACCGTTCCTGCCCATTTTGAGGTCGAGGGCGACCAGATCCGCATCCTCATCGACGACACCGGCGCGCAGTGGCCCCTCCACGTGGACCCGGTCATGACCACCGCCGTCGTGACCTGGACCGGCGCCAGCGTGGTCGACGCCCTCGGCACCTCGGTCACCACCGGGGACTTCAACAACGACGGCAAGGCCGACGTCGCCATCGGCGCGCCGGGCAAAAACGCCGGGGTCGGGGCCGCCTACGTCTACTACGGCACCAGCACCGTCCCGAACACCTCCCCCGACGTGACCCTGACCGTTCCCTCGGGCGCCGGCTACTTCGGGTCCAGCCTCGACACGGGCGACCTGAACCGCGACGGCTACGACGACCTCGTGATCGGCGCGCCCAACTCGACCACGTCCGGCGCCAACGACGGTGCGGTGTGGATCTGGCACGGTTCGTCGTCGGGCATCTCGGCGGGCATGAGCCAGAAGCTCACCGGTTCGCTTGTCGCCAGCACCTTCTTCGGCACCTCCGTCGCGTGCGGCGACGCGAACGGCGATGGCTACAGCGACGTGGTCTCGGGCGAGTACGGCTACAACAGCTCGCAGGGTCGGGCCTGGGTGTTCTCCGGCTCGTCGTCGGGCGCGAGCACCACTGTCCTCCGCATCCTCTCGGGCACCAACACGGGGATGCAGTTCGGCTGGGTCGTGAGCGCGGGTGGCAGCGAAGGGCCCGACACCTACTCGGAGATCGCGATCGGCGCGCCGGCCTTCTCCAGCAGCCGCGGACGCTCGCTCCTGTACGAGGGGGCCTCCGACTTCTTCACCGGCAACCCGCCCGCCCCCGAAGACCGCACGGGCACGACCGCCGGCCACTACTACGGCTCCTCCGTCAACATCGAGGGCAGCTACAACGGGGACAGTTACGCCGACCTCATCGTGGGCGCCCCCTACCCGAGCGGCGCTGGGCTCGTCTACATCTACACCTCCGACGGCACCGACGTGCCGACGAGCAGCACCGCCAACCTCGTCGCCGGCACGTCTGGGACCTCGTTCGGGGCTTCGCTCGCCTACGTCGCGGACACCGACGATGATGGCTACAACGAGCTCCTCATCGGTAGTTGGGTGTTGCTGTCTGCGGGCGAGGCGAGCCTGTACGACGGGTCCAGCGTCGGCCCGTCGATCTCCACGCTCTCCAACACGTTCACGGGTGCCGGCACCGACATGATGGGCACGGGCCTCGGCAGCGGCGACGTGAACGGCGACGGCAACGCGGACGTGATCCTCGGCTCTCCCGGCGCGAACACCGTGGCCGGGGAGGCCATCCTGGTGCTCGGCGGATCCGACAACGATGGCGATGGCTACGTGACGAACGGGGGCGGCTACCTGGAGGACTGCGACGACATCGACAACGCGGTCAACCCCGCCGCGGTGGAGATCTGCGACCCCGCGAACATCGACGAGAACTGCGACGGTATCGCCGACGACACCACCGCGACCGGCCAGACCACCTGGTACGCCGACGCGGATGGCGATGGCTACGGCGACGCTGCCGTGCCCATGGACGCCTGCGACACCCCCGCCGGCTACGTCGCAGACGCAACCGACTGCGACGACACCGACGCCAGCGTGCATCCCGGCGCAACCGAGATCTGCGACGCGCTGGACGTGGACGAAGACTGCAACGGCCTCGCCGACGACGCCGACACCGGCACCGATACGTCCTCCACCACGGTGTGGTACGCCGACGACGATGGCGACACCTACGGCGGCACCACCGCGCTGAGCGCGTGCGATCAGCCCGCTGGCTATGTCGCCGACACCACGGACTGTGACGACACGAACGCCGCGATCAACCCGGCCGCCACGGAGGTCTGTGATACACTTGATACAGACGAGGACTGCGATGGCCTCGCGGACGACGGTGATACATCCGCTGATACATCCACAATGTCCACGTTCTACGCGGACGTAGATGGTGATACATACGCCGGGACAACCAGCGGCTCGTACTGTGATCAGCCGGCTGGCTACTACACCACGGCAGACGACTGCAACGACGCCGACCCCGCCATCCACCCTGGCGCGACCGAGGTGTGTGATACATCCGATACAGACGAGGACTGCGACGGGCTCGCAGACGACGGTGATACATCCGTTGATACATCCACAATGTCCGTGTTCTACGCGGATAGTGACTCGGACGGTTACGCCGGAGCGACCACCGGGGACTATTGCGACCAGCCCTCCGGCTACTACACGACCTCCGACGACTGCGACGACGCCGACGCCGCGATCAACCCCGCCGCGATCGAGGTGTGTGACCTCGTGGACAACGACTGCGACGCGCTGGTCGACGAAGGCGTCGAGACCACCTTCTACGTAGACGCCGACAGCGACACCTACGGCGACGCGACCTTGAGCGACGACGCCTGCTCGGCCCCCCTCGGCTACGTCGCCGACCCCACCGACTGCGATGACACCGACGCCGCCATCAACCCCGGCGTCGATGAGATCGCCGGCGACGAGGTCGATCAGGACTGCGACGGCACCGAGGAGTGCTACGTCGATGGCGACCGCGACGATTACTGGCAGGACAGCACCGCCACGATGGTGAGCCCCGATCTCGACTGCACCGACCTGGGCGAGGCGCTGGCCAGCATGGGCGGCGACTGCGACGACTCCGATCCCGCCTACCACCCCGGCGCGCCCGAGACCGACTGCGCGGACCCCGAGGACTACAACTGCGACGGGTCTTCCGGCTACGCGGATCTCGACGCCGACGCGTTCCCCGCCTGCGAGGAGTGCGACGACAGCGACGCCGCCGTGAACCCCGACGCGACAGAGATCTGCAACGGCGTGGACGACGACTGCGACGGCACCATCGACGGCCCCGGATCCGCGGACGCTTCCACCTGGTACGCCGACGCCGACGGCGACGGCTTCACCGACCCCGAGGTCTCGATGATCGACTGCGTGGCCCCCGAGGGCTACTCCGCCGCCACCGAAGACGACTGCGACGACACCGACGAGACCGTGTACCCCCGCGCCGAGGACATCCCCGACGACGGCATCGACCAGGACTGTGACGGCGAGGACCCGACCCTCGACACCGGCGAGCCGATCGACACCAGCGTGATCGACAGCGGGGATCCAATCGTCGGCAAGACCTCAAGCTGTGAGTGTGGTTCCGCGCCAGGGATTGGGGCCGCTTGGGGCTTTGGGTTGGTCGGGGCGGTGTTGATTGGGCGGCGGCGGCGGGGGTGACCGCGTGACCCCGCGGGCCGCCGGTCTTGGCTGCGGACTGTTGCTGTTCTTCCTGCTTGTCTTCGGGCTCGGCGTCTTTCTACTCGCTTGGACCCCGGTGGCGGAGAGCAGGGTATCGTCCGACCCGCCGCCCATCGCGATCCTGGCCCTGAGCATAGCGGTCGCCTGTTTGCTCCCCCGAGCCTTCGCGGCCGGGTTCGGTCCCCGGGCTGGATGGTGGTCGCTCCCCGCTGCGTCCCTGCTGCCGCTCGCGGTCGGCGGGGCCTGGCTGTCCATCCGTGGACACTACCCCGTGCCCGCAGCGGCACCCCTGCTGCGCCTCGCGTTGTTCGTGGCCGCGCTGAGTTCTGCCTGCTTGGCGGCTCGTCCGGTCGCGTCCCTCGCGGCGCGCTACCCGCTTCGAGTTGGACGAATGCTCCAGGTCCAACTGCTGGGCCTCACGCTCCTGGCGGCGAGTGCCTGGCTGGTCGCGCCGGACAGCCGCGGGCTTTTCGGGGCGCCGTTCTCCGCGCTGATCCCGGGCCTCCTCCTGCTCGGGGTCGCGGCAGGTGCGGACTCGCCCCCTGGTCAGGGCACACACAGGCGCGGGCTTGTCGCGTTGTTCGTGGTGGCCTCGGGGCTCCTTGCTTCGCTGATGTACTGGGTGGCACCGGTCGTTCGGCTATGTTCCTGGGTCTCTGAGGACAGCCCGGTACCGTGGCGAGACGTCACGAAGCTCGCGCCACCCTGGGGGGTCCTGCTCCTCCCGTGGATTCCACTCGTTGTGAGCGGATTCCTCCACCGGCGCCTGCTCCCCCACCTGAGCGGCCCCGCCGCTGGACTCCTCGTCGCCTTCGCCCCTGCGCTCGCCGGGTCGATCTTTGCTGGCCGTGAGCTGTCTGGTGGGCTGTCCGCTCTCCGTCACCTCGCTTCGGACCAATAGGTGCCTGCCACTGCGGGCTGCCTCGAGGATGCCGCAGAGGCGAGCGCCATCGGATGGTCCCTGAGCGCGGCACTCCTGCTCCTCGGCGCGCTCTGGACGGGTCTCCGGCACCGGGCGTGGCGGCCGGCCGGCGTCCGCCTTTGGCTGGCGGTTTG
>CANKNP010000006.1 GCA_947483545.1 Deltaproteobacteria bacterium | reverse complement strand
GGCCAGCGCGGCGCGGTCGGCATCCGCCCCGAAGATCGCCGCGATCCGGCGTTCGTGGTCCCGCCGGAGCGTGCCGTCCTGGTTGAGAGAGCCGGGGTTGCCCTCCAGGTGGGCGGCGACGACGATGGCGTCCCAACGTGCATCGGAGGCGGCCAGCGAGGGCACGAAGGGCTCGACCAGCCGGGGAACGTCGAGCGGCGCGCCCGCGAGGGCCGGGTTCAGCCGGCACGCAGCGGCGTAATGTTGGGGGTGGACCTCTGCGGCGAGCTGCCCGGGGCGGGGCAAAAGCAGCGCGGACGCCCAGAGCGGGCCGCCCTCGCGATCAATCGCGACCCGGAGGCGCTCGGGGATCGGCTCGCCGACGGGCGCGACGAGCCGAAGCAGCTCGTAGAGCGCGCGCGCCGCAGGGGGCAGCCGGCCCGATGCTCGCTGCAGCACTGCGGGATCGTCCGCCTGATCGGGTGAGACCAGGAGCCGGGCCCGAAAACCTGATTCATAGGCCAGGAGTAGGGTGCGTGCGGAGAACGTGGTCATTTAGGGCCACACCACGAGCAGGGCGAGCACCGCGCCCACGGCCCAGAGCGCCGCGCCGTCCAGGAAGAAGGGCACGCCGACGAGGGCTGCCCCCAGGGCCATCGGACGGGCGGACTGTTGGCGTTTCCCGTACACCCAGGCGGCCACCCCGAGGGTGGAGAACAGGAGCCCTGCGAAGAGCGAAGCGGGTTCGAAGGACATTGGCGCGAATCTATCCCACCCCCCTTGACGACGTCGATGCCATCGCGATCCTTGGCGCCGCGGTCCCTGGCACGGGCGTTGCACAGGGCCGCGGCGGGCGAATCACCGCCCAGGAGATTCGATGTCAAGTCAGGTTCATGGCGCCACGTTGCTCGGCGTGGACGGTCTGCGGGTGACCGTCGAGGTGGATCTCTTGAGGCGTCTACCGAGCGTCGCCATCGTCGGGCTGCCCTCGCTATCGGTGCGGGAGAGCGCGGATCGGGTGCGCTCCGCGATGCTCACGTCGGGGTTCGAATTTCCTCGGCAGCGCATTGTCGTGAGCCTCTCGAGCGCGGAGACTCAGCCGAACCGCACCGAGTAGATCGGCGGGAAGTTGTTGCCCACGGTCGTCCAGGTTTCTCCGTGGTCTTCGCTGACATACAGGTTCCCCGTGGTGCTGCCGAACGCCACGCAGCCCTGATCGTTGGCCAGCGCGTGGCGGTAGACGACGTCCCAAGCGCCCTCCTGGGGGAGCCCCTGGCGGAGCTGCTTCCAGGTCTGGCCGCCGTCATCTGTGCGGGCGACGAACAAGCTGCCATCGATGGCGGTCCGTTGATTGTCGCCCCGGGCGGGGACCAGCCATGCCACTCGTCCGTCGGTCGCATCGACCGTCACCGGGAAACCGAAGTGGACGCCGACATCCGGCGCGCTGACCTTGCGCCACGAGGCGGCGCCGTCGTCGCTGTAGAACACCCCGGCATGGTTCTGCTGCCAGACGTGATCGGGGGCACCCGCGCAAAGCTCGATGTAGTGCGTGTCGTGGCCCCATTCGGCCTCCGGCTCGGGGGTGTGGTCCATCGCCATCCCCTGGTTCCGGCTGCGCCAGGTCTGCCCGCCGTCGCTGGTCTCGATCACGCCGGCGGTTGAGACGGCGATCAGCACACGGTCCGGGTCGCGGGGATCTACGGAGACGGAGTGGATGCCCGGGGCAAAATCGCCGCCCTCGGACGCGGGCGTGCCGAACCACTTGGTCTCGCCCGTCGCCTCGCCGGCGAACAGATCCCCACCCCGCGAAGGGTGATTCCAAAGAGGCAAGTTGAGCGAAAAGCTCGCCCCGCCGTCGCGGCTCTCGAACAGCCCTCCGGGGATCGTGCCGACGTACACCCGACCGGGTCCGAACCCGATCACCCAGAGCTTCGCCAGGGTCGCGGCTTTGGTCGAGATCTTCCAGCCCACGCCATACTCGCTGGATGCGTCCTCGTACATGTCCTGGGCGATGAACCGCGCCCCCTCCGGATATTTGATCTGCGCGGGCGCGTCGGCCCAAGTGGTGCCCCCGTCGTCGGAGATCGAGACCTTCGCGCCCCAGTGTCCATGCCCCAACAGCGCCCACAGGCGGCCGGTGAACGGGTCTTTGGCGACGAAGTTGACACCCGAACCTGCGTGTCCGGCGAGCCGCGACGTCCAGGTGTCGCCGGACTTCTCAACGAGGAATGTTCCCTTTCGGGTGCCAACGAGGATTTTCGATGTCATGGTCAGCCTCCGCTGAGTGCTTGAAGGATGGAGAGGGTGTCGCCCGCCCTGAGCGGGTCGGTGAGGCCGCGCCGATCGCGGATGCGCTCGGTGCCGATGAAGATGTTGACGTGGGTACGAAGCCGACCGAGCTCGTCACAGAGGTAGAACGCGATCCCCGGCGCGATCGCCTCAAGGGCCTGCACCGCCCCTGCCACCGTCGTGGCCGGAACCTGGACCTCCGCCCCGTGCAGCGCGGGGAAGAAGGCGTACAGGTGCCGCGTGAGCTGGACGGTGACCACGCGCCGTTTTCACACGGCGCGCGCCCCTTGCCAACCCGGCGGACTGCATCCCACCCCTTGCCGACGAATGTCCGACGGACGTCTGTCGGGACGGACCGACGTTCGTCGGTCGGTCGGGTGTCCACTCCTGGAGATCTCCATCCCACCGAGATCATCACGCGGGGGCGGGGTGGCACGGACGTTGCACAGGGCCGCGGCGGGCGAATCACCGCCCAGGAGATTCGATGTCAAGTCAGGTTCATGGCGCCACGTTGCTCGGCGTGGACGGTCTGCGGGTGACCGTCGAGGTGGACTTGCTGCGCCGCTTGCCGAGCGTCGCGATCGTCGGGTTGCCGTCGCTCTCGGTGCGGGAGAGCGCGGATCGGGTGCGCTCCGCGATGCTCGCATCGGGGTTCGAATTTCCTCGGCAGCGCATTGTCGTGAGCCTCGCGCCGGCGGACCTGCGAAAGGACGGGACGGGTTTTGACCTTCCGATCGCGGCGGGGATCCTGCTCGCGGCGGGCCGGCTGGATCCGGGCCTGTGCGATCGCTACCTGCTCGCCGGGGAGCTTACCTTGGGCGGGGAGCTGAGACCTGTGCGGGGAGCTCTGGCGTTTGCAGCCCTGGCGAGGGACCTGGGCATGGCGGGGCTTGTGCTCCCGCCGGGGGCAGCGTCGGAGGCCGCGCTGGTGCCTGAGGTCGACGTGCGGGTCGCGAGGACGCTGGGGGAGGCGGCGGAATTCCTCGGCGGGATGCGGGAGCTGCCGCGGGCCGTGCCAGCGGAGGCGGGCGAGGACCAGGGGGCGCTGGATCTGAGGGATGTACGCGGACAGATCGCTGCGCGGGAGGCGTTGGAGGTGGCCGCCGCGGGGGGTCACAATCTCTTGATGGAGGGGCCTCCCGGCTGCGGAAAAACAATGCTCGCAGCCCGAATTCCCTCCATTTTGCCCACCCTCACCCCCGACGAAGCCCTCGCCTGCACCCGAATCCACTCCGCGGCCGGGCTCCTCGGCGGCGGTGGCCTCGTCTCCAGGCGCCCTTTCCGCGCCCCGCACCACTCGATCTCCCCGGCGGGTCTGATCGGCGGCGCACTCCTGCGCCCCGGTGAGGCCAGCCTGGCCCACAACGGCGTGCTCTTCCTCGACGAATTTCCCGAGTTCCCCCGCCACGCCCGCGAGGTCTTGCGCGGCCCGCTTGAGGATCGCCGCATCGTCCTCGCCCGCGCCGGCGGCTCCATCACCTTCCCCGCGAGCTTCATGCTCGTCGCCGCGGCGAACCCCTGCCCCTGCGGCAACTTGGGGCATCCAACCCGCCCTTGCCTCTGCGGTGAAGCCGCCCGCCTCCGCTACCGCGCCCGTCTCTCCGGACCGCTGCTCGATCGCATCGATCTGCGCGTCGAGCTCTCGCCCGTCACCCCGTCGGTGCTCTTGGACGGCCGCAACGCCGAGGACAGCGCCTCTGTTCGCCTGCGCGTCGAGCGCGCCCGGTCCCGCCAGCTCGAGCGCTATGGCGGACGTGTCACGTGCAACGCCAATTTGAGCGCCGAGCAGGTCACCGAGGCCTCCGACCCCACGCCCGCTGCGCTCTCCGCGCTGCAACGCCACATGGAGGTTCAAGGCCTCTCCGCCCGTGTCGGCCGACGCCTCCTCAAGGTCGCCCGCACCCTCGCCGATCTCGACGACACCGCATCGACCCGCGTCCACGAAGATCACATCCACCGCGCCGTCGGTCTTCGCCTCGATGACGCCGACCCCCTGGAAGCGTGATGGGAACCTGCATCTTCGCGCTCGGCGCGCTCGTGATCGTGGACCGCATCGAAGGCGACCGCGTGGTCATCGAATGGTGCGACCGCACCACCTCCGACCTGCCCGTCGCCCTGTTCCCTCGCGATGTCGCGGAGGGCGCCGTGCTCACCCTCGCTTTTCAACCCCTCCCGGTGCCCAACACCGCCCGGATCGCCCCGCATGTCGCGGATCGACCGGTCAGCGATGCGCCCGATCAACCCGGAAAACCCCGCACGGAGACTCAGCCATGAACGTCCAGTCCCACCCCTCGACCCCCGACGACGACCCTCGCGAGGCCCTGCTCAAGCAGGTGATCGCCTCCATCGAGAAGACCCACGGCAAGGGCTCCATCATGGCCTTCGACGCCGATCCTCAGCCCGTCGAGACCACTTCCACCGGCTCCATCGGCCTCGACCTCGCGCTTGGCTCCGGCGGCTACCCGCGCGGCCGCGTCATCGAGATCTACGGCCCCGAGGCCAGCGGCAAGACCACCCTCACGCTCCACGCGCTCGCTGAGATGCAGCGCAACGGCGGTCGCTGCGCCTTCATCGACGCCGAGCACGCGCTCGATCCCATCTACGCCCGCACGATCGGCGTGGATCTGGAGAGCCTGCTCGTCAGCCAGCCCGACAACGGCGAGCAGGCCCTCGACATCGTGGAGATGCTGGTCCGGTCGGAGTGCCTCGACATGATCGTCATCGACTCGGTCGCAGCCCTCGCGCCCAAGGACGAGCTGGAAGGCCACATGGGCGACACCCAGATGGGGCTCCAGGCCCGCATGATGTCGAAGGCGATGCGCAAGCTCACGACGTTCGTGTCCAAGAGCAATACGACACTCATCTTCATCAACCAGGTCCGGCAGAAGATCGGTGTCACGTTTGGCCCCTCGGAGGTCACGACCGGCGGGAACGCGCTCAAATACTACGCGAGCGTGCGCTTGGACGTCCGCCGCATCGGCGCGCTCAAGAAGGACGAGGAGACCATCGGCAACCGCACCCGCGTCAAGGTCGTGAAGAACAAGCTCGCGCCGCCGTTCCGCCAGGTCGAGTTCGACATCCTGTTCGGCAAGGGGATTTACGCCATCGGCGAGGTCGTCGGCATGGCCGAAGATCGCGGCGTGGTGCTGAAAGCCGGGGCCTGGTACAGCTACGGGGACCTACGTTGGCAGGGCCGCGACAAGTTCTGCGCCGCGCTGGAGCAGGACCGCGCGCTGCTGGCGAAGATCCGGGCGGAGCTGGCGTTGGTGGGTGGGACGTGGGCGATGGCGGAGGCGTAGGGGCTACGGGCTACGGGCTACGGGCTACGGGCTCGGGCTACGGGCTACGGGCTACGGGGGTGCGAAAGCGCTCCTTCCCTCCCCCCTTCGGGGGGAGGTGGCCGAAGGCCGGAGGGGGGTTTGTGAACTCCGGGACGATCTGAAACCTGTGGGCGGCGCGCCTAAACCCCCGCGCCGTCCCTACCCCCGTCGTACCGCCGCTGCATATCGGCGCGGCGGGTCCGTCGCGGACGATCCCCCTTCACCGCCCGTCCCCCCCTTCTCCCTCCGGGAGAAGGTGCCGCCGTACTCGGCGGCGGATGAGGGCTCCCCGAGGATGTGCACATCCTCCCCCCAAAGTTCGGGGCCCGCACCCTCGGAAGGCGTGCGGTCGGCCATACGTGCGGGCCCCCGGGCCATGCGGGCGGTTTTCGTCCGTGTGGCCCGACTTCCCTCCCGTCAATCCGCAATTCGGAGCACCGATGGACCCGATCCGAGTTGGCTCAATCCCGGTACACATCGTCGGGGGCATTGCCGGTGATCGTGTCCCCGGAACCAATCCACTCGTCCGTGTACCAGAGCCCCCCGCCTTGCGTCGAGGCGTTGTTGTCCTGAATCGTGTTGCCCATGGTCCGAAGTCCATCTTGTGACTGGATACCGCCGCCCCAGACCGCAGTGTTGTCTCGAATGTCGTTACTCGTCCACAATGCCTGCGCCGTAAAAGCATTTTCATAACCGCCGCCGCCTCCCGAGGTCGCGAGGTTCCCGATGATCTCGTTTGCCTCTATGGTGACTCCAACGCCCTCGGCATTCGGGACCGGCTTTACGTACAGCCCGCCACCCAAACCTGCCTGATTGTTTAGAACCTCGTTCCGGGTCACCGTACCGCTGCAATGAAAGTAGATGCCGCCCCCCCTGCTCCAGGCTAGGTTCAGGTCCATGATGTTCTCCTCGACCCGGACGGCATCCACATACTCGGCGAAAATTCCTCCTCCCAAGTCGGCGCTACCATGCGTGATGTGAAGCCCTCGAACCGTCACTTGGGAAGCTCCGATCCGAATGACCCCGCACTGATCGGGACCGCGCGTACACAGACTGCCATCCAGAGTGGTGGTCTCGGCCGATTCGATGGCCTCGAGCACGACCGCCGCAGTGATCTCCACATTCTCGAAATAGGTGCCCGGGCTCACCCAAACCGTGTCCCCTTCGGCACATGCCGCGTCCAACGCTCCCTGCACACTGTCGTGTGTGACGCCCGCGACCATCTGATCTACGTAGCCGTCGCAATTGTTGTCCGCCCAATCGTCGCAGACCTCGGGGGCGCCGGGATAAATCCCGGGGTTTCTGTCATCACAATCGGTCGCGTCGGTGACACCTTGCGGCTCGCAAGAGAGTTCGGTGACATCTGGGTCTCCAAATCCGTCGGCGTCGGTATCCGCGTACCAGAGGGTGGCATCCGTCGCGCCCGCGTCGGCGGACCCGTCGCAGTCGTCGTCTATGCCGTTGCAGACCTCGACCGCGCTTGGATTCACCTCGGAGTTGGTGTCGTCGCAGTCGTCCAGAAGCAGGTATCCGTCACCGTCCAGATCGTCGGCGTCTGAACCATCGCAGTCTTGATCGACTCCGTCGTATGGGATCTCCTCGGCGCTGGGGAAACGCGCGGGGTCGTTGTCATCGCAGTCTGCGGGAGGGGACTGGCCATCGCCATCGACGTCCGACAAGTCCGACCCGTCGCAATCCTGATCGAGACCGTCGTACGGGATCTCTTCTTCGCACGCCGGGGACGTGTCCACAGGCGCAAGGGTGGGCTGACACGCCAGCGCGAGGGTCAGGAGCAGGGGACCACTTATCGACACAACCCCGCCGCCTGCACCGAGAGCATCTGCTGGAAGGCCAGGCCGGTCTCGGCGACCTCCTGCTCGGTTCGAAAAGCGACCGCGCCCAGGTCGGACCGGTCGGCCTCCAGGAGGGGCGCCACCACCGTGGGGGAGCAATCGAGCGCGATGTGGAACGGCTGCGCCGAGCCACCGCGGGTGCCGCCGATCCGAGGATCGTCGGTCGAGAGGATGCCGAGCGTGCGGGCCTCGCAGAGCAGGGTGCCACCAAGGCGAAGGTGAGCGGGCTCCACGGTTCGGTTCATGTCCTCGAACTGCAGGCCTGTTTCCTCACGAAGCTCGCGGAGGGCGGCGTCGAGCGGCGACTCGTAGGGGTCGATGCCCCCGCCGGGGATCGCGAGCGCGCCCGTAAAGTCGCCTCGCTGGCGTCGCCCCGTCAGGAGCCACCGTTGGCCTTGGTGCTCGCAGGTCACGACGGCGTCGGCGGCCTGACGACCGGGCACAAACCGGATCCCCGCGTCCTGCATCGCCCGGCGGATCCCCGCGAACCCGCCCACGAGCCCCATCAGGTTGATCGTGCCCTCGGCGGCGATGAGCCGGAAGCGCTCATAGTCCCCGTCCACGATCGCGCGCCGGAGGTCCGTCGCGTGGTAGACGAACCGGAAGGCGCCCAGATCCTCCTTCTCGGGGTTGATCAACGCGAACGGGAGGGTCAGGCCCTTCTCCCGCATGACCGCGAGGATGTCGTCTTCGTTGCCCGTCACAAAGTGCGTCACGTGCTCGATGCCGGGGATCGACGTGACATGTTGCCACCAGCCGTCCCAATCCCCGGGAAAGTCCGCAAGGTGTACGATCCGAACCCTGCGGAGCGCGACCCCCGCTTCACGCAGGCTGGACAGCACCATTTTCTCGCGGATGCTGGCGAGCAGCGGATGGCGAGCGGTGCCCACCTCGTAGCAGCTCCCTACGCCGATCACGAGGCGGTCAAAGCGTTGGAGGAGCCAGAGCATCGTCTGGATGTGCCCGCGGGTCGGGGGCGAAAACCGGCCGGGCATGTAGGCGGTGTGGAGGGTGGTCATGCGGGGAGCTTAGCCGGACCCGAATGCGGCCACGTCAAATCCCTCCCGCCGGGCGGCCTCCGCGATCTCCTCCAACTGTACAAGATCCAAGCTGCCAACCGTCGGATCGCTCGGCGCCCGCGCGACGGTGTAGACCTGGACCTGCTCGATCTGGCCCCCGGCCTCGCGTATGGCGACCATCCGCTGGACCCACTCCGCGATCTCGGCCGGGGGCGGAGGCTCCCCCTGGAGCGTAGGAAACATACATTGCAGCGTGATCGGCCGTTCGCGCGCGATGTCTGTCAGGTTCTTCAAGATCCGCGAAAACGGGAACGTGGTGCCATCGACGCGGTGAAACCACGCTTCGGTGCCTGCGTCGAGCTTGGCCCAGATCGCGTCGATGAGGGGGAGGGCGGCGCGGACGGCGGGACGGTGCAGCAGCGTGGCGTTGGTGAGCAGACGGATGGGCGTCTGCCCGAGGCCGGCCGCGTCGCGGACGCGGCGAACGGCGGCGGCAGCGGCCGGGAACGCGCGGGAGGAGGTGGGCTCGCCATCGCCGGCAAACGCGATGTCCGAGACGCGCCGAAGGGCCAACGGCGCGGTGTCGAAGGGCGCGCGGGTCCAGAGCGTGCCGTCCTGAACCCACGCGAGCAGTGCGTCGAGCTCGGCCTCCAAACGGCGCACGTCCACGCCAACCGTCACGCCCTCCAAGCCGGCCGGGGTGCGATCCACCTGGCAATACGGGCAGTCGAAGTTGCAGACCTTGTCGGGGTTGAGGTTGAGCCCGATCGAGAGACCCTGCGCACGCCGGGAGACCACGGCGTAGACGAAACGATTGTCGCCCAACGCGCGCCGGTGATCTCGAAAATCCAGTCGGCGCGCGCTCATTCGCCCTCCGCGTCGTCGATGTGCCGTTCGGCGCGAAGTTGACCGGCCCGGGCCATGGCCTCGATGTCCACGGTCTCCGCTGCGACGAGGATCAACGCCCACTGTTCCCCCGCGGAGGCCCAATCCTCGGCGCGTTCGAACGTCTGGGCGGCCGCAACACGGTCGTCCAGGGCCGCCGGACCCACGCCTGAGTCGGCCGCCCTTCGGAGCGCAGCCGCGGCACGGGGGGCATCGTCAAAATAGACCAGGTACACCGAAGCGAGAAGCCCCAACAACCGAGGCCGATCCGCCGCTGTGCAGACCGCGAGTGCGCGGTGGATCTCCCGGACCGCGATGACCGGCTCGCCCCCAACCAGCGCGATCCGCGCCGCCCGCTCCCCGGCGGAAGCACGGGTGCTCGAAAGGTGCCAGCCTGTCGCGATCTGCCCGTAGATCCGGGCAGCCCGGGGCAGATCCCCCGCCAGGTAGGCCGCATTCGCCCGACCCATCGCGAGGGGCGAGACCGGGTTCCAGGTCATGCACCATGCACCCGCCAGGAGCACGGGCAAGCCGAGCCGCAACAGCATCACATCTTCCCGGAGCGAACCAATACAAGCGTGTGTGTCTGGTCTCCCATGTCGATGACGAGGCCGACGGTGACCAGCGCGAGCAGGGCGCCGAAGCCGGCGCGCACGGGTCCGGGGTGGTCCTGCTTGTAGCAGCGGGCAGGGCCCGGCAAATCCCAGGGTTTTTCCCAGCCCTTGGCGAGGTTCGCCGGCGGTGGCGGCGGCTCGCCACACGCGCACTCCCAGCCCTCGAAGGGCGTGAGCGCACAGCTCGTGAGCCCATCTCCGGCGGGCTCGCCCCCGCGGACGAACGGCTGGTCGTTGGTGGTGTCCAGCACCGCGCCGTTCCAGTTGTACACGGTCCAGACCTGCGGCTCGTCGGAGCCCTCGGCGAGGATCACCCGCCAGGTCCGAAGCGGCGTTTCGGCGTTCGCGTCCACGCTGAGCCGAACCGCCCGACCCGGGTTCGTGGTGTCGCCGTCCACGAACCACATGTACTGGGCCTTGCGGGAGACGTGGTCCTGCAGCTCCCAGGTGTTGCCCTGCGCGAGCGGCAGCAGCGGATCCCCGCGGTCCTCGCCAGCCTCGCGCGTCACCACCCGCACGCCGACGAGCCCGGCGCGCTCGGCGCGCAGCTCCACGGCGAACTCGCCTGCTGCTTGCGGCTGAATCAAGACAGGGCGGGCGTACCAGCCTTGCACGGCCCCGCCATTGACGAGCACACGGGCTTGGGTGGTGATCCCAACGTGAATCCGCGGTCCCAGCTCCAAATCCAGCGGTGGCAGGGGGCCCGCCGCGTCCAGGACCACGACGTGGGCAGGCCCCGCCAGCGCCACCGCCATTACGACCGGGAAGAGCAGCAATTGCACAACGGGAAGGCTGGGTTTCCTCTGCGCCTCAGGTGCGCCCGCCTGTTTCCGCGCCTCAGGTGCGCCCGCCTCGCCCCTCGCCGCGTAGCACCACACGCCCACACCGATCCCCGCCGCGCACATGGCGACACCGGAGGCGATGAGCTCCGCGGTGAGCGGAACGAGGAAAGCCTCCAGCGGGAACTTCTCGCTGGAGAACAGGGCGCCAGGCACCAGCGCGAAGGGCAAAACGCAGACCAGCACCGCAAAAAACGGCGTAAACGCGGCCACGAGGACCCCCGCCTCCCGCCGGCCGAGGCCGCCCCCGCGCGCGTGGAAGCCCAGGAGCACCGCCAGCAGGATCGCGACGAGCGCGTTGCCGCCCGCCATCGCCACCGGCCAGCCGGGCGTCTGCCAGGTCTGGTCCCCGACGACCGCGGTGAGCGCCAGCGCGTCCATCTCAGCTCGTCCTCGGGCTGGCGCCTTCCGAGACCGCCTTGCCGTCGTGGAAGGCGCGCCCTTTCCATGTCGTCCGCACCGACAACAGCGCCCGCAACAGCACGAGCGCGAGGACGCCGTTGCCGAGCGGCTGGGTCCAGGCGAGCACCCCACTCCTGCCCTCCAGGCGCTCCAGGCGGAACCGCAGGACCATCGGGAGCATGCAGTTCAGGGCCAGCCAGAAGAGCCACGGCAGCGGTGAGCCCATCGCGTTGAACACTGTCGGCGGGTGCACCACGGCCACCGCGAGCACCAGCCAAGGAGCGCCCACCGTGATGAACAAGAACAGCAGCGCGACGAGGGCGATGTGCGGCTTGCGGTCCATGCCCTCGTAGAGGTTCTTGCCATAGCCGGCCAGGATCTCCGGCAAGCTGGTGTACAGCCGAACGGAGAACAGCTCCGGCGCGAAGTAAAGACCCAGGCTGAAGGCCCGTTGTTTCATGGCGCGGGCGAGGCGTACATCGTCGAGGACCTCGGCGCGCACCACCTCATGTCCCCCGCAGGCCTCGTAGGCCGCGCGCCTCACGAGGATGAACTGCCCGTTGGCGAACGCCTCGGGGCGGGCGGCCTGGTTGACCGCCGCGATGTCGGTCGCCCCACGGATGAACCACCCGATCACGGGGATCGCGGCGCGCTCCCAAAAACTGTTCAATGTCCAACTGCCAAATACGCTCAACAGCGCGAGGGACCGGGCCTCCAACACCCCGGCCGCGCGCCGCGCCGCGCCCGGTGCGATGCGCACGTCGGCGTCGATGAACAGCAGGTGCTCGCCGGTCGCGATGCGGGCCGCCTGCGCGCACGCCCAAGGTTTTCCGGCCCAGCCGTCCGGCAGCGGCAGTCCGGCCACCACGTGAAGCCGCCCGTCGCCCCCCCCCGCGCGAATCGCCAGCTCCCCCGTCCCATCTGTCGAGCTGTCATCGATCACGATGACCTCGAGATCGGGGTGATCGCTCGCCAGCGCGCTCTGCACCGCGGCGCCGATGTGTTCGGCCTCGTTCCGGGCGGGGATCAGGATCGAGATCCGCGGCAGGGGTACGCCGGCAGGCGGCTCGGGCATCGAAAACTGCCGCTTCCACCCGGTCGTGTTCGCAGCCAACCCCCCCCACAGGAGCGTCAACATCGACAGGTAGCCCCCGAACAGGAACTCCGACAGCGAGGGCTCACCCCACTTCATAGCGGTTGAAGCCCCCCGTCCATCGCCCGCGCCATCCGCGTGCCCTCCGGCACCGTGACCTTCGCCACCACCGAAGCCGGATCACACACGACCGTGAGCCCCGCCGGGATGGCCCGCCCAGCCGCCACCCGCACCCCGCTCCCGATGACAGCGCCCGGCCCGACACACACCCCGAGCATCCCGTGCGGCGCACGTTGAAGCCCGTCGCCGACCCGCACACGGACACCATCGCCAAAGCTCTGGTCCATCAGGATCGCGCCGTGTTTGACCTGCGCGCCCGCGCCCAGCACGGCGAGCTGTTGCGTACCCGCGGCGTGGGCACCCGCCTCCAGGAGGCAGTACTTGACCATCGACATGCGCTGCACGCATGCGCGCGGCCCGAGCACGCTCCCCTCGACCAGCGCGAGATCCTCGACCCGCGCCCCTTCGCCGAGCACGCATCCCCGCACAACCGCGCCAGCGCCCACCCAGGCCCCGGCGCCGAGCACGCTCCCCTCGACGGTCGCGTGCGGGTGCACCTGAGCACGCGTCCCGAGGCTGTTGACGTGCGCGGCGACAAGGTGGGGGGCCAGGCTCCCCGCCCGCGCGGCACCCCAGGCCAGCCGGAGAGCGCCGCCCACGCCCGCCCCAAGCTGTGACCACAGCGCCGGCCCGAGCCCGAGCAGGTTCGCCCAGAGGAGCTGCGCCCAGTGCCCGACCGGGAGCGCCCACTCATCGACGACGCGCATCGGGCCATCAGGCAGGTTGAACCCAGGGAGCTCCGTCTCCGGCACGGGCACGATGCGCTCCGGCAGGGCGGCGACGCGCTCGGCGGTGACCTCCCCCCGAAGGTAGGTGAACACGGCCTGCTCCGCGGTCAGCCCCGCGATGGAGCGCAGCGTCTCGGCGTCCAACACCAGACGAGCATCGCCGGACGCGCGCCCCTCCCGGAGGACACGGCTGAAGGCAGCGTCGGAGAAGGCGAGGTTGGGGGCGAACAGCACGTGTTCGTCCGGGGCCAAACGGGCGAGGGCCGCCAGATGGATCGCGCCCAAGGAGCGGGACAACACCAAGCGGTCTGGCAACGGGCCCAAGCCTTCGCAGGTCCGGAGGGTCATGCTAGTCCACCGGCGTGTTCAAGAACACATACGCCCGCCCGGCGCCGCTGTCGTAGTCCGGATCGCCTGTGACGAGGTCCATGTCGCCGTCGTTGTCCACGTCCCCCGGGACCGCGGCCTGCCCGGCGCCCAGGTTGCCATTCGAGTCGGTGGAGGAGCCGAGCAGACTGGCTGAGAGGTCGCTGCGCTCGTCGTAGACGCCGCCATCCCACGTCTCGCTGCCGAAGATCTCGGAGCGCCCGTAGCTGCCCGATCCGTCTTCGGCGACGACCAGCAGGTCGGACAGGCCGTCGCCGGTCCAATCGCCGATGGCGCTCATGCGGTCCACATCGAACGAGGCGGATCCCCAGGAGTAGGTCACGCTGGCTTCGGCCGCCGGGTCGAACGGGCTCCGCCGGCTGGCGCCGCCTTCGATGCCATAGAGCGCCACGCCCGAGTTGTAGATCCAGAGCTCCGAGGCATCGTCGCCCGCGATGTCGCCGCCAAGAGAGACGGCCCAGGCAGCGCCCTCCGAGCTCGCCTCCCCCTCGACCAGCACGGTCGCCACGGTCTCGATGTCCTCCGCTGCGGCGGTGGCGTAGGCGCCGGCCTGCCCAAACAGCGCCCAGAGCGCGCCGTTGTCGGTCAAGCCGAGGGTGTCGGCAGCGCCATCCGCGAGCAGCAGGTCCATGTAGCCATCGCCGTCAACGTCCCCACCGACCGGCGCATTTCGGGAGAACGCGCTCCCTGTGCCATCGGTCGTGTACACCGCATCGCCCACGCTGATCGCGATCGTCCCCGTCGCCGGGCCATACATGATGGCGACAGCGTTCGCAGAGCTGTCCGAGTAGGTCGCGACGAGATCGTAGGTACCGTCGCCGTCGAGATCGATCTCGCTGCCGATCCCCTCGCCGGCGGCGTTCCCGCTCGCGGCCGTGAAGGTGAAGATCGCAGTGTCGGTGTCGCCGCCAGACGCTGCGTCTGTCCCGGCCAACACGTACACCTCGCCCGCGCCAGAGGTTGCGCCCGTCGCGGAGAACGCAAGGTCATCGGTGCCATCGCCATCGAAATCGCCGACGCTGCTCACGGCCATGCCGAGCCCGTCCGTCGTGCCGGAGCCCCGGAAGTAGTTGTCCGCATCCCCGATCTCGGTGCCGCTCACGGGCAAGGGGTTCGCCAGGAACACGGAGACCGCCCCACGTCCCGAGCTGGAAGCGCTGCCCGCCCCCGAGTAGGGCGAACCCACGATCACGTCGTCGTAGCCGTCGTCGTTGAGGTCCGCGAACGCCGTGGCGTACCCCACCTGGTCGTAGTTGCCAGCGGCCCCATACACGTAGGACGCGCCCACGGCGGTAGCCCCCTGGTCCACCGTGCCCTCGCAATCGTCGTCCTTGCCGTTGAAGGTCTCGACCCCCTCGGTGTTGACGGCCGGGTCGGTGTCGTCGCAGTCGGTGCCGGAGCCGTATTCGTCGGACCGGGAGCCATCGCCGTCTTGATCGTAGTCGTCGGCGTCGTCGCAGTTGGTGTCGCGGTTGTCGTAGGGCTCGTCGGTCGCACCGGGGTGGTAGCTCGGATCGAGGTCCAGGCAATCCCCGCCGCCGGCCTCCGGATCGGTGTTGTGGGCGTCGGACTCGTAGCCGTCCTGGTCCTGGTCCCAGTCGGAGAGGCCGTCGCAATTCGAGTCGATGTCGTCGTAGTAGGCGTCGGCAGCACCCGGGTAGACGTTCGCGTCCGTGTCGTCGCAGTCGTCGCCGCCCGCGTCGATCAGGTCGTAGCCGTCGCCGTCTTCGTCGGTCACGGCCGTGACGGACAAGCTGACATCGACCGTGGGCGCGTCCGCGTCATCGGAGACGAAGGTGAGGACGTCTTCGTGGGGGAGGTAGTCCTCGACGTCCACCGTGACCGTGACCGTCGAGGTACCGCCGCCCTGGACGGAGAGCGTGGACGGCGAGACCGAGAAGGGGGAGGCTGTAGAGACCGACGAGATGGTGAGCGTCTCGCCGCCGAGATTCTGGACGGTGACGACGGTCGAGACGCGCTCCCCGAGGGGCAACGTGCCGAAGTCGAACGCGGTCGTGGGCAGGAAGATGTCGGGCGGCGTGCCTTCGACGTCGGTGTCCTCGCTGTCACGGGGGTGCTGGGTCTTGATGTTGTCGCCGCAGCCGAGCAGCCCGAGGGGGGCGAGGAGAAGGAAAGCAGGGGCGAACGGTCGCACGGCGGGCTCCAAAACGTGCGGCAGTGTAGCCGGTGGCGCGGGGGTCGGGGGGCGAGCATCGCACGGCCCGCCACCGACACCCCGTTGAACCCCGACGCCGCCCGGGATTGTTCACGAACCCCCCTCCGCCCTTCGGGCACCTCCCCCCGGTGGGGGGAGGGGGGAACCCTCCCGTCCACGATGCAGCACCATCGCCAGGATGTCGATCGCCGCAGGTGTGATGCCGGGCAGGCGAGCGGCATCCGCGAGGGTCTCCGGGCGAGCGCGGATCAAGCGCTCTCGCGCCTCGCTGGACAGCGCCGGCACCGTGGCGAAGTCGATGCCGGCCAGGGACGCGCCGCCCAAGGACGCTGCCTCCCGGCGACGACCGAGATCCCGCGCGAGGTAGCCGGCGTACTTCACGTCGATCTCGACCTGCGCCAGCGCGTCGCCCTCTACGTCGTGGAACAAGCTGGCGATTTGAGAGGCGTCCACTTCTGGCCGGGCAAGCAGCGCGCGGAGGGTGCCCGACTGGGTGAGCGGCGCCACGCCCAGGCTCCACAGGCGCGTGTTGGTGACCTGCGAAGGGTGGAGCGGCGCGTCAAGCTGGGCGGCCAACCTCTCGATTCGCTCGACGTGCGCGGTGTGGGCAGCCCAGCGCGCATCCTCGACGAGCCCCAGCGCCCGGCCGCGCGGGGTCAAACGTCGATCCGCGTTGTCCTCCCGCAGGTGCAGGCGGTGCTCGGCCCGGCTCGGGAACATCCGGTACGGCTCGCCGCCGACACCACGGGTCACCAGATCGTCGATGAGCACGCCAATGTAGGCTTCGTCCCTGCCAAGTCGGAGCGTCGCCCCCGCGGCGTGGATGCCGGCGATCAGGCCCTGGGCCGCGGCCTCCTCGTACCCGCTCGTGCCGTTGATCTGGCCGGCAAAATAGAGCCCTCGCACCGTGCGAAGCTGCAGGTCATGGCCGAGCTGGGTGGGGTCGGCAAAGTCGTACTCGACCGCGTAGCCGTGCTGCAGCACCTCGCAGTGTTCGAGGCCGACGACGCGGCGCAGGAACCCGTCCTGGATGTCGCGCGGCAGGCTGGTCGAGGCCCCGTTCACGTAGATGCGGTCGGTCGTGAGCCCCTCCGGCTCCAAGAAGAGCTGGTGGCGCTCCCGGTCGGCGAACCGCACGACCTTGTCCTCGATGGAGGGGCAATACCGCGGACCCCGACCCGTGATGGAGCCCGTGTACATCGGGCTCTGGTCGAGCCCCCCCCGGATCACGTCGTGGGTCGCAGGCGATGTGTAGGCGATGAAGCACTGGATCGTGCCGGGCCGTGGCACCGGCGGGCCGAAGGAGAACCGGCTCCCCGGCTCCCCCGGCGTGACGTTCTCCGTCTGCGCTTCGAGCCGATCCCAATCCACCGACGATGCCCGAATCCGCGGCGTGGTGCCCGTCTTGAGGCGGGCCATCCGGACGCCCAGATCCGCGAGGCAGCGGGACAATGCGTAGGCAGCGCCCTCCCCGACGCGACCGCCGGGCGTCTGCTCGGCGCCGCGGTGCAGCACACCCCCAAGGAACGTCCCCGTTGTCAGCACCACAGCTTGGGTGCTCAACGTGCGGCCGTCCGCGAGCCGTAGCCCGATCACCCGACCGCCCTCCGTGAGGATCTCCGTAGCTTCGCCCGCGATCAACGTAGCGCCGGACGCCTGGATCTTCGCTGCCATCGCCGCTGGGTAGAGCGCGATGTCCACCTGAGCCCGGCTGGCCTGCACGGCCAGACCCTTGCGCGTGTTCAACCGTCGAAACTGGATCGTCGTGGCATCCGCCACTTCGCCCATCGCGCCACCCAGCGCGTCGATCTCCCGCACCAGGCAACCCTTCGCGAGCCCGCCGATCGCCGGGTTGCAGGAGAGCCGCCCGACCTGCTCCACTGCGAGCGTCACGATGGCGACGGACTTCCCGAGCTTGCACGCGACAAGCGCGGCTTCACACCCGGCGTGTCCGGCACCGACTACGAGGATGTCGAACGGGGGCATAGGGCTGGGCTCTAAGCCCCGCATCGAAACCGCGCCCAGGCAATCCTGAGCCGTCGCCCGCCTACTCGTGGGCCTTCCCCATGACCAACAGCTCCGCAAACATCCGCCACGTCGGCGTCTCCGCAAGGTGCAGCTCGCCGGTGGACACCCGACGAACTCGGGGCGCTGACGCGGCTCCACCCCTCCGGAAGCGGAACCGACGGCGGAGGCACGGAGCCGGCGGACACGGGCGGAACGGGGCCAAGCCGGATGTGCGACACCTCGGCCCGAAGCGGGACGCTCGTGGTTGCTTCGACCGAATTGGACTTCGGCCAGACGCCAGTGGGCGAGTCGACGGTGATGCGGCTGGAGCTTAGCTCGGAGGGCTCGGACGCCGTGATCGTCTGCGAGATCGAGCGGAGGGCTCTTCCGACGGCGAACTCGCGATCCGCTCGACCGACGAGGCGGCACCGGTGGCCTTTGTCAGTCTCTCGGGAGAAGGGACCGTCGAGTCGCCCTGAGCCAACGATGTGAGGACCCGATCAGGTCGAGCGCCTCACAGCTCTCCGCCGCCGAGTGGCGGCGGCCGGCATCCCCGAGCCCAGGCTCACGGTCGCGCGATTCGGATCACCCGCGAAAAAGAGTTCCCCCGCTCTCCAGACCAAAAATCGCCGCGTCTTTCGCGCCCATCTGGAACGCCGCCGCCACCGCCCTTTGCGGGCCCCAGGACGGCATCCCCTGGCCCCCCGAGGCATGCAAACCGAAACGATCTAGGAATCCGGGTGATTTGTGCTTCCTGGCCTCGGCTAATTCGGACAAATTCAGCGAGATACATGCTTTGCATGACGCTCAAGCACCCCACCGACCAACCCGGCGACGCTCTGGCTGCCGCCCGCTCCCTCGACCAACGCTTGGTCGCCGTGCGACGGGCCCAACGCGGCGCCGAACATCAGCTCGCCGTGCTGCTCGCCGAGATGGCGCAGGGTGGCTTTCGCGCGCTCGGGTACGCGTCGATTCGCCAGTACGCGACCGTCGTTCTCGAACTGCCGCCCCGAACTGCGCGCGATCTACTCCGGATTGGTCGGGCGTTGCCCGGCCTCCCAGTGCTCGACCGGGCGTTGGCCAACGGGGACCTCGATTGGACGAAGGCTCGGGAGATCGTGCGGGTGGCCTCGGCGGAGACGGAAGCGGGTTGGGTCGAGCGCGCTCAGGCTGTCTCCGCGCGCCATGCCGGAGTCGGAGACGACCCACGTGGGCCAACCCGAGCGGACCCAGGGGGGTGAACGTTTCCGGGTCGTGCTCCGGCAATGCTCGAAGTGCGGCAGCGTGGAGGCGCCGAACGGGGATGTTTCCGAAACGATCGCCGCGGAGGCCTGCTGTGACGCCGAGATCATCGACATGCGCCCGGGCCCTACACAAGGCCATGCCACTCGGGCCATCGCACCCTCGCTGCGGCGCCGGGTATTTGACCGGGCGGACTGGAAATGTGAGGTGCCCAGGTGCCAGAACGACCTCTGGCTCGACGTCCACCACACGGATCCCTGGGCCAACTCGCACGCGCACGACTTCGAGAAGTTGATGGTGAGCTGCGATGCCCACCACCGGGCGATTCATGACGGTGGACTGGCAGTCGAGATCGGCGAGGACGGGCGGGTGAGCGTTGAGCACGCGGATGGTCGGCGCTACGTGAGCGACGACCACCGTGGCAAACGGAAGAACCTACGCTGAGCACGCGGAAGCTGGGCTTTCGGCCCCGGCCGCCGCGAGCGGCGGGACGCGCCCGCAGCGACCCTGCGGACCGGAGGAGTCGGAGTCGCTCCTTGAGACCGAGCGTCGGAAGGGGAGAATCGCGATCCTGTTCCAGGCCGGCGAATACGACGTCGTCGTCCTGACGTACACCGCGCTCGGGCGCACGCGCATGAACGAGCCGGCCGTGCGCGCCTACGTGGAGGAGCCGGAGGCCATCCTGCGCGAGGTCGCCTTGCGTCGCCGGAACGCCGTGAAGCGCAAGAAGTTGAGCGAGCCGGACGAGGCGATCCTGCTGACTCCGCGGCGAGCCCGAGGAGCGGCTCAAGCACCTGTCGCGCGTCAACGTCGACGCCTGGCCCTGGGCAGCATTGGCAAGGTCGTTCGCGACCGGCCGGTGCTCGCCGCCGAGGGCGGCAGGCCCCGTCTACGAGGGCCTGCGCGCGGGCATCCCCAGCACCTGGAACGCCACGCGGATCGACTTCATCGAGTCCGGGAAGGTCACGAAGGACGGGCGGATCGGGCAGCGCGGGGCCGGCGAGGGTGCCTGGCGTCTCGTGAAGTCGGACGACGCGAAGTTCAGCGCGCTCAAGCCACAGAACGCAGCGATGCGCCGATTCGTCGCGGACTGCGGATACCTCATCAAGGAGCACGCCCACGCCTCCCCCGAGCTGTACCGCTTCTCCAAGCCGGAGAACGCTCGCCAGGGGTCGTGAGTTCAGTTCATCCCTCGCGGGCACTGTCCGCGTCGAGCGCCGCGACTCGGTCCAGCCCGTCCACCTGAACACCGAAGATACGAAGGGCGCGAGCTTGCTGGGCAGACTGCTCGGCCGGCACCTGGATCTCGCGTGGGATGCCGGCCAACAAGTCGTCGGTCACTTCCTTCGCGTCCTTGAGCCGCAGGCCCAGAACATCTCGCAGATAGAGGGTGTGCGGGATCTTCAGGAAGTTGGGCGCGATGCCAGTGAGGTGCAGGGTCATGGTGGCTCTCTTCGGAAGTATAGGCGCGAGGGGGCTCGAGGGCCAGCGCCCACGCGACCCGTCGCGGAACCGGTCATCCGCCGGCCACCCTCGATCACGAGCTCGTCGATATCGAGCGTCGCGAGCAGGTCGCGCACCGCACCGCGAAGCAGGCGGAACCCGAGCGCGTGCGGAGTCGAGCCGGCGAGGTGCAGGTTGGATACAGGGGCGCAACGACCTTCAAGGCGATAGTGCGCCATGAACTGCACACTTTCCCCTTGGATGTAGATGATGCCGAGGACAACATCCCGGTCGCTCTCAGAGATTCGATGATCATCGCGGGCGCTTCATGCTGAACGTTTGTATCATCGTTCGGACATATTGCGAGGCTGCTTCGTCCTCCGTCAGCCCCGCTGGCTGCCCGCATCGTGGAGGTGAACCTCCCACCCTTCGAACGGCGGTTCGACCTTGTAGCTGCTGTCCACGTACGTCCTGATGTACTGGGCAGCCCGACGTTCAGCGTGCTTGTGGTTCAGCACTTTGCCGGACTCGTCCAGTTCGATGACGTTGGCGAAGATCGCGAAGGCCTGTTCCAGCGCGCTGGGCTCTCGAAAGATGCAGCTGTAGTCAATGTCATCGAGCAAGGGGTGCCCGACGGTCCCATTGGCCAGCCAGAACCCGAAGGTCCGAAAAGCGCCGCTGAACGAGTCTCCCAGTTTCATACCGGCTCCCGTATTGCGCCAGCGGTGTCCGCATGACCGTCCTCGACCTCTTCGCCGGCGCCGGCGGCGCAGCCCTCGGCCTGCACGCCGCAGGCCATCGACGTCCTTTGGGCCTCGCCGCCCTGCGTGGTCGAGCGCCAACCAGTGCGAGGGGCCGAAGGGCGAGGAGGACATCGCCCGCAACGGCTGGCCGTGGACGCTCCGCATCGTCGGCATCGTCCGCCCCCGCTGGGCAGTCTTCGAGAACGTGAAGAACGCCCGCGGCTACGTCGAGCGCGCCGTCCTCCCCGAGCTGCGGAAGCTCTACGCGCACGTCTCGCTCTGGGTGCTCAACGCGGCTGACCATGGTGCGCCGCAGAGCCGGACGCGCATCTTCGTGATCGCCGGTCCCCGCCCGGTGACTCCGCCGATCGGCACCGCGCGTCGCACGATGCGGAACGCGATCGGCGTCGCCTATGACCGGCCGTCACCCTGCGTGATGACCAACGAGGGCAAGGGCCGGCCGAGCGACCCCGCCTGGTGGCGGAAGCGGAACAACGCCAGCGATGCGCTCGCGCATGCGACCGATGGTGCCCGGCGAAAGCTGACTCTCGGCGAGTTCGCCACGCTCCAAACCTTTCCGGAGGGCTACCCGTTCGCGAGCGGCACGGGTCAAAATCCGCCGCCCCGGTCGAGGGACATTGGCGCCGGGGGCGTGATCCGCAGGTTGATCGCGGGGACCGAACCGGGCAACCGCCAACGCGCCACCTCGTTGAGCATGCACGCGCTGACATTCGGTTCCACGCCAACCGTCGCACCCAGCACCGGGGTGCCGGCCCGGGCGAGGCGGATCGCCACAGATGCGCCCTTCAGGGTGTCGCGCTCGTGCCCCCCGCACTCTGAGAACGCGCGCCGTGCCCAGCCCTGTAGGCGCACGCTCTCGCCGTTCGTCGAGCTCGCTTCGACGTTCCAGCGCCACGCGCCATGCCAGGGGAAGTGGAGATCGCCGCGCGCATTCACGCACCGCGAGTCTCCGCTCGCCGAGTCTGTCCACGGCCGGATTTGGACCTGCAGCACGGGGACCACGCGGGATGACGGCCAGATCGTCGTGGACGGCGGGCGGGGGGGCGGTGGCGCGACCCCGTCCTCATCTGGGGACGCAGCGAAGTCGGGGATGACCCCGACGCTCCGGGAGACCGCAGACACCAGGTGTGCGAATTCGCCGAACTTACCGCCTCCGAGCAGCGGGAAAATTCGGACGTGCGTGTACGCTGCGTGCAGGCCACCGGGCTGCGGTCCAGTGAGCTCCGTGAGCCCTCGCAGGATTGCATCGTCGTCGAACGCCCAACCCGCGGACTCCTGGATTGGGTTTACGAGCGCGCCATACCAGACATCGCCAACGAATGCGCGCACCCGGCCGTCGTCGAGGGCGAGGCTCAGGGTGTCCTCGCAGGGCGGGTGCTCCTCCTCAAGGGCTTGCCCCAATCTCTCGTCGTCAGCTGCCCAGGGCCGGGGCATCCAAGTGGGAGCGCCCCACAACGTGGTTCCTGTTGGCGGATGGGCGAGCGCCCAACGCTCGTCTGGAGGCAGGCGCCGCGGTACGTCCGGTACACCCGCCGAGGGGTCAGCGACAAGGAGGTCCCAGGATGTCGCAGCCCCCGTCAGCCAGCGTTCGCTCAACGCCGCCACGGCCGCGCGGACGAACTGGTCAGGTGCGTCGCGGTCGGCGATCACCAGCAGGTGCGGGCCCGGCGCGTCCGGATCCCAACTACGTGCTGGGTCCCAGCAACTGCCTTCGGGCATGCCCGCCGCCGCGCGCAGCGCCTCGCCCAGTTCGTCCAACACCGGGCCGGTGGGCTCCACCGGCGTGCCGCTGGACCACGGCGCAATGACGTCGCCGATGCGCAGACCCTCGTGGCTCACCTCGACCACGGCGTAGCGAGCCGGGAGGCGGCTTCTGACGTCTTCACCGCCCATGCAGCGTGCAAGGATCGCAGGGTCCGCGTGGGTGAGGTCACCGGGGATCAGGTAGCGGTCGAGGGGCTCCCAGCGTGTTGGAGCGACCTCGGCGAGGACCGCGGCGGGGGCTGGCAGCCCGGGCAGGGGCGGTGCCGCGCAACCGGCGACGATCGACAGGGCGGCCAACGCATGAAAAGCGCTGACCCCAAGCCCCGTAAAGGGTGGGGCGAACATCACCTCGTGCCGACGCTCAGGTCGACCAGCCAGCCCTGCCATTGTTCCTGGAACGCCGGGAGATCCTCGGTACGCAGCACGGCGCGCAGACTGGCTTCGCCGGTGGGATCGCTGGCGACGTTCGCGTGAAACATTTGGTAGAAGCTACGTAACAACCCGCGCTCCTGAAGCCAAAGACACAGGTAGCGGGCCTGGGCGTAGTTGTCCCCGCGCTCGCTGGCGTAGAACGTCGGGGTGTCCTGCGCCATGAAGTGGGAAAAGTCCGGGAGCGAGCCGTTGACGATCGCCTCCTGCAGTCCAGGCAACCGCCAGTTCACGTACCCGACGATGCGCCCGTCCTCGACGCCGACCTGCTCGTAGAGGGAGGCGAGCCCCTCGTTGAACCAGGCGGGGGCGTCCGGAAAATTTGCAGACATGAACGGGTGCACCATCTCGTGGACGAGCGTCCCCCCGCCGGTGGCGATGTTCATCACCAACGCGTGATCGTCCTCCGAGGCGTACCCATACGGGGTGTCCGGCACGTCCTGGAACAGGGACCACGCCCCGGCGCGGTAGCTGGCGTCATCGGCGAACAACCAGACCTCGTACGTCACCGCGGATCGTTGCCCGCCACGACGAACGGGGCGGCCTCCACGACCGTGAACCCCGCAGGTGCCCAGGCCCGGAGCGCGTCCAACGGCGTGAGCGGCGGCGCGGCCGCGAGGTTCGGGTCCACGGGGGTCCAGCACGCCAGGGCGAGGAGGGGCAGCATCACCGGGAGCGTAGCGCGCACGGCGGCCGCGAAGGGCGCCCCGATTCTCCGCGAGGTGCGCGGGTCGCGGCGCGGCGCGTCAACCGCCTCGGTTGGGCACTGGCGGTCGTTGCCGACCGCGTGACCGGCGGCCCCCAGGCCCGCCCCGTGCGCACCGGCGTTCTGCGGCCCGGGTGGACGGCGGCGCGGTGGGCGTGAGCCGGCCCACGCTTTGGTGCCGTCGTCCGGGTCGCCGGTCCGAACCCGCGCTTGGCGCGCAACCATCGCCGTCAGCCCCGGCCGGGTCAATGCGCCCGGCCATCCACCAGCGTGGCGTGCTGCTCCTGCATGGCAATCTTCTCCCGTTGAACGCCATCTTCGTCCAGGTCACACACCCCGTGAACCTCAAACCCGTCGCGAGTGAGCACCACCCAGTAGACCCCACGAAACAGCGGGCCTTCCGCCACCGGATCCCAGCCCAGCTCCGCCCATTCAGGCGTGAGGTTCCAGACCACCGCTTGCCGATTCGCGCCGGCCCGGGAACGCGGCGCTTCGGGGACGGCGAGGTAATGGCCATGCGCGTTGTAGTAGGCGAGCTCGTCCCGCTTGATCGCGTCTACGACGCCGCCCAATTCTCCCTCCATGGCCACGATCTGCATCCCCCGGAACAAGCCGCACGGCCAGATCCCGAAGTAGGTGAACCCGACGCACCACACCATGAAAACGCCGGTTCCAGTAAGCAGGTTTCGCGAGCTGAGCAGGACAGGACGCCGCGCCGGGACATCAACCCGTCCGCACCACCTCACCAGCTCACGCCCGCGCCGACCTCAAGCGAGCCGAGGCCGATCTTGTCGGGATCTCGAGCCCGCCGCTGAACCCGACGGGCGCCCAGCGGTAGATGGTCTCGGGGGTGAACTCGAGCCGGCCGCGCTGGATGGCCCAGGCAACCGGATAGGAAACACGAACGGCTGATCTCGCAGGACACCTCACCATCCTACGCCCCGCCGTGGGCTCAGGGGTCAGACACGAAGCATGCCGTCAACGACGTGCTCGCGCAGTACGCCTGGATGTGCGCGGCGAAGTTCCGTCGCACGTCCGCGCCCGAGCGGCGAAACTGCAACGACGATGGGAACATCTGGTGGCCGCCGGTCTCGACGGAGTGGTCGGAGCTGGGCGTCGGGGCCTACAAGGTGCGGCGGGTCGCGGTGGCCGGGGTGTGGCACGCGGTGACGGGGCCGGTGGAGAGGCCTTGGAGTTTGTTTGACTTGATCGTGAGGCGATCGAGCGACATCTTGACGGATGGGGGGTTGAGGGATGGGGTGGTGGATCTCGGGATGCCACGTGTCGCCTGACGCGCGATCCCGTTCATTTTGGTGGAAGGAAGTCGACCACAACGGAAAACCAGCTTTGGTCGGGCCGTCCCGTCGGATCGTCATCGTATCTATACGTCCAGCGAAGGCAACCAGTGCACGGGTCGACTGGCGGGCTGGCGTCCCGGACATCGACGGTTCCCCACACCGTCCCGGCGGGGAAGGCGACCGCCCAGACGTAGACCCCCTGGGCCAACCCGGCGAAGTCGGCCCAGCCATCGTCATTCGTCGTGGCGCTCGCGAACGGCCCGACCTGGCGCCTCTTGCGCGGGCTCAGCGCCCGATCGTAGAGGGAGACGACGGTTCCAGGGAGAGGCGAACACCTGGGACCTCTCCAACCCCCGGCACAACCCGTCGCGCAGGACTCCCAATCGCCCGCGTAAATGCTGACGACGCCGGCGGATGTCGGATGGACGACGCGCGCCTCGTCGGCCAACGCCCAGGTGTGCTGCGGGTCTTGCGCCAACGCCCAGCTTGGAATCGTGAGCGCGATGAACCGAAAGCTCTCGGGGCCTTTGAACGCCCTCTGCTCCCCCAGGGTCAGCCCCGGTGTCAGCAGCTCGCCCGATCCCGCATTCCAGAGCCGAGCGCAGCCACCGAGGCACGCCTGCCAGTGTCCGCCGCCGGTTCGCAGCGCGATCAGGCTGGCGCTGGACTCCCGGTTCCCATCGCTTCGGGTGAGTGTACCGGCGAGCCGCGCGGCGAATTCCGGGACCCGTCCGATCTCGTGGCAAACGGTCGCTTCGGCGTTGATCAGGTCGAGGGCGCGGTCGGGAACCCACGCCCCCACATGGCGCACCAAGAGAAGGGTGCCGTCGCGGAGCAGCCGCCGAACGACTCCCAGATCGGGGGACGGCGGTCGGCCAGCCCAACCGATCGCCACGCCACCAAGGTCCAACCGGTCGAACGAGTCCATCCTCTCCATCGTAGCCTGAACACGCGCCCGCGCCTGGAGTCGCACCCATGACCTGCCCCTGCTCCCCTCCCCGCACCCGGCCTCCAGAAAGCCGCCGCCCGCGTCCGCGTCGACCACCTCGCGCTCCCGGGCCACAAGACATGGGAACGACGGAGCGAGGACGGGGGGACAACACTGTCGGGCAGGCAAGCCCGCCGCCCCCCGTTCGCGAGCGTCCGATACATGATACATGATACATGATACATGATACATGATACATGATACCAACGCGGCTCTGCGCCTGCGCGTCCGACGATGTGATACCCCATCTCGCTGCGCCACATGGCCCTTCCGGTTGCAGTTCACATAGCGGTGCGGCCGCTCCTCTCCCTGGCGGTGCTATTCGCCCCCGGCTGCAGCGGACGCTCGGCCGATGCCGTCGAGACCAGCCCGCCCCCTGACACCACGATGGCAGACACCGCGGATTCCGATTCGCAGTCGAATTGCGACACCCCCCGTCGAGACGGCCGCGGAGGACACAGCCGATTCCGATTCGGACTCCGATTGCGACACCGCCCCACCGGTCGATACCGCCGTGGCCGGCGGGTTCGCCGGGTGCAGATCCTCGGCGGCACGGCGGGCGCGCCGGAGGCGCAGAAGAGCGAGCACGCGTAGTCGGACCGGTGCGCGAGGTGGCGGGCCAGCGCCGGGATGTCGGCATCGGACAGCCCCGGACGGCAGGGTACCACGCGCGGGCGTACGCCGAAGCGCTCGCACTACCCGTGGTCGCGACTCGGCGAGTCGAACTGCAGCGCCACGGCGAACAGCAGGCCGAGGAAAAGCGTCACAACAAAGGCTTCGCCCGCCCCGACCGCCCCCCCGCCTCCCAGGGCCTCCTCATCCGCGGCCGCCGCGGGGAACCCCAACTCGGGCGCCTCCCATCGGAGTCGCACGTACGAATCATTGACACGTACGTGCGCATGCGGTAGTCTGAACGCATGCCAGTCACCGCCTCCCAGCTTCGCGCGGACGTCTACCGCATCCTCGACCGCGCGATCGCCTCGGGTGAGGTGCTGGAGATCGAGCGAAACGGACACATTCTCCGGCTCGTGCCCCCCGGGAGGCGGAGCTGGTTGGATAGGCTCCCGCGTCGGACCGGGGTGGTGGTGGGAGATCCCGACGATCTCGTCAGCATCGACTGGACGTCGGAGTGGACGCCGGAGCCGATGTGATCCATCTGGACACCCACGTCGTCGTTTGGCTGTACCTCGGCGAGGTGGACCGGTTTCCCCCGTCCTTGCGCGAACGCCTCGGGGGCCTCCGTCCGCTCTACTCGCCAATGGTGAGGTTGGAGTTGGCATTGCTTCATGAGATCGGCCGGATCACCGAGAGCCCAGCGGTGATCCTCGACACGCTCGCGGGGCATTGTGGCCTCGGGCCGGCTGAGAGTCCGTTCGAACGTGTGTCGCAGATCGCTGTGACGCTCACGTGGACGCGCGACCCCTTCGACCGGCTGATCGCCGCACATGCGCTCGCGGACGACTTGCCATTGGTCACTCGCGACGCCAAGATGCTCGCGTGCTGCCCGGTGGCCTTGTGGGGCTAACGGCACATGGCCTGGCAGTCGGATAAACCAGGAACCAACGGACCCGATGTTCCTCGCCCTGCTCTCCTGAGCGAGACCCTCGACTATGGCGCCCAGGTATCAGGGTATTGATCGTGCAAGGCGGAAGCCGACGTAGTGGTAGGGGTGGTCAGCGTACAGGTCTTCGCGGTAGTAGACGGTTGCGTAGTACGCGTCGTGGCCCCAGCCTCCACCTCGACGGACACGGGCGTAGCCCTCTTCGCCCTCGCCCGACCCCGTGGCGGGACCGGCGGGATCCGTGTCGCCGCCGACCAGGAGCGCCACCTCCAGCGGCCTTGTGGGGCTAACGGGATCACGGAAGGACATCGCGAGCGCCAAACGCAACGACCGTGCCAGAGAACGATGTGACCGGGGGGCGACAGCGCGCTATCTCTGGGCCTCAATCCCCCGTCGTGTACAAATACATCGAAGCATAAAACGGCCCCTCCCCCTCCGGAACCTCAAACCTCCAGCGGTCACTGTTCCGGGTGGCAGCGGCTTTCAAGCTGGAGTCACAGTCCGGGGTGAGCGCCTGGGTGACCCTCCCCTCCCCGTCGAGCTGCACGGCGACGAGACAGACGGCGGCCTGCTCCGTGTGGCGTGTGATGAGCAGATCCCCCGTCTCGATCGCCCGTGCGAGGACCTCCGAACCAGGCGGCAGCCCATCGCCCCGACATCCGGTGGCCCGGAGCGGCTCGCAGCCGGCGTTCGCGAAGGCCTGGGCGCGGTCGCGATCCCGGGAGACACCGATGCCGACAACAAACATCTCGGCCAGGCGCGAGCACGAAATGCCGCTCCCACCGGCACAGGCCTTCTCAAACAACGTGACCGCGAGCGAGACGTTCCTCCGATCCATCGCCAACGACCCGGCTTGCCGACACGCTGTGGCGAGTCCGAGATCGCAGTACCCCTCGAAGATCGCAGCGCTGTCCGGGCGGTCGGGGCCCATCAGCGCCACCACGCCGCACGCCACCTGCTCCCCGGCGGCACAGGCGGGCGCCCACTCCTCGGACTTCACCTTGGTAGCGGCCTCCGACGCCACGAAGCAGGCCGGTAGGTACCCCGCCTCGCAGGCGATCCCTCCCTTGAGCGTCGCAGTCAGGGCATCCCCCGCGGCGAGCGCTGCCGTGGCTTCGGCGGCGCAGACGGTCACATCGGCCGGGCACGGGGCCGCAAGCGCCAGGGTCAGCAACGAGAGGATCATCCCGTCCCCCTATCCGGCGCCCACCGCGCCACCGCAGTCCTCGCCATCCCGTCCGGGGGCGATCGCGACCACCCGGGCTATATTTCCCGGGTGAACCGCCTTCCCGCTTGGCTCTCCCCCGTCGTCGTGGTCGCCTTGGCGGGATGCCCCGCGATCAGCCCTGGAGACTTCGCGGCGCGCGTAGACCTCGACGGCGACGGGTACACGTCCGATCAGTTCGACGGCGACGATTGTCGGGATGACGACGCGGCGGTTCACCCCGGCGCCTCCGATGCTCCCTACGATGATCTCGACGCCGACTGCAACGGCAGCTCCGATTGGGACGCGGACGGAGACGGCTACGAAGCGGCTTCCCACGCCGGCGACGACTGCGACGATGCAGACGCCACCGTGCACCCAGGCGCGACCGAGCTCTGCGACGGCATCGACGCCGACTGCGATGGCACGGGCAGCGCGGCCCTCGTCGACGAGTCCGACGACGACGGCGACGATTGGCTGGTCTGCGAAGGGGACTGCGACGACGCCAACCCAGACATCCACCCGTCTGCCGTGGAGGCGTGCAACAGCATTGACGATGATTGTGACGGCCAGTTGGACGCGGACGATCCCGATGTCGATCCCGCCGAGGCCGTGTGGTACCCCGACACCGACTTGGACGACTATGGCACCGGGACGGAGATTGTCACCTGCACGGCGTCCGAAGGGTACAGTCATCAGGATGGGGATTGCGAAGACGACGATCCGGACATCCACCCCAACGCCGACGAGGTGTGTGACAACCAAGACAACGACTGCGATGCGACCATCGACGACGACGATGATGACGTGATCGATCAGGCCACCTGGTACCGAGACGGCGACGGCGACCATTGGGGCACCGACGACGATGCGCAGATCGCCTGCTTTGAGCCCTCCGGGTATGTGTCGGCGGGATCGGACTGCGACGACGGGTCCTATGCCATCAACCCCGAGGCGCAGGAGGTGTGTGACACGCTCGACAACGACTGCGACGCCGCCGTGGACGACGACGACGCCACCGTCTCGCCGGGCACGCCATCGTACGCCGACGCCGACGCCGACGGCTACGGCGACCTTTCGCTCTCCTCCGACCTGTGCGTGCCGCCAGCCGGCAATGTGTACAACGGCGAGGATTGTGACGACGAAGCGGCGGCCATTCATCCGGGCGCCGTGGAGGTCTGGTACGACGGCGTGGACCAGGATTGTACCCTCACCAGCGACTACGACCAGGACGGCGATGGCGACGACGCGACCGCCTGGTCCGGGGACGACTGCGACGACCTGGATCCCGCGGTCTCCTCGACCGCAGAGGAGCTTTGGTACGACGGCTTCGACCAGAACTGCGACGGCGCCGACGACTACGATCAAGACGCGGACGGTTTTGTCAGCGATGTTTGGGGCGGCGACGACTGTGCAGACACCCTCGGGACCGCGAACCCCGATGGCGCCGAGGATTGCGGCACCCCCGAAGACGACGACTGCGACGGCGAGACCAACCCCCAGGACGCGATCGCCTGTGTGTCGTTCTACGCCGACGACGACGAGGATGGCTACGGGGGCGATGGGAGCGCCTGCCTTTGTGCTGCCAATACTGCATACCCGGAAGCCACAGACGACGACTGCGACGATACGAACGGGGATGTCAGCCCCGACGAAACGGAGGTCTGCAGGGACGGGTTGGACAACGACTGCGACGGTGGGGCGGGCGACTGTGCGCTCTCGGACATGGGGCTCGGGAGCGCGGACGCGAAATTCACCGGCGTAGCCGCGAATGCTGGCACCGCCACTGCGGGCGCCGGGGACGTCAATGCGGACGGCTACGCCGACTTTCTGGTCGGCGCCTACTTCGACGGGTTCGACGGCCCCGGCCGGGCGTACCTCGTGCTGGGCTCAGGAGCCCTGTCCTCCGGGTCGCTCGCCGGCGCAGACGCAGAGTTTGAGGGCGCGACGGTTGGGGACTACGCAGGTCAGGCTGTCGCGGGCGCGGGCGACTTCAACAACGATGGCTTCGACGACATGCTTGTGAGCGCCACCTACGCCAACGGAGGCGGCACCGTTTACCTGCTGCTCGGATCGAGCGCCCCCACCTCCCAGTCCTTGGACCTGGCGGACGCGCAATTCGACGGGGAATCGGTCAGCGATTTGGCTGGCAACGCGCTTTCCGGTGGCGCAGACGTCAACGCCGACGGGTACGACGACATGCTCGTGGGCGCCTACGCCAACGACGAAGGAGGCACGGCCACAGGCGGGGCCTACCTGGTCTTGGGATCGGCGACGCCAGCCTCCCGCTCGCTCGCCACCGCCGACGCCGAATTCAACGGGGAGACGGGGACTCAGGCGGGGCGCTCCGTCGCGCTCGCGGAGGATCTGAACGGGGACGGCTACGCGGACATGCTGGTCGGCGCCTGGTGGGACGCCGAGGGAGGCTCCTTCGCGGGGGCAGCGTACCTGATGTTCGGATCGCCCACCCCGGCCTCAGCCAGCCTCGCCGAGGCCGACGCAAAGTTCGTCGGCGAGCAACCCGACGATTACGCGGGGGAAGCCGTCTGTGGTGCTGGAGACGTCAACGGGGATGGGTACGGCGATCTGCTGGTGGGTGCCGCGTCGCACAACACCGAGGGTGCGGTGTACCTGCTGCTCGGCTCAAGCTCGGTGGCGGCCCGCCCCTTGGCCGACGCGGACGCGATCCTCGAAGGGGAGGCCGTCAACACCTACGCGGGTTCGACGGTCGCAGGCCCGGGGGATGTGGACGGCGATGGGTTTGACGACATGCTGATCGGTGCGCCGCTCCGGGGTGGCAACGACGGCGGCGCATTCTTGGTCCTCGGGTCTGCCGTCCCCCCCTCCGGCTCCCTCGCCTCGGCCGCCGCCGACCTTACGCCAGAGTCCAGCGACGACCGCGCGGGCTTTGCGGTCGCCGGTGCCGGCGATTCGAACGCCGACGGTTACGCCGATCTGCTCATCGCGGCGGACTACGACGACGACGGGGGCAGCGATGCTGGCGCGGTTTACCTGGTGTTCGGGAACGGGCTCTGACACCGATGGCTGATCCTACCAAAGCGTCAACAATTCGATTCGACGCAAAGCCCTATTCGGTCGAGAGCGCGACGATCCTGCGGTTGCCCGATGCCGCAAGCAAGAAGCTGCCGTCTCGCGGACAGGTGGCGGTCCGCGCAACCATCAATGGCCATGCGTTCGCGACGGTGTTGGAGCCGGATGGTCAGAAAGGCCACTGGATGCGGGTCGAGAAGGCGCTGCAACGGGATGCGGCCATGAACGTGGGCGAGTCTGCGACGATCGAGATCGAACCCTCGAAAGATTGGCCCGAACCAGTTGTACCGAAGGACTTGGAAGCCGCTCTGAAGGCGGCGCCCCAGAAGATTCGCGAGGTGTGGGCGGAGATTACGCCGATGGCGCGCTGGGAATGGGTTCGCTGGGTGGATGCGACCAGGAACCACGACACGCGCAGACGCCGCGTGGAAGTATCCATTTCCAAGCTGCAAAGCGGGAAGCGCAGACCCTGCTGTTTCGACCTCTCGGCGTGCACCGACCCGGACCTGGCAAGGAATGGCAAGCTCGTCGATGGGGGGTGACGGCGGGAGCAGCGCGGCCAACTTCTCGTGCCAGTTGCCGCGAATTGCGATTCAGCTCCCCGGCCCACGGGGGTCTGACGTGTCGATGCGCTTCACCCTGACTCCCTGGCCCGTGTTCCTGATCTTCCCCCTGATCGCCGCGTGCGGATCGGGGGTACTGGACGAGCCCTTCTGCTCCGATGCGGTCGAGGCTCCGGCGCCGGCAACCGGGGAGCTCACCTGGTGGCGGGACGTCGAGCCGATCACCGCGCAGAAGTGCGGGCGCTGCCACGACGAGGGCGGGCCGGCCGGCTTCTCGCTCGGCACCTACAGCGCAGTCCTCGCCAACCAGGACGCCATCCACGCAGCGGTGGTGACCCGGCGCATGCCTCCCTGGCTCGCGGCGGACTGCTGCGCCGCCTACTTCCAGGACGCGTCGCTGACCGACGACGAGATCGCCACGATCACCGGCTGGATCGACGCCGGCGCGCCCGAGGGTGACGCCGCCGACGCGCCGGAGCCCCGCGAGCCCGTCGGCGGCCTCTCGCGCGTCGATTTGACGCTGCCCATCCCGGAGCCGTACACCCCGGCCCCACCTGAAGGGTCTACGGACGATCTCCGCTGCTTTGTCCTCGACTGGCCGGAGACCGAGTCGCGCTACGTCACGGGGCTGGCGCCGGAGCCTGACCAGCGCGAGATCGTGCACCACCTGATCGTCTCAGTCGTCGGGAAGGACAGCGTGGACGCGGTGCTCGCGCTGGACGAGGCCGACCCGGGGCCGGGGTTCGACTGCGCGGGCGGCACGGGCGACCTGCCCACGATCACGCCGATCGGCGGCAGCCTGCAGGGCGGCGACTACCCCCGCGGCATCGGCACCCTCGTGGAGCCGGGCTCGAAGATCGTGCTCCAGGTGCACTACAGCCTGGCAGGTGCCCCGGTCGTGGTGCCGGATCAGACGAGCGTGTCGTTCCGACTGGACGACACCGCGGTGGCAGCCAGCGGCATCGTGATCGCCAACCCGATGTGGCTGGTCGCCGGCGGGATGCACGTCGCCGCCGGCGACCCGGACGCCGTGTTCACCTACCAGTACCGCCCCACGTTGTTGACGGGCGGCAAGCCTGTAGACCTGCAGGGCGTCACGCCCCACATGCACCGCCATGCGTCGAAGATCAGGGTGGTGACGGTGCGCGCGGATGGCTCCACGGACTGCCTCCTCGAGATCGACGACTGGGACTTCGGCTGGGAGCAGCCGTACTGGCTCGCGGAGCCCCACCGCTTCGATCCAACGGATGAGCTCTACATCGAGTGCCACTTCGACAACTCTGCCGCAGGGCAGCCCGACGGGGACAGCCCGGCCGACTTTGCGTGGGGCGACAACGACCAGGACATGTGCGTTGGCTTCTTGTCGTTCACCGGGGCGGAGTGACGTGCGGGCGCTGCTGCTCCTGCCGCTCCTGCCGGGGTGTGCGGCCGGCATCGACCTGGGCCGTGCGACTGCGCTCTCGGCCGGGGAGACCCGGTATTCCGCGGGCGTCGAGACCTCGTACCTGACGGTCTCTCTTCAGCCCGGGGAGGCTGCCCCGGCGCCCTGGGCCGCGCTGGAGACCGGCGTCCACCACGGCCTCGGCCACAACTTCGAGCTGGGCGCACGCGCGTGGGGCTTCGGCTTGCCATGGCTGTTCAACACCCTCGGCGTGGCCGGGGATGCCAAGCTCCAGGTCGTGCACGGCGCGGGTCCGGACGTCGCGCTGGCGCTCTCGCTCGCCTACCACCGCGCCGCGCTCGGCGGCACGCCCACCCACGTAGGGGAGGTCACCGTGCCCGTGCTGGTCGGCTTTGACCTCGGCGAGAGCCAGTTCGTCGTGAGCCCGCGGTTCAGGGGCGGCGTGGTCGGCTCGGTCGGCCAGGTCCCGATCGTGCTCGGCGGAGGTGGACTGGGCGTGGCCTGGTACCTGCCGGTCCGACGGCTGGAGGTCGCGCCTGAGGTGATCGTCACCTACAGCCCGATCGCGCTCGACGGGGAGGTCAAGTCCGCTGACAAGCGCGGCGGCTGGGTGATCGAGGTTGGTGGGGCGGTGTCGTTCGGGCGGCAGAAGCCCTGAGTGAGCGGCACTGAGATGGCCGGCACCGAGATGGCCGGCACGCTGCCGGGCCGAGGGGCCGGCCAGTCCATCTGCACGGGCGGGTGAATCTTTGGCGGGTGCCGGCTCCTTCTCGGATGGGTTTGCTAAGCCCCGCCCCGAAACCGCCCCCAGCCAATCCCCAACCGCCGCATCTTCGACCGCAGGGTATGCGGGTTGGCCCCCAGCGCCTCGCCGAGCATGCGGCCGACCGCCGTCTGCGGGCCGAACAGCGCGATGATCAGCACCCCGGCCACGAGGGTGGGGATCGCGAGCGGAAGGTCCACAAGCGCTCCGATCAGCCGGCGGCCCGGCACGTCCCAGCGCACCAGGGTCCAGGCGATGGCGGTCCCGACGACCGCGTTGACCGCGGCCGCGATCCCCGCCGTCCACACCGAGAGGGTGAGGGCGGTGGCCCACTCGATGCCGAGGCGCCGCCTCCTCTCGCTACGCCCCGATCGTCAAGTACCGCACCCGCATGATCAGGTGCCGCTGCGCCAGCCCCCACACGCGCGGCGCGAGCTTCTCCTGCCAGCCGATGCCGCCCTCCCGGAATTCCTCGTTCCGCCCGAGGTCGTCCCACACACGGTAGCCCGAGACGCGCAGGGGGTACTGGGGATTCTTCCACGGGTCGCCGCGGCCGAAGTAATCGACCCAGCCCTCCCGAACCTGTGCGTCCACGCGGTCCATCTCCGACTCGAGCGTGCCCACATCCAAGGCGCCCAGCGCGTCGTCCCCGATCATGGTGAAGCCTTGCGGCTCGTCCCGGACGAAGCCGAAGCCCACCTCGCCGTTCTCCCCGATGAACCGCACCGTGCGGGTGAAGCCCACGGTGGCAAGCACGTCCGGGACCGCGGGCGAGGCCGGCAGCGGCACCGCGATGGCCGGCACGTTGCTGGGCCGAGGGGCCGGCCAGTCCATCTGCACGGGCGGGTGAATCTCGATCTGCATGGAGAACGACCCGACCGCCATGTCCTCCCCAGCTTTGGCGGGTGTGGCCGGCTCCTCCGGCGGCTCAGCCGGCGGGCTCGCAGGCCGCTCGACGGGAGGGAGCGGTTGCACGGACCGAACCTCTCGATGCCAGGCCTCGACCGCGTCATCGAAGGTGGGTCCCGTCGCCACGGCGCTCCCGTTCCACGCGTCGATGACGACCCAGCCGGGATCGTCGCCGACACGCCCCTCCCACTCGGCCACGCGGAGGTTCCAGAGGCCGCGCAACCAGGCCCCGGTCACGTTCCCAGGCTGCACCACGGGAACGAAGACGCGTCCGAGGTCGGCATGATCAGGGCGCATCGCGAGGACGAGCCGGGCCAACTCCTCCGGGGGGATGCCGCCATCTCGGAGATCGGGGCTCAGCAGGAGCGAGAGCGGGCCGACCTGTGGCGGCCGTGCCTGCGGGTCAATCGTGTACGGTTCGCTGTCGCCCTGCGCGAACGCCATCATGTCGCCGGAGGAGAGGCTCGCGCGTTCAAAGGCGCCGCTCGCGTCGAAGTGGATCTCCGCGCTGGCCGCGCCCTCGAAGATGAACAGTCGCCCGGGCCGCCCCCCCGGGGCGAGGGGGACGACCTCGTCCTCGTCCTCCTCCTCCACTTCGGGCCGCTCCTTCAGCCGCTTCGCCTCGTTGCGAGCGACGATGCGCTTGATCCGCTCGGGTACCTCCATCTCCATCTGGATCGGCTCGGGCCGCGCCCAATCGACCGCGAGGTACAGCAGGCGCTGCGGCAGAAACCAGGTGGGGTGATCGGGGTCCCGCACGAGCAGGCACCGCTCGATGGGCGTGGCCCAGGGGTCACGGACGCCGCGGTCGCCCAGGCCGGCCTCGACCAGGTCAAAGAGGCGCTCCGCGTCACGAAGGCGGGGAAGCGAGCGCTTGAACGCCTGGAACGCCTCCCGGTGGGGGCGCTCGGAGAGGCGGAGGAGGCCCTTGCGGGCCCGCCATTTGCGCTGGCCCTCCTCGCGCCAGAGGCGGACGCGCTCCTCGTAGGCGGCATCTTCGGCGGCGAACGGATCATCGGGGTCGTCGGCCATGGGTGGATGGTACCACCCGCCGTCCGTCGCCCCCGCCCATTGAATCCCCGGGATTGTTCACGAACCCCCCTCCGCCCTGCGGGCACCTCCCCCCGATGGGGGGAGGGGGGACCTGGCTGCCGCTACCCCGCCGCCCGCGCCATCACCCCCGCCAGCCGCGCCGCAAACCCCGGGGCGTCGTCCACGTGACCCTCCGCCAACTGCGCATAGTCCAGCAACAGCCGGCCGAGCTGTGAAGCCGCCTCGGTGTTGCCTTCGCCCTGGAGCGTGATCAAGCGGCGGACAAGCGGATGCTCCGGGTTCACCTCCAGCGTGCGCTGGGCCTTCGGTGCATCCTGCCGCGCGGCGCGCAGGATGCGCTCCATGTTCGCGCTCACGCCGAACTCCGCGTCTACGAGCACTGCGGGGCTGT
>CANKNP010000005.1 GCA_947483545.1 Deltaproteobacteria bacterium | reverse complement strand
GGGATCACTGCGAGCGCCGCGCGGTCGGCGAGGCCAGACCAGCGGACGGTGCCCTCGCCGACGGTGCCGTTGACCACGAGGACGCCGGTGCCGGCACCGGAGGCGTAAGAGACGGTCACGTCCCAGTCGGCGACGACCACGCGCCCATCGTCGAGGAGCTGAGGGTACCAACCCCCGTTGCCGGAAAGGGAGGGGGCGCGGGCGGGTCCGGACCAACCGACATCGCCAAAGCGATGGGGCAGGCGGGTGGTGAACGAGGTGGACAGCGACGAGGTGTTGAACGTCATCGCGCCGGGATCTGGGCGCGCTGGGAAGCGGCGAAGCACGGTCAAGGGGTCGGAGGCGTCGGTCCAGAGGAGCGGGAGGGGATCGACGAGGGTGAACGTCGGGGGGCAGGGAACGTCGATGTTGTCGCGGCGACAGGTGACGGCGAGGGTGCCGGAGACCGTCGGGGCGGGCCCCTCGCTGGCCACGGCCACCACCACGATCGCCACCTCCACCCCTTCCTGCGCCCCCGCGATCTGAACAAGGAGCGCGACGAGGAGCATCTCGCCGGCTGTATCTGGCCGGGTCGCGTTCTGGCGTGCTACGTTCGGGCCAATGTTGGCTGTCCTGTCTCTGTGCTTCGCCCTGCGCCCCGCCCTGGCGGACGAGATCTCGATCCAGGCGATGGACGACTTCGAGGGCGAGTCCACCGAAGCCTTCGGGGACACCGACTACGTGGTCGAGGGCTACAAGCAGGTCGTCCGCGAGCTGGGGGCCACCATTGCCAACAAACCGATGGCGCCCGGCGAGAGCCTCGGCATCTCCGGCTTCAACATCGGCCTCTCCACAACCTTCTCTTTCATCCGTACCGGCTCGCTCGACGGCACCTACCCTGCGGGCTGGGACCTCTCCGCGACGGATGAGGAGCCGTCCACCTACCTGTTCATCCCCTGGGTCACGGTGCGCAAGGGACTGCCCCTCTCCTTCGAGATCGGCGCGAACGCGGGCTGGATCGGCATGACGCAGACCGGGGTGTTTGGCGGCTGGGCGCGCTGGTCGCTGGTCGAAGGCTACAAGCCCTTCCCAGACCTCGCGCTCCAGGTCGGCTACGCCGGCTATGTTGGGAACGAGGAGCTGGAGGTCGGCGTCATGGACATGAGCGCTACCGTTGGGTACACGCTCCCGTTCGGCGTCACCAAGGGGATCAACCAGGCCAGCTTTGCGCCGTTCCTCTCCATCGGGCAGACCCGGTTCCACGGTGCGCCCCGCGGGGACCTCTCCCGCACCGGCCTCGAAGAGCGCATCGTGGAGGTCTCGGGCTTTCAGAGCGCCAAGTCCTTCGACAAGACCTTCGCCCCGGTCCAGATCGGCGGCGGGTTCCGGATCCTCAGCGGGGACTTTACGGCGACGATCGCGTCTACCTACACGGTGAACGTCCTGCCGACGGTGTCGATGGGGTTCGGGTTTACGTACTGAGCGGGCGGGCCAGCGCGCCCAGGACGTCCACGCCCTCGTGGGTGCCGTCGTGCGTCGGCGCCTGCATCTCCCCGATCACGCAGCGCCGTAGGGCTTGAAGCGTCGGGGCGGCGTCCCCCGCGACGGTCCCGAGCTGCCCGACGTAGGGGTTCACCTGGGGCAGGGCGTTGACGGGATGAACGACGAGCACGCGGGGAAGCGCGACCGGGCTGAACGGCGCGTTGCTGACGAGCACTGTCCAACCTGAACCCTCCAGCACCGTCCCGGTCGCGGCGCGGGTCAGGAGCTTGCGGGCCCGGATGGCGGCCGCCTCGGCGCCGCTGATCGGCCCGCGAGGCCAAAGCGCCTCCGCCTCGGCCATCGCGTTGACGAGGAGGGGGATCCCGGCGTCCGTCGCGAACACTGCGGCGGGGGACATGCAGCCCCGGGTGTCGTAGAGCGCGACGTCGCGGGCCAACCCTCGGGCCTCCGGCTCGCCAATGCGCTCACACGCGGCCACCGCGAACCGCGGCCCGAACCCGAAGAACATGGCAGTTGCGGGGGTGCGGGCCCGCAGTGCCTCCAAGGCCTCGGCGCCGCCGAAGGCGATCACGCCATTCACGCCGTCGAACGCCTGTAGCTCCGCGTCCGGATCCTCCCCGCCCCTCCAAACGCACAGATCAGCCCCCAGCCCTTCTGTGATCGCAGCGAGGGCGGCGACCTGCCCGCGGGCCGGCTTGACACGAACGCGGGCTCCGGCCTGCCGCAGCACCACGATCCAGGGGACCAGCGCCGTGTACACGTTCGCCGACCCGATCAGCAGCACAGTCCGGCCACGCAGATCAACGTCCCGCGGGTGATCCGGGAACCCCGCCAGGGTCGTGCGCCACGTCTCCCAGAGCATGGCATCGGAGAGCGGAATGCCCCAGCTCGTGGGGTTCAAGGCGTGGAGTTGGGTCAGCATAGGGGGGGCCGCCGGATGTGCACGGCCGATTCACTGTCACTGCGGTGGCGGCGCCTGCTCTCGGGCCCCGAGGCCGCCTACCGCGTCGCAGTATCGCCCGAGTCGCCCGAATCCCCGGAGTCGCCCGAGTCGTCGCCGCCGGTGTCGCAGCCTTCGTCGATGATGCTGTCGCAGTCGTCGTCGAAGTTGTTGCAGGTCTCGAGCGCGCCGGGGTTGAACTCGTACGCGCGGTCGTTGCAGTCGGTGTTGTCGGCGACCCAGCCGTCCAGGTCCCCGCAGGTCACCTTGCCCTCCGCGGCGCCGTAACCATCGGCGTCCCCGTCGGCGTAGACGGTGAACTCCAGGCCGAGGAGCGCATCGGCGTCGTCGCAGTCCTGGCAGGCGTCAATGCCGTCGCCGTCGTCATCGCGGATGTTGCAGGAGCAGCCGGCGAGCGTGAGGAGGGCGGTGCAGAGCAGGGCGAGTTGGAGGGAGCGCATGGGCGGATTGTGCCGGATTCGGGGTCAGGGCGCAACGGGAAAGGGCTGGTCGGCGCCCCGGGCGCGGGCCATGCGGCAGACCTCGGCCCACACGGAGAGCGCGAACGCCTCCACGTCCTGACCGGCCTCCAGCTTCATGGGCGCGCCGATCTCGAGGCCCATCCGCTGGAGCGGCATGGCGTAGACGACCGCGGCAGGCACGCCACCCTCTGTTCCCCAGGTACAAGCCGGAACGATGGCGAAGCCGGCGCTCGCGGCCTCCTGCACGAGCCTCAGGTGCACCTTCTCGGAGAGCTTGCCGTCCCGGGTGCGCGTGCCCTCGGGGAAAACGTGGACATTTGCGCCGCCACCGAGCAGCCGAAGCGTGTCGGAGACCACCTTCGCCCGCCCCTCCTTGTTGCGCCGGTCGAAGAAGATGGCGCCGGTCAGCCAGCCGTTGAGCCCGAAGAACGGGATCCACGCGACCTCCCGTTTGGAGACCCCCTGGCTCGCGGTGTGCAGGATCAGCAACGCGACGTCGAGCCAACTGCGGTGGTTGGAGACCACAAGATAGCCGCCGCCGCGGGGGAGGAGGTCGAGGCCGAAGACCTCGTCGCGGACCCAAAGCACCGGCCGTAGGCAACCCCACGCGAAATAGCGCGCGCCCCAGATGGCATAGCGCTCGCGGCGGCCGCGCGGGAGCACCGCGAACGGCCAGATGAACAGGCTGGAGGTGGAGGCGAACACCAGCACGACGAGCATGCCGAAGACGGCCCAGCCGAAGCCGAAGAGGCGTTTCACGTCACCGGAGTATCACAGACCGGGCGATACTCACACGTTCGCAGCCGCTGCGATCCGCGTGGGGCGCAGCACGTCGTACCGGAAGGGGCGAACGGTGTTGACGATCGCGGCGTCGATCTGCAGCAGCTTCGTGACGTACTGGATGTGCGCGGGGGTGAAGCCCGAGAGCGGCGGCACCTCGTGCAGCAGCATCATCCGGCGCCCGGACAGGAGCCAGATGACCTCGACTTGCCGGATGTACATCTGCTTTGGAAGCATCATGTCGAGCAGGGTCGTGCCAGCCACGGTGGGATCCGCCGCGAGCGCTGAGGGCATGCCAGCCGGCACCATCGAATGGTCCCACTGGCCGTAGTTGACCGCAGAGTGGAAGGGGCCTGAGAGCCACATGATGCCTGTCACCAGGTTCACCAGATCGGCGACGTTGTTCAGCTGGAACCCGAACAGTTGCGGGGCAGAGAACGCCGACTGGATCATGCCCCGCCACCGCCGGACCTCGCTATCCAGCGGCTGGTTGCGGCGGGAGTGGATCAGAGGGCCAACCGGCACAGGGCTGAATACGGCGGCGCCATGCAGACTGTCGCCTTCATCTCGGATCGTTCCCACCTGCCCGGCACCCCGGACGATGCCTTGGCCATCGCCGCGCTGGAGCGCCGGGGGGTGGGCGTCGCCACCATCGCCTGGGAGGACGGCGACGTCAGGGCGGATCTGGCGATCATCCGCTCCCCGTGGGGCTATTTTCACGCGCTGGATGCCTTCCTGGGGTGGGCGGGGCGCCAAACCACACCGGTGGCGAACCCCCCGGCAGCGCTGAGGTGGAACGCGCGGAAGCAGTACTTGCAGGAGATCTCCGGGTTCATACCGGTGATCCCGACGGTGTGGCTGGCGGGCGGCGCAGATCTGGAGGGTGCGGTGCGACAGGCGGCGGAGGAGTGGGGGAGCGGGCTGGTGCTGAAGCCCACGGCCTCGGCTGGGGGCTTCCAGACGTGGCGGATCCAGGGGGAGCCCACGACGTACGCGGTGAACGCCGTCACGGCGGGGGGGAGCTGGATGCTCCAGCCGTACCTGACCGCGATCGCGGAAGAAGGGGAGTGGAGCCTGGTCTATTTTGCGGGGGTGGGGGGCATGGAATTCAGCCACGCGGTGCTCAAGCGGCCGAAGGCGGGGGGGTTCCTGATCCACGAGGAGCACGGGGGAAGGAACGAGGGGGTGACACCGCCGCCGGCGCTCTTGGCCCTTGTGCAAGGGTGGATGGACGCGCTGTCCGAGCGGCTGGGGGGGCTGTTGTACGCCCGGATGGACGTGGTCCGGGACGGAGCGGGCTTCCGGCTGATCGAGGCGGAGTTGATCGAGCCCGCGCTCTACTTGAACCGAGATCCGCACGCGGCCGAGCATTTCGCGGACGCCGTCTTGCGTAGGATCAGCGGCAGCTCTGGGTGACGGTGCTGGTCGTGGGGGACTACTTCTTCCCGATCTTCCGCAGCCTGCTGGCCACCAGAAACGCGAGCTCCAAAGACTGCGCGTAGTTCATCCGGGGGTCCACGTCGGACTCGTACGCGGTCGCCAGATCCGCCTCGGTCAGGCCGCACGAGCCGCCGACCACCTCCGTCACGTTCTGCCCAGTCATCTCGAAATGCACGCCGCCAAGCACGCTATCGCACGCGGCGTGGATCTCGAAGGAGTGGTTCACCTCGGCGAGGATGTCGTCGAAGTGGCGGGTCTTTGTGCCGTCCGCGGTCTTGTAGGTGTTGCCGTGCATGGGATCGCAGCACCAGGTCACCACCTGCTCCGAGCGCTTGAGCCGCGCGACCAACGCCGGGAGCTTGTCGCTCACCTTCTTGGCGCCCATCCGGACGATCAGCGTGAGGCGACCGGGCTCGTTGTCTGGGTTCAGGATCCGGACCAGCTCGACCAGCTCTTCCGGGTCCATCCCCGGGCCGACCTTCACGCCGATGGGGTTGCGGATCCCGCGGAAGAACTCGATGTGGGCGCCGCCCAGATCCCGCGTGCGCTCGCCGATCCAGGGGAGGTGGGTGGAGAGGTCGTACCAGCCGTCTCGCAGTGGCGGGCGCTCGCTCGCGGCCTGCTCGTAGTCGAGATGCAAGCCCTCGTGGCTGGTGTAGAACTCGGTCTGCGCGAGCTCCTCCAACGGGCGGCCAAGGGTGGCGTCCAAGAACCGGACGGACGCGCGCATCTGCTCGACGAGGGCGTGGTACTGCTCGGTCTGAGGCGTCTGGCCGAGCCCGGAGAGGTCCCAGACCTCGGGGTGGTGGATGTCCGCGAACCCGCCGGCCAGCAGGCTCCGGATGAAGTTGATGGTCATCGCGGAGCGGGAGTAGGCTTCGATGAGGTTGTTCGGGTTCGGCCGACGGGCGGCGGCGGTGAACTCCACGCGGTTGACGAGGTCGCCGCGGTACGAGGGCAGGGTCACCCCGCCGATGGTCTCCATGTCGTCGGAGCGGGGCTTCGCGTACTGCCCGGCAATGCGACCCACCCGGACGACCGGACGCCCGCTGCCGTAGACGAGCACCGCGCTCATCATCAGCAGGACCTTGAGCTTGGCGTCGATGAGGTGCGCGCGGCAGTCGGAGAACCGCTCGGAGCAGTCGCCGCCCTGGAGCAGGAACCGCTCGCCGCGGCCGGCTTCCGCGAGGTGCTTCTTCAGCTTTTCGACCTCCCAGCTCGTCACCACCGGAGGAAGGCGCTCCAATCGCGCCAGGGCATCCGCCAGCTCAGCGGGGTCGTCGTAGCGCACTTGCTGCTTTGCAGGCTTGGATTTCCAGGACGATGGGGACCAATCGGACATTTCAGGGCTCCTCTGGGAAGAAGGGGCCACGTTGTAGCCGCTCCCGGGGCGTTTGGCGCGCAGAGCTTCGCGCCTTAGGTGGCGCCCGCCGATCCGCGCGCTCGGCGTTCAGCCCGCCATCCCGAGCCCCACGATCAGCAGGATGTACGCGCCCACCCCGAGCAGGAATAGCAGCGAGAGGAGCGCTGAGATGCCGCCCGCGAGCATCCCCCCCGTGGCCATCGCCTTGTCCGCGAGCCCTGTGGGGTCGTTCGCGCCTTGCACCGTTGTAGCTGCGTAGATCGCATAGGCCCCGACGGGGAGCGCCAGGAAGTAGGGCATGTAGCAGAGGCAGGGCGCTATCGCTGCGAGGCACAACGACAAGATGCCCGCGTACATGGACTGCGTCGCGAGGTTCGCAGGCGCGGCGGGGGCGTCGGCGTAGCCGTAGGGGTCAGACATCCCCCTACGTAGCGCGAGCCGGCCTGGTTTCGACGATCAGAGCGCGTAGCTGACCGAGCGGGTGAACAGCAGGCTCGCCTTGGTCGTTCCGGCCGCGATCTTGGAGACCTTGACCTCCAGCACGCCACTGCCGGCGGGGACGGGCGTGAACAGCCGGAAGAAGTGCACCGACGGGCCCTTCTGGGACACGGTCTCCTTCATCACCTGCGCGTGCTGCTCGCCGATCTTGCGACCGTCCGCGTACACCTCGGCGACCAGCCAATAGGCGTTGCCGTCAAACCCGGCGCCGTTGAAGGCGTAGAGCACGGGGAGCTCGATGACTACGGAGTCTACGGTGCTGTAGACGACGCTCGGACCCCAGTTGTCCGCGAGGGGCGCCTTGCCGGTAAGGTCAAGGCCGAGCCGGCCGGTGTCCTTCGAAGCGGCGGCGGTCGCTGCCCTCGGGGCCTCCACCTTGACCGGAGCGGCGATGGTGAAGTCTTCGTCGCTGTTGAACGCGCTGGCGTCCGGCACGTCGGGGGTCTTGGGCTTGTCATCGGTCTTGAAGAAGTCGTCGTCTTCACCCGCGACAGCGTCGAGCGTAGCGGGATCGGCGGCGTGGGTTGGCGCGACGAGGCAAAAACCGAGCAGGGCGGAGAGGGCGAGGGGAAGATGACGCATGTAAGGCTCCCGTGTACGACCCGGCCACGATAGACGAGATTCCAGCCTTGTCAAGCGTTCGCTTTTTCGTGGGCCCGACGTTGCGCCCGTGCAAGCAGCTTCCGACGGAAAGAAGGGGCGTCTGTGCGCTCCACCCCGGCGGCCAGCAGGGCGCGGATCGCCTCGATCGGGTGTCCGTCCGCCAGCTCCACCATCGCGAGCAGCTCGTTGGCGCGTTCGGCAGGCTCCGTCAGCCCATTGTCCACGAAGGCGTCCAGCGCGCCGGAGAGCAGATCCCTCGCCTCCGAGAGCCTCCCGGTCCGCCGACACAGCTCCCCCAGCTCAAAAAGTGCGGTTGCTTCCCCAAGGATCTCCCCCTGGGTCTGGAAAAGCGCGACGGCGTCCCGCAGCACGGCCTCGGCACCCTTCATCTCCCGGGCGGCGATCAGGCTCCGGCCAAGGCCCACCCGCGCTCGTGCCGCCAGCATCGGCCGGTCCGACAACCCAGGCAACAGCCCGGTGTAGATGCGAACGGCGTCTGCAGGGCGCCCCGTCCGGAGCGCCGACTGGGCGGCGAGCATCGCCACTTGGGCCTGCTTTCCCACGCTGCCCTCTGCGACGGCCACCGCGGCGGCCATCCATCGATTCCCCTCCCTCCTCGCTCCCGCGTTCAGCGCCTGCCATCCGGTCACTGAGGAGCTTGAGATCGCGCTGGAGTGGCTGCCGGACTGATTTCCCTGGGACGCGGGTAGACTGTGCGATGCGCCACGCCATCCGCCTGACCTCCCCGTGCCCGGACGCCACGTTCCGCCTTGCCGACGAGGAGCGGGAGCGCCATTGTGCGACCTGCGACCGGACCGTCGTGAACCTCTCGGCGCTCTCCGCCGACGAGGCGGATCGCGTCGTCTCCGGGGGTGCTCGCATCTGCGCGCAGTTCCGCCGCGGACGGGATGGCGCGGTCCTCCATTTGGCTGCCGCAGCCCTCGTCGGGCTCGCAGCCTGTGCGCCGACGCATCACCGAGCGGACGTCCAGGTTGCTCCGGCGAGCTGCCGCCAGGACGTTCGGGTGGAGGCGGCTCCCGGCGCGGCGGGCGATGTGACGGTGACGGTCGTGGACGATACCGACCTCTCCATACCCGGTGCGCTTGTCACCGGGACAGGACCCAGCGGGGTGGTCTTCCAAGCCACAACCGACGACGACGGACACGCCGTTTTCCACAACATCCCCGCCGGCCGCTGGACGTGGCTCATCCAGATGCAGGGCTTTGGGGGCGTGTCGGTCGCCACAACCCTCGACGGCACGGCCGCGAAGATCATCACGCGTTTGGACTACGGGGCGGTCACCGTCGGCGGCGTATTCACCGAGGCGCACGCGATCGACACCACAAGCGCATCCTCGCCCACCACACTGGACGCCGCGACCCTCTCCAGATTGCCCTGACCCCTACTGACAGATCGCGTCCGCCCAGACGATCTCGTTGTTGCTCGCGTCGCACTCCCCGCTCGCGTCCACCCCGCCGCCATCATCGTCGAGGCCGATGACGAAGCCGGTGGTGCCGAGGTCGGACGGCAGCACGGTGATCTCGAAGCTGTCGATGGCCGTGCCTGCGGGGATGGCCGGCAGGGTGCCGCCTGTCACATAGGTGCGCGTGCCGCCGTCGCTCCGGTAGAGGGTCCAGGGCACGCCCGCGTCGATGTCGGTGGCGCCCTGGTTTTGGACCTCTACGGAGAGCTTGATCGGCCCGTTGTCGCAGTCGGCGATGCAGATGTCTACGAGCTCGCCGAGCAGGTCCGCGGTGGAGGGATCGTCCACCGCGGGACGGGCGCGGAAGACGTTGTGGGTGAGCCAGCCGGGGTCGGGGGAGATCGGGACCGCGCCGTCGGCCTCGATGTTGGTGACCGAATAGTCGTGCGTCGCCCAGGTGGGACCGGCCGCGGGCCAACCGTCGCCGGCGTGGCCGTACACCGTGATGCCGACGAGCGCGCCGAGGTTCTCGGCCACGATGATCTCGGCGGATCCGTCCTGGTCCACGTCTGCGATCACCGGGTACTCGAACAGCGTGCCAGAGTTGTGGGCGTAGCTCTCATACAGCACCGAGCCCGTAGGTCCATCGTAGAGCCGCACGGCGACCTCATCGGCGAAGAGCACCTCGTAGATGCCGTCGCCGTCCATGTCGTAGCCTGAGCACCCCGCGAGGCCTGAATTGTCCTGCATGGCGGCCTGCCAGAGCAAGGAGCCATCGGTGTCGAACATGTAGAACGCGGTGCCAGAGGGCACGGCGACCTCTACCTCGCCGTCGCCGTCAAAGTCCGCGGCGCACGGGGGGCCTGGGTTCTGCGTCGGGATGGGGGTGGATCGGATGAGCGTGCCGTCGTCCTCATACAGATAGAGCTTGTCCGAGGTGAGGAAGATCTCGGCGTTGTCGTCGCTGTCGGCGTTCACCACCGCGACCATCTGGGAGATTCCGGTCCCGCCCATCACCCACTCGGCGGTCCCGTTGTGGTCGTACACCGTGTTGCTGAGGATGAACTCCTTGGTGCCGTCCTGGTCGAGATCCGCGCACACGGGCACGCTGTAGCTGGAGCTCTGGGCGACGGAGAACTCGGTGCTTCCATCCTCGCCGTTCACTACCTGATTGTCGCCGATGACCTCGGGCAGGCCGTCTTCGTCGAGATCACAGATGGTGATGTGGGGGTAGCCGTTCGAGGTCGTGCCGCTGGCGGTCCACTCGATGTTTCCCGACGTGTCCGCGCACTGAACCTTGCCGGCCGAGCTGAAGCCGCAGATCTCGATCTGGCCGTCGTTGTCCACGTCTGCGGTCGCCACATCCCCCGCACCCTGCCAACCGCTCACCCGAAAGATCTCGCCCGAATAGTCCCCGCTCAACGCGATCAGCTCGTTGGCCTGGTAGTTGGTGAACACCATGTCGGGAATGTCGTTGGTGTCGATCTGACCATCGCCGTTGTCGTCTGTCAGGTTGATGACAGAGGGCTTTACCACCGGGCCGGATTGGGCAGAGGTGTATTGGTACTCGATCTCCAGGTTGTACGGGTCTTCCACCGTGCCTGTGCCCGCGGTGCCGGTGCACTCGTCGAGGATGTCCACCGGGTGCGCGAGCGTGGACGAAACGTCACAATCGTTGGGGTCGTCGGGGATGCCGGTCTCGATGGGGATGTCTGAGTCGTCGGTGTCGACGCAGTCCGGCAGGCTCTCCGGGCAGCCGGTCTCGCCGCTGTCGAACCCCTGCTCGTCGGGCTCGATGCCCTTGAGCGCCTGCTCGGAGCACGCGATGAGGAGGAGGCAGAGCGGGGCGATGCGCATGGGCGTTCCGGGGGTGGTGCTCCTATTGTACCCCCGCCGCGTCTGCGCCCGCGACCCTCCCCCCCAGGATCACCGCGCTCAGCGATCCCGTGAACCCTGCGTCTCCGACCAGGCTGCCCCCCGCCATGCCCGTCAACTCTCCCGCCGCGTAGAGCCCCGGGATTACCCGCCCGCTGTGATCGAGCACCCGCCCGCGCAGGTCCACATCGATCCCCCCGAACATCTTCGCGACGCTGACCGCGACCGGCATGGCAAAGTACGGCGCGGTGTCGATCGGCGTGGCGTCTTCCATCGTTGCGCGCCAGTCGTCCGGCTGCTCTCCACGAACCGCAGCGTTGTAGCTGTCCAGCTCGGTTTGCAGGATGGACGGATCCACCCCGAGATCGCCGGCCAATTCCGCGAGGTCTGCGCCATCCAGGACCAGCCCGGATTCGACAAGCTCCACGAAGGTGTAGTCGATCGCGTCGCCGTAGGCGTCACACGTGAAGATGCCCGCGCCAGTGCCCTCGTCGAACACCATGAAGCTGACGCCGCCTTCGTCTACGATGGCCTCGGCGGTGTGGAAGTCGTTCCGACCGGACTCGTCTACGAAGCGCTCCCCGACGTCGGAGACCCAGGGCACGGAGAATTGAAAGGCGACGCGCATCTCCGTCTCGACGTCGTACGGGCACCGCGATGCGTGGGCGTACAGGCCCACCGCCTCGATGTTCTGGGTCACCGCGCCCACGGCCTCCAGCATGTCGATGCCGTTCCCGTCGGCCCCCGACCACGAGGCGTGGGTGAGCACGACGTCTTGCAGATCGGGCCGCAGCTCTCGCACGCGCTCCAGGTTCCAGCCGAACCCTCCGGTCGCGACAACCACGGCCGAGGCGGCGACCACGCCCGTCTCCTCCGTCTGCACATCGCGGAATTGGACGCCGGTGATGCGGCCGTGTTCGTCCTGGACGAGGTCGGTGGCCTCGATGCCCATGCGGATCACCTCGTCGGGGAGCTGATCGCGCAAGGAGTCCACCAGCGGCACGCCAGCGTCGCTCACCGAGTGAATCCGGGCCGTGGTGCCCGCGGAGGGGTCGAACCCAGGGCTCTCCCAGGTGACGCCCAACTCCCAGAGCCAGTCGCGGACCATCGGCACGTTCTGGGTGGCGAATTGCTGAACCCACAGGTCCGTGACGTCCCCGCCGGTAAAGTCCGGCCACTCGATCAGCAGCTGCTCCGGGGAGTCGATGATCCCGGCCGCAGCTTGCTCTTCGGACCCGCTGAACATCATCAGCTTGGACGCCTCCGCCGCCCCGCCAACCCGGTCCACCTCGCGCTCCAACACGACGACGCGGGCGCCATGCGCGCGGGCTTCGACGGCGGCCGCCATGCCGGAGACCCCGGCGCCGATGACGACGACGGGATCGTTGCTTCGCACGATCGAGGGCCCGGCTTCGGGGACCGGCGGGCGCAGGGCCTCGGGTCCGGGGTGCGTACACGCTGCCAGGAGCCAGAACATCGGGGGAGGGTATTCGATCAAGGTCGGAGTGGGGCGGCTCAGTGCCATCGTCTGGCCGCCCTCCCCGCCGTGCAACGCCGCTTCACATCCGGCGGGCGCGGGATTTTCGGCGAGGCGGGGTTTTCAGGCGAACCCCCCTCCGCTGGGGACCGGGCTTCCGCGGGCCGGATACCTCCCGCCCGTGCTCCTCGCCCTCGCCCTCGCCCTCGCCATCCCACCCCCCGCCCCCGCGTCCCTCCCAGGACGTTGGTACCCCGACCTCTCGTCCGATCCCATCACCACCATCGATCGGCTCGAATCCCTCGGGTATGTCACCGGCTCCGCGCCTGCGCCCGCGCACACCGGCGTGGTGGTCTGGGACCGCGCCCGAGCGGTGGCCGGCGTGTCGCTCTACAACTCCGGGCACGCTGCCACCGCCTCGCTGATCGCCATGGACGGCAAGGTCTTGCACACCTGGGCCAAGCCCTTTTCGGCGGCGTTCCCCGCCGTCACCTCCAACGATCCCGAGGCCACGGGCACGTGGCGTCGCGTCGCCCTCCGCCCCGCAGACGGCCACCTGCTCGCGATCTTCGAGGGCCTCGGCCTCGTCCACCTCGACCGCCAGTCGCGCATTGTCTGGGCCACCGCCAACCGCGCCCACCACGACGCCCGCTGGCGTCCCGACGGCGGCGTGCTCGTGCTCACCCGGGTGCCCCGCCCCGACCGCGGCCCGCCCGGTCACCCGCTGCTCGAGGACTTCGTCACCGAGCTCGACGACGAAGGCCAGGTGGTTCGCCGCGTCTCCGTGCTTGCCGCCCTCGCGCGCTCCCCCTGGGCCCATCTATTGGACCGCGCCCCGCCCGACACCGGCGACATCCTCCACACCAACGCCCTCTTTCCCCTCGACGATGTCCACGATGACTCGGGCTTCACCGGCCCGGGTCGCGTCTTGCTCTCCATGCGTCACATCGGCGCGCTCGCCGTGCTCGATCTCGACCAGCAGCGCATCCTCTGGGCCACGACCGGCGACTGGTCTCGCCAGCACGATGTCGAGATCACCCCCACCGGCGCCCTGATGATGTTCGACAACCGCGGCGCCACCCGGGGCATGAGCCGGGTCCTCGCCTTGGAACCGTGGACCACCAAGCTACGCTGGTCCTACGCCGGGAGTCCCGAACATCCCCTGGTCTCCGAGGTGCTCGGCGCCGCCCAGGAGTTGCCCAACGGGAGTGTTCTGGTCACCGAGTCCACCCGCGGCCGGGTCGTCGAAGTCACGCGGGGGGGCGAGGTGGTCTGGGAGTATCGAAATCCTGAGCGGGCCGGCCCGAATGACGTGTACATCGCGGCGATCTTCGAGATGATCCGATACCCGCTTGCCGCCGTGAGATCCTGGCTGGGGTGAGGGGCTTACTGGACGCCTCCCTCCGCCGTAACGGGGGCATGAACACCGCCAAACCCCCCGACCTGATCCTCGCCATCGTTTGCCGCGAGACCTGGCCGCCCGTCGAGAAGCCGTATCCCTACCCGCGTCGTCAGAGCACGCCTCCGAAGCCGCGGCCGTGGCTCTCCTATGAGATTTTCATGGTGAACCGCGGCGATGTCCCGCTTGACATCCAATACAACACCGGTGGTTTCTGCTCGGGGTTCGGCGACGCTCTCTTGCAGACCAGTGTGTCGTCGGACGCGGCACACGTTGAGCCCCGGACGGCGGCGCTCGTCGAGACCACGGACGACGGGGCTTTCGACTTCACGTTCTTCTCGGCCGCGACGGCGCGTTCGCCGAGCGGGTCTCGGTGCCGGTCGCGAACCTTCACGCTGTCCCGGAATCCGTCGAGGATCGCGCCGCGGTCTTTGTCGAACCCCTGGCGGCCGCTCCGGATCCTCGAGCAGGTCCACATCCGGCCATCGGACCGAGTGATCGTGCTGGGCCCCGGGCGGCTTGGTCAGCTCTGTGCGCGGGTGCTGGCGCTGACCGGCGCGAGGGTTCAGGTCCGCGGGCGCCCGGAGCGTCTCGCGCGGTTGCCGAAGGGCATCGAGCACGGCGGGGAGTCAGGCGCGGACGTGGTGATCGACTGCCCGGGCAGTTCGATTGGCCTTGGCCTGGCGGTCTCCCTGGTCCGGCCGGAGGGCACGGTGATCTTGAAGACCACCACGCACGATCTTGCCGGGTTTGAGCCCAACAACGTGGTGATCAACGAGGTGCGGGTGATCGGGAGTCGCTGCGGGCCTTTTGAGCCTGCGCTGCGGCTCCTGGCTAGCGGGGCGGTGGATCCCACTGGGTTGATCGACGCGGAACTGCCGCTTGGGGTGGAGGCGCTCAACCGGGCGCGTGGGGCGATGAAGGTGGTGATGCGGGGGTGACCCGACACCCATCGCCACAATGGCCAAAAGTGAGTTTGTCAGATCTGGTCACTCAGGCGGTGAACCCTCCGAGGCCGCCAAATCGCCCGCGCGAACGCGGTGGTTGCGCCCAGCCAGCAAGTCGCGCGCAGGAGAGCGGGAAGCTGGGACCACTGTCCCAGCCAGAGCCAGCCAAGGCCGATCACGACGAGCAGCGCGATGCGCGACCAAAGCGGGCGAGGGCTCATGGAGTCGCGCCGGCCAATGGCGACACCAAGGCTGAGGACCGGCAGCACGAGCATCCCGAGCGCGATGGCCGCGAGGAGGTCAACAACGCCTTGAGGCTCGGGTTCCGGCTGGCGGGTCGCCGCGGCGACGAGCCCGACGGGTCCCAGGATCAGCGCGATCATCACCGGATCCGCCCTCCCGGGTTCGTGGCGCGTCGCCTTCAACGCTACCCAAAGGCACCGGATAGACAAGGCGAGCGAACCTCCGGTGAGCGCCCAGAACCCCACCCGCGGGGACGCGTCGGCATTGAATAGCGCTGCCCAGAAGAACAGCATGCCGGTGACCGTGAAAACGCCCGCCGCGACGAACGCTCTCACTGCCTCGCCAACGGCGCGGTCCCGGGCCAGCGGCCACAGAAGGCACGGGAGCGTGATCGCCATCGAGAACGCGGCCAACGGCCAGTCGTCCGCTGAGTCGATGAACGTGGCGGTCGTCGCGACCGGGTTGTCCCCGCACGAGGTGATTGTCGCGAAGGGCAGGAACAGCGCCGTCTGCATCGCCAACACCACCGCGCGGCGAACCCAGGTCTCGACGTGGTCGGCTGGCGACAAGCCCCTATGCCCTCTCCACCCGCACCCGCACCCGCTTCCCGTCGAACACCACCGCCCACAACCAAACGGGATCCGCCCCCGACTGGCGCAAGGACACCGCATACTCCCGGTCCTTGATCTGCGTCATCGCCGAGGTCAATGCCGTATCGGAGGTCTCGGGTGGCTCGCAGGAATCGTCGATGGACTTGAGCTCAAGCACAGCACCCGAGCGGGGCCCACCGTAGTCCACCCGCGGCTTCACACACACGTCGTAGCGCCCGAACCCGCTCTCCCGGTTGGTGTCTACCACGTGGGTCGCGTTCAGTTGGACCAAAAGGCCGACCACAAACGCCTGATAGACCGCCTCTGCGGTCCGCGCTCCGGTGTCGAAGAAAGAGAGGGACTGCAGGACGAGCCGCTGAAGGCCGGCACCGAACGTGGCGGCGTCGCCGGTGAGGAGCGCACGGCAGAGGTGCGCGACATCCTCCGAGCCCCCAAGCGCACTCGCCATCCAGTCCGAAAAAATCCCGATGTAGGAGGCGAATACCTCCTGGTTTGGAACGGAGAGGGTAGCGAACGTCTTCCCGCCCACCTGCCTGACGTTCCGCGCCTTCAGGTACCCACAGAACAGCAGAAAGCTCCAGATCCCGCCGCTCCCCGGAAGATCCCGGAGCTGGATGTCCTCGGAGATCGGCCGCTCGATCTCTCGGCCGGCGATCAGCTCCGCCAACTCAAACTGGATGCGTTGTCCGCCGCGGATCAAGAGATCGCGGAGCAGGTCGTGCGACGCCGTGTTGACCCAGTAGGGCTTCAGACCATCCATGGGGGCCGCGAGGTAGGACAGCACCGACCAGGGGTTGTAAACGAGGGTGCCACCCATCAAGTAGCCGTTGTACCACTGCTGGATCCCGTTCAGGTCAGCGGGGGGCCCGGCCAACGCGCACAGCCCGGTGACCTCCGCCTCCGTAAAGCCGAAGTGCTGCGAAAACGGGGTGGAGAGCAGCGAGTAGACGGCGACGTTGTTGAGCCCCGAAAACATGGACTCCTTGCCGACCCGAAGGATGCCCGTGAGCACGCCGCGGTAGAGCGCCTTGTTGTCCTTGATGCCCGCCGAGAGCAGGCCTCGAAACAGTTCGATGACCTGATCGTAGTAGCCGTGCTGCCAACCCTCGTGGATCGGGGTGTCGTACTCATCGATCAGCAGCACGACCTCCTCGCCGGTCCGAAGGTGCAGCGCGCGCGTCAGGACGCCGAGCGCCTTGTGCAGGTTCTCAGCGTTTCCAGCGGCGATCTCGTCGAGCACGCTGCGGTCCAGGGCTGCGATCGGGGCCTGTGACCATGTCGGCTGGTGCCGGACCACCTCGCGCCGGATCAGGTCGAGCACCTCGGCCTGGCACTTCTCCCAGCTGCGGAACTTCACGCTCTTGAAGGTCAGCGCGACCGTTGGATGACGCTGGCAGGAAGCGGCGATGTCCTCCCCCGCCGCGGCCACCTCCAGCCCATCGAAGAGCGCGCGCGTGTCCTCGGGGCTCAACACACCCGGGCCGAGCGGGTCCACCGGGCGCTCGAACCAATACTGGAGCATCGACAGGTTGAGGGTCTTGCCGAATCGGCGCGGCCGGGGGAGCAGCACGATCTCCGCTGAAGATCGCACCAGCTCGGCGACCAGACCGGTCTTGTCCACGTAGTGGCTCCCGCCACGACGGACCTTCGCGAAGTCGGAGGTGCCGAGCGGCAGGCGGAGGTGCATGGGGTTTGGGTAACCCGGGAGGCGGCGGGCTCCGAACCACCGCCGGCTGGCCCAACCCGGCCGTGAACCGCCCGTGTGGTCCCGCGGGCCCCCCGTGACCCCCCCGTGACACCCCCGCCCCCGGCGACGATTACCCGGGCCGTCGCATGCCCTCCGCCCCTGTCGCCATCGTCGGCTACGCCGCCCTCCTCCCGGGCGCGAAGTCCGCCGCACAGTTCGCCGCGAATGTGCTCGCCGGCGTGGACTCCGTCACCGCGGCGCCTGCTGGCCGTTGGCGGGTCGCGGACACCCACGTGCTCGGTGGCCCCGGCGAGAAGGACAAGGCGTGGTCCTCCGCCGGCGGATACGTCCAGGATTCCGTGCCTGTCGATGTCGCCGGGCTCGCCGCCCGCGGGATTCCGGACGCTGGGGCGCTCGACCCGCTGGTCCATTGGCTCCTGCACGTCGGCGGCGAAGCGTTGGCCCACGCCGGGGTTCACGCCGATTCCCGGGTCCTGCCCCGGACCGGCGCGATCTTCGGCAACTTGTCCTTTCCCTCCGAGGGAATGGCCCGCTTCGGCGAGGCCGTGCAGCTTGGGCGCTGGGGCTTTCCGGTCCCCCCCGGTCCGCCGGTCGATGCGCGCAACCACTTCATGTCCGGCCTGCCCGCCGATCTGCTGGCCCGCGGCCTCGGCCTCGGCGCCGGCGCCTTCGCCCTCGACGCCGCCTGCGCCAGCGCGCTCTACGCGATCAAGCTGGCATGTGACGCGCTGAACGATGGCCGCGCCGACGTAATGTTGGCCGGCGCCGTGAACCGCGCGGACAGCCTGTTCTTGCACATCGGGTTTTGTGCCTTGGGCGCGATGTCCAAGACCGGGCAGTCGCGGCCCTTCCACAGCGGCGCCGATGGCCTCTTGCCGGCCGAGGGCTGTGCGCTCCTGACGTTGAAGCGCCTCGCGGACGCTGAGCGCGAGGGGGACCGCATCCACGGGGTGATCCGGGGCGTCGGGCTCTCGAATGATGCGCGGGGGCGGTCGCTGCTGGCGCCGTCTGAGGAGGGTCAACGTCGGGCGATGGCGGCGGCGTTTATGGCCTCCGGGTTGAGCCCGCGAGACATCCAACTGATCGAGTGTCATGCGACCGGCACGCCCACGGGCGACCGGGCGGAGCTCGGCAGCCTGGGCATGGCTTACGGGGAGGGGCCGCCGATCGCGATCGGATCGCTCAAGTCGAACCTCGGGCACCTGATCGCCGTCGCCGGGGTCGCGGGCATCCAAAAGGTGCTCGCGGGGATGGCGAACGAGCAGATGCCGCCGACGTTGCATGTGGAGGAGCCGCTGGCGGAATTGCATGGCTCGCGGTTTCGGTTGCTCCGGCAGGCTTCGGCGTGGCCGACGGTTTCCGGGGTTCGACGCGCCGCGGTGTCCGCATTCGGATTTGGTGGGAACAACGCGCATTGTATCGTGGAGTCCTATGCGCCTGGACGGCCGGTGAGTTTTGCGGGCGGTCAAGTGCCCGCGCCGCCTCCCACTCCGGACGCTCTCCCGTGTCGTCTGGCCATCGTGGGCTTGGGTGTCGCGGCAGGACAGGGCGAGGACTGGCACGCCTTTCTTCGAGAACTGTACGCGGAGAACCACGCGAAGTCGGGACTCCGTGAGCAGGTGCGGCTGCCGCTGGCCGGGCTGCGGTTCCCACCGAACGATCTGAAGATGAGCCTCGCCCAGCAGACGCTGATGTTCCGCGTGGCCGGGGACGCCTGGGCAGACGCGCGGGCGGAAGGGCGGGGGGATCGGGCGCGGACCGCCGTGATCGTGGGGATGGGGGCGGACGGAGAGGTCGCGGGTTTCGGCCTGCGGTGGCGGATGCCGGATCTCGTCGCGGGGTTGGGTGCGGACGACGTGAACCGGTTGAAGGACGCGGCGGCGCCGAGCCTGCGGGCGGAGCACGTGATCGGGACGATGCCGAACATTCCAGCGAACCGGTTGAGTTTTCAATACGACCTGGGCGGGCCCGGGTTCACCGTCAGCCATGAGGAGCTGTCAGGCCTGACTGCGTTGAGCGTCGCAGCGACGCTCCTGCGGGTCGGGGACGTGGATCGCGTGCTGGTCGGGGCGACGGACCGCGCTGAGGACCCCCGCACGGCCAAGGCGCTTGCCGCGCTGGGCGTCCGCGCTGAGCCGGGATCTGGGGCGGTGGCGTTGGTCGTGAAGCGACTCGACGATGCACGCCGCGACGGCGACACCATCTACGCGATCGTCGATGATGTCGAGGTCCTCGGGCCTGGCCGGGTCTTCCCGACCACGACGACGACGGCCCCCCCCCTGCCCCCCGCGCTCGGCCACGCCCACGCTGCCAAAGGATTGCTCCAGGTCGCGGCCGCGGCGCTTTACCTGCGCTACGGGCGATTGCCCTCCTCCGCGGCCCCCCTCTCCGCCCTCGCCGTAGACGTGTCGAGCATCGGCGGGTCCTCCGCCCGTGTGACCCTGCGATCCGCCGGCCCCACATGCGACCGCCTGGAGGATGGCGCCCGCGAGGTGCCCCTGCCCGCCGCGATCTTGACGCTTCCTACCCGGGTGATCGCCGGCCGCGATCCGCTGCCCCGGCCGTCCGCATCGCCCGGGGTCGCCGCCGCCCCCCACTTCCCCATCCCCCGCCCCGCCCTGGAGCCCTCCGTGCAGCACATGGCCCCCGCCCCCTCCCTCCCTTCTGTTCGTGCTGTTCCGGGAGCTTTGCCCGCCGCGGAGGCTTCCGGCTACGGGCTGCGGGCTGCGGATGACGGGCTGCGGGCTACCGGGATGTTCAAGTCCGAAGCTGTCGTTTCGCTGGGCCTGGTCGGACCCGCCGCCGGCCCGGCCGAGCCGTACGAGCTGCTCCCGGCGGCCGACCCGCTCCTCGCTGCGCTGTTGGAGCAGCAGGCGACAGTCACCCGGATTCACGGGGAGTTTCTGGCGCGCCAATCGGCAGTTCACGCGGCGTACCGCGCCGCTGCGCAGGGGACGTCCCGAGCGATCTTCGCGGCGATGTCGGACATGGGGGAGGGGGGCGCCCCCTCGCTCCTGGCCCAGGCTGCGTCGTCGGAGGCGGGTACGATGGGCCCAGCGCTCTCCGCCTCCGCCGCCCCGAGCCCCGCCCTCGCAAGCGTAAACCTCTCCGCCCCGCCCCCCTCGGCCCGGGCGAACGCCGCCCCCGCCCCGAACCCCGCCGCTGCAGGCGGAAGCCCCTCTTCCCTCCCGCCTTCCAGCGGGGAGGCGCCCGAAGGGCGGAGGGGGGTCGGCAACCCCGGGACGATGCGAGACCTCCCCGGCCCCAAGCTCACCCGCCAGGATCTCGAAAACGGCGCCTCCGGCTCCATCACCTCGATCTTCGGCGCGGCGTTCGCGACCTACGACGCCTTCCAGCGGGTCGTCCGGATGCCCGAACCCCCGCTCCTGCTGGCCGATCGTGTGCTGGGGATCGAGGGCGAAGCCAAGAAGTTGGGCAAGGGCCGAATCGTCACCGAGACCGATGTGCGTGCGGACAGTTGGTACCTGCACGAGGATCACATCCCCGCGGGCGTGATGATCGAAGCAGGCCAGGCGGATCTGCTGCTCATCAGTTGGCAGGGCATCGACGACATGAACCGCGGTGAGCGCATCTACCGACTGTTGGGGTGCGACCTGATCTATCGGAATGGTCTGCCCGCGGTGGGCGACACCTTGCAATACGACATTCGCTGTGACGGTCACGCCCGGTTGGGCGACATCCGGATGTTCTTTTTCCATTACGCCTGCACGGTCAACGGACAGACGCGGCTGGAGGTCAAGGAGGGTCAAGCCGGGTTCTTCTCGGACAAGGAATTGGCGGAGTCGGGTGGGGTGCTCTGGGATGCCGCGACGGCCGAGATGAAGCTTGGGGACGCGCACCTCTCAGCGGTCGTCACGCCGGATCGCACCGTGTTGGATCGGTCGCATCTGGAAGCCTTGGCGGAGGGCGACGTCACCGGCTGCTTTGGTGAGAGCCACCGCCTGGCCTGTACCCATACGCGGACCCCTCGGATCGCGTCGGGCAAGATGATCTTCCACGATCGCGTGGTGATCGAGCCGAACGGGGGACCGTGGGGTCGGGGCTACCTGCGCAGCGAGCAGGACATCACGCCCTCGTCGTGGTTCTTCGATGGTCACTTCAAGTCGGATCCGTGCATGCCGGGCACGCTGATGTTCGAAGGCTGCCTGCAAGCGATGCAGATCTATCTGACCGCGCTGGGGTACACGCTCCCGCGCGATGGTTGGCGCTTTGAGCCCAAGGCCGACACGGTGTTCAAGCTGCGGTGCCGTGGCCAGGTGATCCCGACGTCCAAATTGCTGACCTACGAATTGTTCGTCGAGGAATTGGGCATCGCCGGGGGGCGGCCCTACCTCAAGGCCCAGGTGATGTGCACCGTGGACGGGCTGAAGTGCTTCCACGCGGATCCGCTGGTGATCGAGATGATCCCCGATTGGCCGCTCTCGCGGATGCACGAGTTTGACGGTTGGAAGGAGTCGAAGCCCGTCGCGTGGGATTACCGCTCGCTGATCGCCTGCGCGTGGGGAAAACCCAGCGAGGCGTTCGGCCCGATGTACACGCCCTTCGACGGTCCAATTCGCCCCGCGCGGCTGCCGGGCCCGCCGTACCATTTCATGAGCCGCGTGGTGAAGACCACCGGCAAGATGGGCGGGCTCGATGTCGGGAGCACCTGCGAGGTCGAGTACGATGTGCCGCCCGACGCCTGGTATTTCCGCGAGAACGGCGCGCGGGTCATGCCCTTCGCTGTGTTGTTGGAGGCAGCGCTTCAGCCCTGCGGCTGGCTCGCGAGCTGGAGCGGCTGCGCGCTCACGACCCCGGAGGAACTGCTCTTCCGCAATTTGGACGGCACGGCGCATGTGCGCTGCGACGTCACGCCCGAGGCCGGAACCATCGCCACCACGGTGCAGTTGACCAAGCTGAGCAAATCTGCGGGGATGATCATCGTGGGCTTCAAGGTGGAGATGTTCATCGCCGGCGCGTCCGTCTACAAGATGGACACGGTGTTTGGGTTCTTCCCCCCCGCGGCCTTTGAGAACCAGGTCGGCGTGGGATCCACCGAGGAAGATCGCGCCTGGTTGGCCTCGCCGTCGGAGTTTCTTGTCGATCTGCGCGGAGAGCCTGGCAGGTACCATACCGGTACGCTTCGATTGCCCCCGCCGATGATGTGTATGTTGGATCGCGTCACCGGATATTGGCCCGAAGGTGGCAAGGCGGGGCTCGGAAAATGGCGCGCGGAGAAGACCGTGGATCCGCGCGAGTGGATGTTCAAGGCGCACTTCTACCAGGATCCGGTACAGCCGGGATCCCTGGGCATCGAGGCGCTGATCCAGCTCCTGCAATTCCACATGATCCATCGCGGGTATGGGGATCGGGTGCCCAATCCGCGGTTTGAGGCGCTCGGGACCACGGAGAAGGGCGCACCGCCGATGACGTGGAAGTACCGCGGGCAGGTCACGCCGCGCACCAACCTCGTGCAGAGCGAGGTGATCATCCTGGAAGAGCACGACGATCACGTGATCGCCGAGGCCCACCTGTGGGTGGACGGCAAGCGGATCTACTCGGCGTGGAAGCTGTGTATGCGCGTCGTGTCGGAGGCCGGTCCGAACCCCCGCCCTTTTGACCCGGGGGGCGTCGGGGCCCCCTCTGCGCCCCCGTCGGTGGAGCTGAGCCCCGTCGATGCGTTCGTAGACATCCCTGTGCCCCACGGTCACGCTCCCACCTGGGTGATCCCCAGCCTGCCCATGATGACCATGGCGATGCTCGCGCTGCATGGCGCACATCGCGCCGGGCTGGCCGCCAGCTGGCTCGAAGGCACGGCGCTGCGGTGGTTCACGTTCCCGGACGGCCCGCGGGTCGCCCACATCGGCGCAGTGGCTGCTGGGTCCGGCGTGATGGTCACGCTGTCCGCGACAACCACGGCCCACGGTCACGTCCACAAGGCCGACCCCTTCTTCCGCGCCCAGATCACGGCGCTGGCCGCCGCGGTCCCGACACCCGATCCGCTCGTGGACGTTCGGGCGGGGCGGGAGGGGGCGGAGCTGTACGCCTCCGGCGAGCTTTTTCACGGGCCCGAGTTCGCGGTCGTTGACCAAGTGCGCGCCGTCGGCAGCAACGGCGCGACCCTGCTGTTGCGCCCTTCTCCGCCCGACAAGCTCCTGGACGGCGCCACCCACGGCGTGCCGCACGACCACCTCGAGTCCTGGTTCCCCGCGCTCGCGCCAGGCCAGGTCGGCTACCCCTCGCGCCTGCTCGGCCTCGGCCTCTTCGGCGCGATCCCGACCGGTCCTGTGCGTTGTGAGGTTCGCCGCGGCGAGCTGGTCGCCGGGCGGCCCCGGATCCTCGCCTGGTTCTACGATGCCGCGCTCGCGGACCCGGCTCCGTGCGCGTTCTTCCACCTGGAGGAGGTGTTGCTCCCGAAGGGCCGCATCGGGAGCGCTGCACCCGCCGAACGTCGGGCGTTCCTTCAGGGTCATCCGGTCCCCGGCCTCTCCCTGGCGAGCATCGAAGGTGCCGTCGCGACGCTGACCGCGGTGGAGGCGCACGGCTCCGACTGGCTCCCCGGCACGCTGGAGCGGGTCTATGGCACCGCGAACCCGGCCAGCATCGCGGCGAAAGAGCTGCTCGGCCAACGACTCCGCGTTCACCCCCGCCACGTCGCGCTCGAGCCCGTCGCCGGGGGCTTCTGGGGCCACGATGCCCACGCGCCGCTTCAGACCTACCGTTTGCGGGTCGATGGCGATCGCGTCACCCTTCAAAATCTAGCAGAAACGCGGGGCGCGTTTTTGCTAGATCTGGATCTCGACGCCGTGGTTCGCTGGTGGAGAAAGGAGCTTGCATGTGGGGAGTGGCCGGGGGAGGACATCCTCGTGGGGTTGGCGCGCGGCACGTTGGCCGGCGTGCGGCTTCACGACCCCGACGGGTTCGCCGGTCTGCGCGGTCAACCCTGCTTGTACCTTGGCAACCACCAGAACTACATCGAGAGCGTGGTGTTCTGTTGCGTGATGTCGGCCCTGTCGAACTTCACCCTCGACGCGCTCGCCAAGCGGGAGCATGGCGATGGCTGGCTGGGGAACGTCCACGCGCTCCTCACCTCTTGGAAGTCCGTCCACTTCCCAGGTTCGATGGTCTTCTTCGACCAGTCCCGCCCTGAGACCCTCGGGCCCCTCGTGGCGGATCGCTGTCGGGCCCACTCGCTCCTCGTCCATGTTGAGGGCACGCGCGTGACCGAGCTGGACCAGCCGGTGACGAAGATCAGCTCTCTTTGGGTCGATCTCGCCATCGAGCGCGGCATCCCCATCGTGCCGGTCGCCTTTCGCGGCGGGGTGGACGGGGTGCGCGTCGATCTGCCCGTCGCCCGGCAAACGCACCACATCGGGGCGGCGATCCTTCCAAGTACGCTTGCCGCGATGCCCTACGCGGATCGGCGGAAACACATCCTCGCGGCCATCAACGCGCTGGGACTGCCCGAGCAGCGCGGCGACGCGCCGTTGCCCGCCGGTGCGCCCGCCGACGTGATCCGCACGCTGGTCGGGCCGATGGAACGGTGGGAGGGCATCGATCCGGAGTGGGTTCAGAGGTGGCGCGGCTAGCACCGCTCCTGTAGACTCCGCGCATGGTTCGCTTGCCGTTCTATGCCTCGTTCCTCCCCGCGCTCCTGCTGACCGGCTGCGCCTGGATCTCGAAGAACGCTGAGTCCGAGCGGCTCGACCCCGACGGCGATGGGGTGCTGCTCGACGAGGACTGCGACGACACGGATCCCGGAATCTCCGCGGTGCGGCGCTGGTTTGCGGACGCAGATGGCGATGGCTACGGCGACCCGAACGCGCCCGAGGACACCTGCACCCAGCCCGAAGGGTTCGTCACCGACGCGACAGACTGCGACGATTCGGCCGCCGACGTGTACCCGGGCGCCCCCGAGGTTTGCGGCACCGTGGACCAGAATTGCGATGGGCTCCACGCCGAGGCCACGGTCTGGTACTTGGACGCCGATCAGGATGGCTACGGCGGCGAGGAGACGGCCGAGGCGTGTGACTTGCCCGAGGGCTACACGCTCCAAACCGGCGACTGCGACGACGGTGATGCGTTGGTCTCGCCCGAGGGCGTCGAGACCTGTGACACCCCCTACGATGATGACTGTGACGGGCTCTTCGACACTGCGGACGACGCGCCCACCTGGTACGCGGACGGTGACGCGGATGGCTACGGCGACCCGAATCAGACCTCCGTCACCTGCACCGCACCTCCGGGGAGCGTGTCTACGGGCACGGATTGTGACGATGCCAATTCGGACATGCACCCGGGCGCCGACGAAGCCTGCGGTGAGGCGCTTGATCTGAATTGCGACGGATTTTCAGGCCCCGTCGATAATGACGGCGACAGTTGGAGCGCCTGCGATGATTGTGACGACGGCGATCCGACCAGCTACCCCGGCGCGCCCGAGTATTGTGACGATCTGGACAATGACTGCGACCTGGCGTACGACGAGGACGGCGTGGACGCCCCCACCTGGTACGAGGACGCGGACGGGGACACCTACGTCGGCACGCCCATCCAAGCGTGTGACGCGCCGCCCGGGAGCGAAGCCGCGCCCACCGACTGCGACGATGCCGACGCGACCATCTCTCCGTCCGCGTTGGAGATCTGCGGGGGCGGGGACGAAGATTGTGACGCGCTGGTGGATGACGACGACGACAGTGTGACAGGGACCACGGAATATTACGTGGACGGCGACGCCGATTCCTATGGCGCCGGCGAAAAGATCGGGCGCTGTGTGTCGGAGCCCGGCCTGGTGCTGGACGGCTCCGATTGTGATGACACGGACCCGCTGATCTTCCCGGGGGCCGACGAGTACTGCGGGGGGGGCGACACGAATTGCAACGGGCTCAAAGAGGACGAGGATCCGCTGGTCAAGGGCACGACGGACTGGTACGCGGACGCCGATGGCGATGGCTATGGTGTGGCGCCTGCGGTGATCGCGGCCTGTGCGATGCCCACCGGCACGTCTGGCAACACCACCGACTGTGATGATTCCACCGCGACGACCAACCCCGCGGGGGTGGAGACCTGCACGACCGCGGCGGATGATGACTGCGACGGGGATTCCAACGAGCTGAACGTCGATGCCTGCGCGCTGTATTACCTGGACGCGGATCAAGACGGCTACGGGAGCACTTCGTCGGAGTGTCGTTGTGTTGCGACAGGCGATTACGACGTGTTCGATGCCACCGACTGCGACGATGGCAACGGTGCCATCAGCCCCGACGGGGTCGAGACCTGCAGCACCTCCGCCGATGACGATTGTGATGGCGACGCCAACGATCCCTCCGCCGACGGCTGCATCACCCTGTACTTGGATGATGACCGGGATGGCTACGGCACCACCGTGTCGGAGTGTCGTTGCAGCGTGACCGGAAACTATGACAGCCCGCTCTCGACAGACTGTGACGATGCCCAGGTCGCAGCCTACCCTGGCGGCCCGGAGACCTGGTACGACGGCATCGACGGCGATTGCAGCAGGACCTCCGACTACGACCAGGATTTGGATGGCTACGAGGGCACAAGCTATGGCGGGGCGGACTGCGACGACGCCAACGCCTCCCTCTCGCCCTCCGCCGCCGAGATTTGCAACGATGGCCTGGACAACGACTGCGATGGCACCGGCGGGGCCTGTGTCTGGAGCGGCACCCTCTCGGTGATGTCCAGCGCAGATGCGGTGATCTATGGTGGCGATGGCAGCTACATGTATTTTGGGTTTTCACTCTCGGCGGGCGAGATCGATGGGTCCGTCGGCGACGATCTGTTGGTTGGAGCGCCGGGCTGGAACGGCGGGGATGGCTCGGCCTATCAGTTCGTCGGCGCCAACACGGGGGTCAATTCCTCAAGTATCTATACGTCGTGGCTCTACTCCTACAACCAGGATTCTTTTGGGCACGACGTCGCGGTCCTGGAGGGCACGGCCCAGCAGATCTACGTGAGTGAGCCCTACAATGACGACAACTACACGGATGGGGGGGCGACGTGGATGTTCTATTCGCCCAACAGTGGATATTCGTCCTCCAACAGCTGCCAGGTGACGTACGGCGCCGGGGGCTCCACCCAGGCGGCGTGGTCTGTCGCCGCCGTGACCGATCAGACCGGCGATGGCGCTGCGGAGGTGGTCATCGGCGCCCCCGACTACGGTTGGTCCAACACACAGGACGGCAGTGTCACCTTGCACAGTCGGACCTCCTGCTACAGCGACATCATCGGGGTCGAGAGCGGCTGGTACGGGCGAGACTACCTCTCTCGCCTCGGCTGGGACGTCGCTGTCGGGGACTTGACGGGTGACGGGCTGCAAGACGTGATCGCCTCCGCGGTCGGAGACTCTTCCGATGCGGGCGGGGTCTACATTCTGGAGATGGCCACGGCGGGCTACGGCTACGCGCCCTCGTCGGCGACGGCGGAGTGGCAGGGCGCAGTCGTGGGGGACGGCGCCGGCTACGCGCTCGCTGTCACGGGGGACGTCACGGGGGATGGCATCGAGGATCTGCTCATCGGCGCGCCCGGCTCGGACACGCTGGGCATCGACGCCGGGGCGGCCTACCTTGTCGCGGGGGGCTCGACGGGGGTGCAGTCCCTGACCGCCGCCTACAGCGTCATCGTGGGGGAAGCAGCCTATTTGCGTCTCGGCTCCTCCGTCGCCGCGTTGGATCTCGACTCCGACGGGGAAGTTGACCTCGCCGTGGGCGGGGAGGGGACCTCCGGCGCGTCGTCCTACGGCACGGACGTCGGCCACGCGCTCCTGTTCTACGGCCCCATCGACATTCTGCTCGGCTCGGCCTCCGCGGACGTCATCCTGGAGGGCTACGCAGAGGATCAGCTTGGCAGCGCCATGACCGTGGGCGACATGAACAATGATGGCCGGGAGGATTGGGTGATCGGCGCGCCGCAAGACTCGTATTGGGCGTACACCCAGGGGGGTGCCGTGTACACACTCTACGGGAAGGGGAACTGATGTTGTTGACACTCGCGCTCGCGCTCGGTTCAACGTCTGCGCAGGCGGCCGACTGCGCGGCACCCACACGGCCAGCGGATCTGCAGGCGGCGCTGCTCGACGGCGAGGGTGCGGTCGTTGACTTGGAGGAGGAGGCCGTGGGCGCCGCCATCGCCACGCTCGACGCCAAGCTCCGCTGCCTCGACCAGGTGCTTCTCCCCACCGACGTCGCCGCGATTCACCGACTCCATGCGTACGGCGCGTTCGTGGGCGCGGAGATCCGCTCAGCCCGCGCAGCGTTTGGCGCGGCCCGAGCGGCGGATCTGGCCTGGGCGATCGGCGACCGCCTCGCCCCGCCGGGGACACCGCTGCGGGAGCTGTTCAACACGGCGTCGCTGGACGTGAACACCGAGGCCGTGACTGTTCCCAGCGGGACGTCCTTGTACGTTGACGGGGTCAAGACCGCTGAGCGCCCGCTGGATCGCCCGGCGGTCCTGCAGCTCGTTTCGCAGGACGGCACCGTGCGCGATTCGCAGTGGCTCACCGAGGATCAGGCGCTCCCGGACTGGTCCGCGTACGCAACGGCGGCCGCGGCGGCGGTGACCGTGCCCACCGCCCCGGAGCGCGCGGAGCGGAGCGGCTTGCCCTGGTGGATCGCCGGCGGAGCCGCCCTTGTGGCCGGCGCCGGCGTCTATGCCTGGGCCGCTTCGGATCATGCCGCCTACGTGGACCTGGAGAGCGGCATGACCGAGGCGGAGCTGGCGACGTTGCGGGGGCAGGCCAATACCAAGGTGGCGGTCTCCGGCGGGCTCGGCGTCGTCGGGATCGGGCTCGCAGTCGTGGCCTTGCGCTGGTAGACTGTCGGCGTCACTGGCTTTTCCCGTTTGTCTGGTTCTGGTCGCCGTTACCGCTTTGGTGAGCTCCTCGGGGAGGGGGGCTTCGGCGTGGTCTACCGCGCCGCGATGCTGGGCTCCGATGGGTTCGAGAAGCCCGTTGCCATCAAGCTATTGCGGCTCGGCGGGGGCGATGGCCGGCTGGCTGAGGAGGCGCAGCAGCGCTTTCGGGATGAGGCGCGCCTGCTCGGCCTGCTGCGGCACCGCGCCATCGTGCAGGTGGATGGGCTCGTCCGGATAGGAGGCCATCAAGCCGTCGTGATGGAATACCTGGAAGGGGTTTCGCTGCGTGCGCTGGTCAAGCGAGCGCCGATCCCCGAGGGTCCGGCGTTCGAGATCGTCGCTGAGGTGGCCGCTGCGCTGGAAGCGGCCTGGCATCGTCCGGGACCGGCGGGGCGCCCGCTCAACGTCTGCCACCGGGATCTGAAGCCGGCAAACCTGCAATTATCCGCGGACGGTGAGCTCAAGGTGCTGGACTTCGGCATCGCCCGCGCCGATTTTCAAGCCCGGGAGGCCGAGACCCGCTCGCTGGCCATGGGCAGCGTCGAGTACATGTCGCCCTCCCGCCTGGACTTCGACGATGACGGCGCCGCTGGGGACATCTACTCGCTGGGGTGCGTGCTCTACGAGATGCTCGTCGGCGAAGCTTTTGGACGGACGAGCGCGAACCCGAAGAGCCATGCCGCGCGGTTTGAGGCGAACATCGGTCGAGTGCCCGAGGGCGCGCGAGAGATGATCGCGCGCATGTTGGCCTTCGACGCCACAGAGCGCCCAGGCGCCCGCGAGGTGGAGCGCAAGTGCTTGGAGATGTCGCGCGCGGAGCCGCTGCGGCTGCGGGATTGGGCCGCGGACGCGGTTCCGGACTGCTTCGGTGCGACGAAGGTGGCGAACGGCTCGTGGACGGGCAAGCTGCTCGCCGAGGACAGCGAAGACCAGGAGCCTGTCGTCGCCGAGCCCGAGGTGCGCGCCTCGTTCGTGGTCGGGGTCGCGACGGGCGTGGCGCCGACCGTCGCCTCGCCGCGGGCGGAGCAGCGCGTGCTGGACGTCAAGGCGAACGGCGGCCTCGCGGGGTCGGGGCCGGTCTCCAAGGCCATGGCGCGGTCTGGACCCATCACCGCGGCCACGCGCTCAGGCCCGATCACGGGCTCAGGGCCGATGTCCGGATCCAGGACGTCTGGCGCACGCCGGGCGGCGCCGCAGGGCGCGGGCACGGCGACGAAAGCGGGGGCGGCCGCGCTGGGCGTCATGGGGGTGGGGAGCCTGGCGGCGGGCGGCATCCTGTTGGTCGTCGCCGCGGTGTTCGCGTGGCGGGAGTTCGCGCCTGCTCCGAAGCCGGAGCCTCCGCTGGTGGTCAGCGCACCGCTGCCGCAAGTCATCCTGCCGGGGTCCCAAGCGCCGACCTTGCCCAGCCTGCCGGAGCTGGTCGAGGTCCCGGTGCCGTTGGAGGTCGTGGAGGTGAAGCCTGGGGCGGCGAGCGGCAAGCCGGTGGCCAGCGCCAAGCCGGTCACTGCCACGCCAGAGGTCGCGCCGGCCGGGGCCTCAGCCACGATCGAGCTCTCAGGCAACGCCGAGGCGGTCCGGCTCCGGTTGGGTGAGGCGCACTACGCCCTTCCCAAGGTCCCGGCGGGCACCTACACGGTGCTGGCCACCTTCGACGGCAAGGAGGTCGAGGCCGGGACGGTGACGGCGGGGGAGGGGGAGGCGGTGTTGCTGAAGTGCAAGAAGGCGTTTTTGAGGTGCTCAAGGTAGGCGAGTGGCCTGGGTCCTTAGGGAACTTGCCTGCGGACTTGCCCCGGCCTGCCCCGCACCCGGTCCGCGATCGCGTTCTGCGACCACATCACCTCAGCGCCCGAGTTGGGGCTCATCGGATCCCGCCGGCTCACCCCGGCGAGCTGTTGAATCAGCCGCACGGCCTCTGCGTGAGGGTGCGCGGATTGGGCCAGATCCGCGATCGCCAGCAGGTGCTCGTTCAGCCGCCCCACACACGCGGGGATCTCGAGGCAACGGAGGGACAAGACGCCGTGCTCGCTGGCCGGATCCATCGTCGCGACGGGATCGGAGACATCCAGATCGGTCTCCCAGACCTGGTCCAGCCCCCACGGCAGCATCCACCATCGGTCCAGACTGGGCTCGTGGTAGACGAAAAAGTTGTTGGCCCGAAAGATGTAGCCGTCATCGTTCTGGATGTAGAGCTCCGCCGCCCACCCATCAAACAGAGCATCCGCGTCGAACTTCGATTCCAGGAACGCCACAAAGTCCTCGTCCGCGGTCGCGTCGAGGGCGGTGACGAACCCTTCAAGCGCCAGCAGAGGGTCTTCAACCCCTTGCTCTTCGATCTCGAAAGCCTAGATCCCTCCAGGGAAAAAGTCTGCCTGGGCGTTCGCCTCGTACAACGTGCCGCTTGGATCCTGAAACGCACGCGCCACGAATTGCTCGTCCATGGTCTCGACGACGCCATAGAGCCCGTAATCCTCACCGTTCACCTCCAGGCAGGCGAACCCGTGCCGTGCCGCGGGCAGCCCGGCGAGCTCGTACAGCGCATAGCCAAGCTCTTCCGCGAGCTTCGACTGGTCGGAGACCATGTTGTTGAGCGTGAGTCGTCGGATCCCGTGCAGGCTACCGGCATCGTCCCACTCGGCAAAGTCGATCTTGAACGCCGCCTTCTCGCTGATCGGCCGGAACGAGCTGTGCCCCTTGAGGGACAGGCCCACGTCCGAGATCTCCCCCCGGAAGGCGAAGTCCGCGTGGACCTCAGGACTGTCATCCTGTTGGCTGATCGGCAGGTCGGCCATCGCAGCCTCGCCGATGGTGAGCGAGAATTGGGGGAGGACGTCGCCCCGGTAGAGCGCCTCGGGATCCCCGTCCAGGTCGAGCGAGGCTTCCCCTTCGCCACACGGCAGCGGCGCGGCGCAACCGACCACGCCGAGGAATATAGCGGCAAGGTACTTCATATCCACGGACACCCCGGGAGAGTACACCGGGCCGGCGGCCTGAGGCAACCCGGACGGGGACCGGGCTTGAACGATTTTCGGACGAAATGCCCTTTCCGTAATATGGCTCGGACTCTGCGAAGAGGTTCCGCACCGTGCTCCTGGTTTCGAAGAGCCGCTGGATGGGCAACGACGCGCTCGGCCTGCCGAGCGGCGCTTCGCCGGTGGGGTACGCCTGGATGGTACGCACGTTCGGGCTGAACGTCATGCCGCATCATCGCTGGTCGTTCATCGGGAAGGTGGCGCGGCAGTCGGTCGTGGAACAGGGCATTGTCTGGGAGACTTTTCCGTCGGCGTACGGCCCAGTGGACCTTCCCGGCCACGTCGAATTCGCGCTGAGGTACGACGGGGTCAACATCGAGATCCTGGCGGCGCTCTTCGCCCGCCTCGGAACGCCAGAGATCGAGCTTCTACGCGCCTGGATCCTGCGCAAGCCCACGGGCGCCAACACCCGGCGTGCGTGGTTTCTGTTCGAGGTCCTCACCAAGCAGGTCCTCGACATCCCCGACCTGAGCCAGGGCAATTATCAGCTCCTTTTGGACCCCGAGACAGAGTTCACGGGGGAGCCCCGACGCAGCCGGCGCCACCGAGTGGTCAACAACCTGCTGGGAACTGAGGGCTTTTGTCCAAGGGTTCGCCGGACCCCCTGGATCCAGAGCATGGCGGCGCGGCGCCTGGACCAGCGGTTGACCGCGATCCTGGCCAACTACGACGCCGACACGCTCCTTCGAGCGGCGACGTGGCTCTACTCCAAGGAGACGAAGAGCAGCTTTGAGATCGAGAAGGAGAAGCCGTCCGGCGACAAGATGACGCGCTTTGTCGCAGCCCTCCACCGCGCCGGAGAGCTCCTGGCCGTCACGCCGGAGGTGTTGGTAGGGCTGCAGAACGCGCTCGTGGACCCCCGGTTTCGGGACGCGGGCTGGCGCGACAGTCAGAACTACGTCGCGGCGGATGCCCGGGTCAAGGTAGACTTTGTGAGCCCCAAGCCGGAGGATTTGCCCGGCCTGATGCAGGGGTGGCTCGAATGCGCGGCACTGCTGGAGCGATCCGATCTCGACCCCGTGGTGGCCGCCGCGGCCGCCTCGTTCGGATTTGTGTTCCTCCACCCCTTCGAGGATGGGAATGGGCGGATTCACCGATTCTTGATCCACTATTTTCTGGTCCGAAAAGGCTTCACGCCGGCGGGGACCATTGTGCCTGTCTCCGCGACCATGCTTGATCGCATGAAGGAGTACGATGCTTGCTTAGAGCGCTTCTCCGTGCCGCTCATGGCGCGGGTGCAGTATGACCTGGACGTGCGGTACGGCCACGTCGAGGTGCTCAACGACACCGCAGGATTGTACCGCTACTTCGATGCGACGCCGATGGTCGAAGCCTTGTACGGTTGGCTGGCGCAGGCGATCGACCAGGATTTCGTGCGGGAGATCGAATTCCTGGTGGTGTACGCAGAGGTCAAGCGTCGCGTGGGGAGCATCGTGGAGCTGCCGGCACGGCTGGAGAACCAGCTGGTGGCGAGGTGCCTGGAGAATGGGGGGCGGTTGTCACACTCCCGAAGGAAGTCGATGTTTCCCATGCTGACGGACGAGGAGGTAGCGGGCGTGGAGGGGTTGATAGCCGAGGTGGTAGCGGGGCGGGGGGCCAGGTCTGGGCCATAGCTCTCGTGCCTCGAAGTTCCTCGCAAACCCCGCAGGTGCTCAAGCGCACCCGAGCCGACCACGCGCTCGTAGTCGAGCGCATCTCGGCTCGCGGGGGGCCCGGCGGGCGCACCGGAGGCGCCAGAGGTGCTGCCCCCACAAAGCAGGTCGCGCTGATTTGCACGGCCGTCCTTCGGCCCGCGCTTACCGACTCGGAGTGGCGCCGAGGCCGCCACCAAACCGCAGATACACGGTCGGCGTCACAATCATGTCGAGCAATGTGGAGGAGACCAGCCCGCCCAAAATCACCTGGGCGACCGGCGTCAATATTTCCTTCCCAGGCTGACCGCCTGCCAGGGCCAAGGGCACCAGCGCGATCCCGGCGCACAACGCGGTCATCGCGACGGGGACGAGGCGCTCGAGCGATCCGCGCATCACCATTTCGGCCCCGAACGGCGCGCCCTCGTGCGCTTGAAGGTGCAGGTAATGCGAGATCATCAGGATGCTGTTTCGTGTGGCGATGCCGCAGAGCGTGATGAAGCCGACGAGGGTGCCAACCGACAAAGGCGCGCCGGAGATCCAAATCGCGGCGACGGATCCGATCAGCGCCAACGGGATGTTCAACAGCACCTGCAACGTGAGGACGTGCGACCCGAAATGCGCGAAGAGCACGGCGTACATCCCGACGAAGGACAGGATCGACAGCAGCGCGATCGTTCGACTCGCCGCTTGCTGGCTCTCGTATTGCCCCGCGATCTCGATGTGGTAGCCGGTCGGGAGTCGGATGCCGGCGAGCGTGTTTTGGATGTCGGAGACGACACCGCCCACATCTCGGCCGGCGGCGTTGGCGCTCACGACGATGCGCCGCTGGCCGCCTTCGTGGAGGATCTGGTTCGGGCCGGTGCCGTTGCGAATGTCCGCGAGCTGGCCCAACGTGACAGTGCCGGTGTTGGGCAGGGTGAGCGGCGTGGTCTCGAGGGTGTCGATGTCGTCGCGAAAGGGGGCGGCGTACCGCACGATGAGGTCGATGGCGCGGGGCCCATCGAGCACGGTGGCGACCCGCTCCCCGGCGAGCGCGAGCTCCAGGACCTCGGTCACATGCCCGGGGGTCACACCAAATCGCTTCGCGGCTTCGCGGTTGACCTGGAGGTGGACCTGGGGGATGAGCACCTGGGGTTCAACCTGCAGATCGACGAGCCCGGGGATCGGCTTCAGCGCCGTCTGAAGGCTGGCCGCAGTTTGCCGCAACGTCGAGAGGTCGTCACCAAAAAGTTTGAGGACGATTTGGGCCCGAACCCCGGAGAGCAGGTGGTCGAGGCGGTGGCTGATCGGCTGCCCGATGTTCACGACCACCCCGGGGATCTCGGCCAACTCGGCGCGTACAACCTCCAACACCTCCGCTCTTGGCCGCCCTCCTTCCTTGAAGTCCACGTCGATCTCCGTATGGTGGACCCCCTCGGCGTGCTCGTCCAATTCCCCCCGCCCTGTCCTTCGACCCGTGCGATGGACCTCGGGGATCGCCAACAATTGCCGCTCCGCGAGCGCCCCGAGGCGGTTCGACTCCGCGAGGCTCGTTCCGGGCCGGGCGATCACGGTGATCGTCGCCGTGCCCTCGTTGAAAGGGGGCAAGAAGCTCGTCCCCAGCCAGGGCACGCTGCCCGCCGCGAGCAGCACCAGGGCTGAGACTCCGACGATGACAAGGCCCGGCCGGGGCAGCGCCCACCCGAGCAGGCGGCGATCCAGGCCCTTCAACCTGCGGACCAGCCAACCGTCGTCGCCGTGGTCCTTCTCGGCGAGCCGGGGCAGGAGCGTCGCACACAGGGCGGGGGTGACGGTCAACGACACGAACATCGAGGCGAAGATCGACGTGATGTAGGCGACGCCGAGCGGCGCGAACAGCCTGCCTTCAACCCCAGACATCGCGAACAGCGGCAAGAAGACGAGCACGACCAGGGCGGTGGAGAAGACGATGGCCCCGCGCACCTCCACGCTGGCGTCGAGGATGACCCGCATCGCACCGAGCGGGGTCGGGAGCTTGCGGTTCTCGCGCAGGCGTCGGAGCACGTTCTCGACGTCTACGATGCTGTCGTCCACGAGCTCGCCGACGGCCACGGCGAGGCCGCCGAGGGTCATGGTGTTGACGGTCTGACCGAAGGCATGCAGGACCAAGGCGGCGACGAGCAGGGAGAGGGGGATCGCGACGAGGGAGATGGCGGTGGTCCGCAGGTTTCCCAGGAACGCGAGGAGCACGAGCGTGACGAGGATCGCGCCTGCTCCGAGCGCTTCTTCGACGTTCGCGATCGAGGCTTCGATGAAGCTGGCCTGGCGGAACAACGGCGTGACCGTGACGCCTGCGGGGGCGCTGACGGCCAGCTCCTCCAGCGCGCGATCGATGGCCGCGGTCAACGCGATGGTGTCGGTGCCGGGCTGCTTCTGGACGGAGAGCACGACGCCGGGTTGGGCGTCCACCCCCGCGTCTCCGCGCATGGTGCCGACGCCGAGGGCCACGTCCGCGACGTCGCCGAGCGTGATGGGCACGCCCTCGCGGGTCGCGACCACTGTCTCCGCGACCTCGTTCGCATCGGCGGTCCTCGCCAGGTTCCGAATCACGTACTCCTGGCTTTTACGCTCCAGAAATCCACCGGTGGAGTTGCCCTGGGCGCCCTCCGCTGCCTCCCGCACCTCGCCCAGCGTGAGCCCGAGGTTTGCGAGGCGGTCCGGGTATACGCTCACCTGGAGCTGCTGCACCCCGCCGCCGATGGCGATCACCGCCGAGATCCCGGGGATCGCGAGCAGGCGCGGCCGCAGCGTCCAATCCGCCCAGGTCCTCAACGCCGGCCCGCTCACACTGGCGTCGGGGGAAGCCAGGCCAATGAGCATGATCTCGCCCATGATCGAGCTGACGGGCCCCATGGTCGGCACGACACCGGGGGGCAATTGCGCCTGGCCGAGCCGCTCGGACACCTGCTGGCGTGCCTGGTACACGTCGGTGGACCAGTCGAATTCCAGCCACACGACCGACAGGCCGACCGCGGACTGCGAGCGGACCCGCTCGAGGCCGGGCGTGCCGCTGAGCGCGAGCTCCACGGGCCGGGTGACGAGCAGCTCGACCTCCTCCGGCGACCGGCCGCCCGCCTCGCTCATCACCGTGACGGTCGGCCGGTTCAGGTCTGGGAACACGTCCACGGGCATTCGAGCCGCGGTCATGCCGCCCACGGTCATCAGCACCGCGGCCACCAGCAGCACGAAGAGCCGGTTCTGCAAGGAGAGCGCGATGAGGGCGGTCATCTAGTGTCTCTGCCGCGAAGTTTCTCGCCAGGGCTGGCCCCCCGAAGATGTTGCGTGGGCCTCACCTTCCCGCCAAGCTTCGAAGCGCGTACGTGCCGTCGATCACGATCCGTTCGCCGACGCTCACGCCTTCAAGCACCTCCCAATACGCGCCGGATCGGCCCCCGAGCCGAAGCTCCCGGAGCGCAAACTGCTCGGGTCCAACCTTGACGAACCCGATGCGCATGCCGTTGCTCTCGACGACGGCGGCGTCCGGAACCACCAGCACATCCCGGATCGGGCCGCGGCCCAGCCACGCGGTCGCGGACATGCCTGGGCGCAGGTCGAGGGCGGGTGCGTCTACGGCGAGGGTGACCGTGAGCGCCGCGGTGGCGGGATCGGCCTCCTGGCCGCCATCCAGGAGGATCGCGGGGAACGGGGAGTCGGGGAGGGCGGTCGCGTGAACCTGCGCTGAGGACCCGGCGAGCAAGCCGACAGCGAGGCGCTCAGGCACGCGCGCCTCGACCCACAGGTCCGAGGCGTCGATGACGCGGAACAGGGGATCTCCAGCTTGGACCTGGTCGCCGGGACGTGCCAGCACGGAGCCGAGCTTGCCAGCGACCGGGGCGCGGATGGCAGCGCCCTCTCGGAGCGCAGTCAGCGTGCGATCGGCCTCGGCGACGGCCACGCGAGCGGCGGCGGTGGCTTGCCCGAGGACGAAGCGCTCCCGCGCGGTCAGCACGTCGCCGAGCTGGGGGACCTGGGCCTCATCCCGCTCCGCCAGGGCCAGCGCCTGAGCGGCTTCGGCGGCGGCCATCGCGGCGGACTGCCGGGCTTCGGCCAGCGCTGCGCGATCCGCCCCTGCGGCACCCTCGCGCACCGTCGCGAGCACCTGTCCAGCGTGCACCGAGGCCCCCGGCGAGGGGAAGCCTCCCGGGGGTGCAAGGATCTCCCCGGCTACGGGCGATCGGAGCGTCGCGCTGCCGCCCGCGCGGGCGACGAACCGGCCGAACGCCGGCACCTGCTCTTGGAACGGCGCATGGACCAGCGGCAGGGTGCGCAAACCCAGCAGGAACTGGCTCGGCAGCGGCAAGTGCAGCAGCCCGGTCGTGTCGGTGGGGATCGCTGGGGCGCCATGATCCTCCCCGCCGTGCGCGAAGCCCTCTCGGGCAGCGAGCCCAAGGAGCAAGGCAGCGGCTGCCCCGGCGCCGCGTCGGCGGCCGATGGCGTAGCCGATGCCGAGCGCTGCAAGGGCGACGACGGCTGCGAACCCGGCGGCGATGACGATGCCGAGCACGGCGGGCGCACCGGAGGCGGAGAAGGCGGCGGGCGCGTCAAGGGGCGGATCCGCGAGGGAGAGGTCGTTGACAGCGAGCAGATCGCCCGTGGTCGGCGTCTGGAGG
>CANKNP010000004.1 GCA_947483545.1 Deltaproteobacteria bacterium | reverse complement strand
TCTCGGACTACCAGCATGTGTTGGCGGCCTACAGCGGCGCGACGGGGGAGATGCTCGTCGGATTTCCGCGCCAAATCGAAGACGTGCAGTTCCTGTCCGCCCCTGCGATCGCGGACATCAACGGAGACGCTGTCCCCGAGGCCATCTTCGGCAGCGGCGGCTACCTGCTCCACGCCTGGAACAAGGACGGGGTCGAGCCCGCCGGCTGGCCCAAGTACACGGGCCACTGGATCCTGGGGAGCCCGGCCGTCGGCGACATCGACGGGGATGGCTACCTCGAGGTCGTCGTGCCCAGCCGGGAGGGGTTCTTGTACGCTTGGCACACAGCCGGCCGCGCAGACCAGAAGATCGAGTGGCAGTCCCTGCGGCATGACGCACGCAACACCGGAAATTACGCCACGCCGCTGTTCGTGCAAGACGGGCCGCCCGACACCGCGGTCATCGACGACGGCGGCGGGTGCTGCAAGAGCGGTGGGGTCGAGCTGGAAACGGCGCTCCCCGCGCTCCTGCTATTCCCGTTTGGGCTCCTCGCCCGTCGCCGGCGGGGGGCGTGATGCACGTCCTGGATGAGCTGAAAGCGCGCGGGTTCGTACACCAGATGACCGACGAGGCCGCGCTCCGAGCCGCCATCGATGCGGGCTCGGTCACCGTCTACGTGGGCGCCGATCCCACGGCGAAGAGCCTGCACGCGGGTCACCTGCTCCCGCTGCTGTGCCTGCGTTGGCTGGCAGAAGCGGGGCTCGACCCCATCGTGATCGTGGGCGGAGGCACGGCGCTGATCGGCGACCCGACCGGCAAAGACAAGACCCGCGATCTGTTCTCCGCAGAGGACATCGCGGCGAACAAGGTCGCCCTGGTGAAGCAGTGTCAGATCTTCGCCCCCAACGCTCGCATCGTGGACAACGCCGAGTGGCTCTGTGGCCTGGGCTATCTCAACTTTCTTCGGGACATCGGCGCCCATTTCAGCGTGAACCGCATGTTGAGCGCCGAGACGTTCAAGCAGCGCCTGGATCGCGAGCAGGGGCTCTCGTTCATCGAGTTCAATTACACGCTGCTGCAGAGCTACGATTTTCTGGAGCTGTACCGGCGGCACAACTGTCGCCTTCAGATCGGCGGCCAGGACCAGTGGTTCAACATCCTCTCCGGTTGTGACCTGATTCGGCGGGTGGAGGGTGTGGAGACCTGGGGGTTGACGATCCCGCTGCTGCTCACCGCCGATGGCAAGAAGATGGGCAAGACCGCGGGGGGAGCGTGGTTCTTGGACCCGGAGATGCTCTCGCCCTACCACTATTTTCAGAACTGGCTGAACGTGGACGACGCGGACGTGGAGAAGCTGCTCAAGCTCTACAGCTACATGCCGATTCCGGAGATCACCGCGATGATGGCGGATGTCCGCGTGGCCAAGCGCCGGCTCGCGATCGAGGCGACCGCGGTGGTTCACGGTCGGGAGGCGGCGGAGGCGGCCGACGTCGCCGCGCGGGCGGTGTTCGCGGGGGGGGCCAGCGCGGACATGCCGCAGATCTATTGCAAGGAGGGAATCGGGGTCATTGCCGCGCTGGTCGAGGGGGGCCTGGCGGGGACGAACAGCGAAGCGCGCAGGGCCATCGACTCCGGCGCGGTGCGCCTCGGGGAGGTGAAGGTGACCGACCAGAAGGCGACGATCACCGGGGACTCGGTGCTCTGGAACGGCAAAAAGCGCGCGATCCGCGTCGTGATCACGACGAGTTGACCGTGCCGCCGAACCCGTACCGCGTGGACGCGCTGTTTGAGTGGATCAGCAAGGTCAACGGACCCGCTTGGGGAGACGTGCTCGACACCGGGACCGGCGCACACTCGTTGGGTTGGATGGCCACGCTGCCGACCCGATCGCTCACCGCAGTCACCGTCGAGGATTGGCGCCTCGGCGCGCTGCCCGCGATCGCGCCAAGGGCGAGGATCGTGCGGGGGCAGTGGACCGACCCGACGCTGCTGCACGGGGAGTCCTTCGATCAGGTGCTCGTGGACTATGTGATCGGCGCCATCGATGGGCACGCGCCCTATTTTCAGTACGACTATCTGAACCGCCTCCGCCCGCACTGCCGGGGATCCGTCTACCTCGTCGGTCTGGAGCCACCCCCTCGGGATGGTTCGCTCTTGGATCAGGTCTGTCGGGTCCGGGATGCGTGCATCCTGCTAGCGGGCGACCGGATGTACCGCGAATATCCCTCGGAGTTGATCGCCCGGTGGATGGAGGCGGCGAAGCTGCAGATCCGGGAGCTCAAAGTGTTTCCGAACCGCATCGGCGCGCGATTTGTGAACGGCCAGTTGGACGTCGCCTCTCGAAAATTGCCGCGGATTCGGGATCGCGCCGTCGCGGAGGCCCTGCGGGGGCACATCGAGGAGCTACGCGAGAGCGCGATCGCACAGGGCGAGGTGGTTTGGGGGGCGGATTATGTGATTGTGGGAGCGGGGTAGCCAAGAAACTACGGCACCGCCGAAATCTCCACATCAAACGTCAGCTCTCCGACATCCCCGCCGATGTCCTCGCTGCCGGTGAACCGCGCCGAGATCGTGCCGTCCCCCGCCTCTGTGCCCGTGAAATCGGCGGAGTGCCCGTCCACCACCATACGCCCGTCGATGACGCCCCCGCTGATGGTCCCGGACCACGACACGGGGATGTCCCCGGCTTCGTCCCCGTGGTTGACCAGCGTACACGTCCCGGTCAGGTAAAGTTGGCCGTTGTTGACGGCGCCGGAGATCGCGCCCGCACAGGTGTCCGTCTCTCCGTAGCGCGAGGAGGTCAACGCAGCGTTGAACGTGCCCGTTCTCGCCCCATCCGTCGAGGAGCTCGGCGTGGTACCGCTCGTAGAGCTGCCGCCCGCGACCAGATCGATGTAACGATCCCAGTCCCAGCCGCTCCCGGGGTCCGTGTGGCAGCTGCTGCCCCCGCCGGTGCCAGAGCAGCCCGGAACATCGGCGTGACCGATAATGTGGTCCCGGTCCATCGGAATGCCATACCGATCACAGATGTCACGGGTCAACGCGGCGGATTCGCTGTACATCGCGTCCGTGTACCAGGTGCCGGGATCCTCGACGTAGCCCTCGTGCTCAATCCCGATCGAGTGTAGGTTGGTATCCCAATACCCAGCGTGCCAGCCGACGTCCTCCTCCTGGAGCATTTGGGTGATCTGGCCATCGCTGGATCGCACGACATAGTGAGCGCTCGCGGAGGCCGAGCTGTTCTGGAACCAGGAGATCGCCCCGGAGTAGCTGCCCTGTACGGTGTGGATCACCACGGTCGTGATGTCGCCACCCGAGCGGTTGTAGTCGCTGTAGTTGGCAGTGCTCGCGGCCACGAACTGATCCACGAGGCTCGACCCGCTCACGGCCGTGCGACGCCAGGGCATCGAGACCGGGGAGACCTCGACGATCTCGCCGTCAGGGGTCTCGCCGATCAGCCCGAACTGCATCCAATCGTAGACCTGATCCGCGAAACCCTCTGCGACGATGGGGTCGGTCGCGCCCGAAAACCAGGCGGTCACGAAGTACCACTCCTGCCAGGTGTCCACGCGGTTGCCGGTGTTTGTCAGGTACTCCGCCGCCTTCTCCTCCATCAGCGCGGCGGCTCCGCGGATGTTCGCGTCGTCGTCCATCGCGATCTGCTCGACGTCGGTGTTGGTGAGGAGAGCGGCGTCGAGGCTGCGGGGCGCCTGGTCGTTCTGGTGGAGGGCCATGATCCCGACGCCCCCGTCGATGCTGGCGGCCCCGCCACGATTGTCAAACCGGCTCGACGTCCAGGCGATGCTGGCGAGCAGCTCCCGGGGAACCCCGGTGGCGTCGGACGCCCCGCTCAGCGCGTCGTTCACTGGGCTGCGGGAGGTGTCGGCGGACTGACAGGCGAGAAGCGAGAGGAGCAGCATGGGCGGTCCGGGTGGGATCGAGGGGAATGCACGATCCGTGCCAAAAAAGCGCCGAAGGCTACAGGCCGTAGGCTGGAAGGGAGGAGGCAGGGCGAAGGCGGCACACCAGAGGCGCTCCGCGTCCTCCTACCGTCTCCGGCCGTCGGTCACCCGGCTCTGCCCTGGGACATCGTTGCCCCACTGGGGCATGAACCAACCTCCCTCCCTGCCCGGTCCGGTTTCATGATAGCCGTCGCGCCGATGCTCTCTCCCCTCGTCTGGCTCTTGCTGAGCGCGACCGCCCACGCGAAGCCGCCTGTCATCCCTCCTCCGCCACCCGCTCCGCCCCCTCCCCCAGCGATGGAGACCGGGGCGAACCCGATCGTAGCGACGATTCTGGCGGGCAAGCCCGGTTCGGCCGACTGGTATTTTGTGTTGGACACGGCGGGCTCCATGCTCCCCCTCGCAATGGCCGCACGCGCCGACATTTCCAAGCTGGTCGAGGTGATCCCCGAGGGCGACCGCGTCGGCGTCGTCGCGATGCACACACGGCCGACGGAGGCGATGCCACTGTCCCGCATCGACTCGGTGAACCGCAAGACCCTGGTAGACACCATCGCGCTGCTGGACCTGACCAGCTCCAAAGACGTAGACTTGGGGGGCAGTCTGTCGTGGGTGGTCAGCCACCTCTCCGACAAGGCGGCGGCGGACCTATCGTTCATGGTGATGGTCGGGCCGTTCTGTCACAGCCCGTCGATCTCCTCGGACTTCGACAGCGGCGGGCGAGGATGTCGCCCCGTCCGCGGGCTCGACAAGATCGCCTCGACCTACGCCCAGAGCAGGGGGAATCGCCTGCTGGCCACCACGCTGATCGAGGTGGCCCCGCCGGACGGCGCCGTGGACAAGATCGGCGTGGAGGCCGTTCAGAAGGTGCTCCCCGGCGCCGTGGTCGTGGACGGCAAGACGACGTCCTTCACGGCCTGGGCCGCAGATTTTCGACAACGAATTCCGCTCCAACGGGTCCTCCCGCTGGCGCGTCAGGACGCCGACCGCGCCGCGCTCCGCCTTGAGATCACGCGCCCCCCAAGCGACACGAACGCGACCGCCTCGATCACGTTGAGCTCCACGACCCACCACCTGGACTTGCACCTCGACAGCCTGACCATCAACGGGATGTCCTACGGGGAGGCCGATCTAAGGCCAAGCCTGACCCTGGACATCCCGCTGCCGTTGCCCCCCGAGCCGACCCGCTTCCTGCCGGCGAAAGAGTCCCTCGCGCTACCGATTGAGGTCGTCGCTGTCGGTCAACTCCGACCCGCGGACGGGCTCACCGCCATCGGGATCGACCCCAACCGGGCAAACCTGACCGTTTCGGCCAACGCCACGGTGGTTCGCGCGCTCGGCCCCTCCTACGCACAGCTCACGACGTTCGCGGTGTTCGGGGTCATCTTCGCCGCGTTGGCGGTGGTGCTGGCGCAGGTGCGAGGGCGGAAGCCGCTGCTCGAGGGTTCGTTCAGCTACCGTCGCGTCGGAGAGGGTCGGAGGACGCTAAGCGTCGCCGAGCTGTCCGAGGCCCCGATTTGCATCGGCGACGGGGTGCTGGCGGTCGGGAGCGTCGCGGACGCGGTCGTGGTCGTGCGAATGGTGAAGACAAGCCTCGGCGCGGACGCCGAGGTCGAAGTTCGAAGAGAGGGGGTGGAGATCAACTCGAAGCCCGCCCCGAAGGGCGCGCACAAGGTCCGCGTCGGCGCCACGAGCGTGCAGTTCGACGATTACCGATTGACCTGGGAATAGCGTTCAGAACACGAAATCCGGCCCCAGATACCTCGCCCGCACATGGGGATCGGCAGCGACGTCGGCAGGTGTGCCCCGGGTGTGCACAGCGCCCGCGTCGATGAGCACGGCTTCGTCGCAGACCGCCAGCGTTTCGCGCACCGCGTGATCGGTGATCAGCACCCCGACGCCCCCGGCCGCGATCTCCCGCACCAGGGCTTGGAGCCCCGCCACGGCGATGGGGTCAACCCCCGCGAAAGGCTCGTCCAGGAGCAAGACCTTCGGCGCGATGGCCAGGATCCGGGCGATCGCCAGCCGGCGACGCTCCCCGCCGGAGAGCCGTTCGACCGCACGGGCGCCCAGTGCGTCCAGCCCGACGCGAGCCAACATCGCGCTGGGGTTCAGACCCGATCGAGAAATATCCGCAGCGATAGCCACGTTGTCCAACACATTGAGGGCGACCAACAGCGTCTCCTCTTGCGGCAGGTACCCAAGCCCGAGCCGCGCGCGATCCGCGAGAGACTTGCCTTCAAGCGCCACTCCCCCGAGCGTGACTGTGCCGCCGTCGGGCCGCTCCACGCCGGTCAAAAGGCGAAATGTCGTGGTTTTTCCCGCCCCGTTCGGCCCCAACAGGCCGACGACCTTGCCTGCGGGCACCTCCAGTCCCACGTCGTCCACCACCACGCGCCCGCGGTAGCTCTTGCGCAGGTGATCGGCTCGCAGCATCCCGCCGGTTATCCCGCCGCATGTTGCGTATCGCCCTCATTCAGCTCGACATCGCCTGGGAGAACCGGGCCGAGAACCATCGCCGCGCAGACCGCCGGATCCGCGAGGCGGCCGCGAACGGGGCGCGCCTGGTGATCTTGCCGGAGATGTTCCCCTGCGGCTTCTCGTTGGGGGCCTCGACCGCCGGGTTGTGCGAGCCTGAGGGGGGACCCACCGAGGCGTGGATGGTCGAGGTCGCCACCGGGATGGACCTCTGGATCCTCGCGGGCGTACCTCAACAGTCCAAGAACGGCGCCGAGAATCGTGCGTTGCTCGTCTCCCCGAAGGGCGAGGTCCAACGTTACACCAAGCTGCACCCGTTCTCGTTCGCGGGGGAGCAGGAGCACTTCGCCGGTGGCACGACGGTGACTTCCTGGCTGGTCGAAGGCGTCCGGGTGACCCCGTTCATCTGCTATGACCTCCGCTTTCCGGAGGTTTTTCGCCAGACCGTGGACCAGACCGACCTGTACGTGGTGATCGCCAACTGGCCCGACCGAAGGCGCGCCCACTGGCAGGCGCTGCTCACAGCGAGGGCCATCGAGAATCAGGCGTACGTTGCTGGCGTCAACCGCGCCGGAGACGGCGGCGGGCTGCACTATACGGGTGACTCGGCGCTGATCTCCCCGTGGGGAGAGCGGATCGTCGCGGGGGCGGAGCAGGAGGTGGTGCTGGTGGCCGACGTGGATGCCGGGGCCGTGGGGACCGCCCGGGCGCAGTTCCCCGTGCTGAAGGACCGTCGGTGAAGCACTACAAACAGCGCCCGCCACGCGAGGTCCGGATCGAGCGGTTCGACGCGCGGGGCGGCGGCGAAGGCGATGATTCTTTTGGGCGCCGATGGTCGATCCGGGGCGCGCCCGTGGGGGCGACGATCCTGGCCGCAGGCCGCTCTCACGATGGCACACGCCTCGGACTGGTGCACCCGGCGGAAGACGCCGTGGCGCCGGCCTGTCCGGTGTTTGGCGTGTGTGGGGGGTGTCAGTGGCAGGAGATGCCCGTGGCGCGCCAACGCGAGGAGAAGGCCAAAATGCTGGATCGGCTGCTGAACGAGCTGGGCGGCGAGAGCCACCCCATTCGGTACGCCGGCAAGGCCTACGGTTACCGGAACAAGATCGAGCTCACGTTTGGGGTCGGGCGGTACCTGCTGGCGCACGAGTTGAACACTGAGATCGGCAGAATCGGGCGCTGGCTTGGGTTTCACGCGCCCGGTCGACACGATCGCATCGTGGACGTCGAGACCTGCGCGCTTGCATCCAACGCGATCAACGAGGTCTACGTCAAGATCCGCGGAGACGTCCTGGCGTCGAGTTTTCCCTTCTGGGATTCGGAGCGGCACGTTGGGTTTTTTCGGAACCTTGTCTTGCGCGAAGGTATCGGTCCCGCGGGCGAACCGACCGCGCTCGCCGCGTTGTACACCTCGGCCCCAGGAGAGGAGGAGACCGGTTGGCTTCGGGACCGAGCGGGAGCGTGGGGTGCGAGCTGTGTTGCGTGGTTTGTGAACCCGGGGCCGTCCGACGCCGCGGTGGGCGACCTGCACGAAATCCTGGCCGACGCGGGGGAGAGCGCGACGATCTTCCAGGCGCTGGCCGGCCTGCGGTTTCGGCTGTCGCCGACCGCATTTTTCCAAGTCAACGTGGCGGCGGCCGAGGTGTTGGTGGAGACTGTCCGCGAGCTGCTAGGTCCGAACGGGGGTGTGCTTTGGGACCTCTACTGTGGAGCTGGGCTGCTCGGCCTGGCTTTTGCGCCGCAGTTTGATCGGGTCGTCGGCATCGAATCGGTAGAGGCCGCGGTCCTCGATGCGCGCCGAAACGCCCAGGAGAACGGAATCGCGAACGTGGAATTCGTCGCCGGGCCCGTCGAGGTCCTGGTCGGGAGCCTGCCGCCCCCGGAAGTGATCATCGTGGACCCGCCCCGCAATGGGCTGCACCCCGATGCCGTCAAGGTCCTCGCAGCGGTGAGCGCCGCTCGGTCAGGCGTGGTGCTGGTCTACGTGGCCTGCAAGCCGACGTCGCTCCTGCGGGACGGCAAGCTCCTCGGGGCGGCGGGTTGGGTCTGTACCGACCGCGTCGCTGTGGATCTGTTCCCGCAGACCGCCCACGTGGAGGTGGTGACGCGCTGGGTCAGTGGGTAGGCAGCCCCAGCAGCACCATTCCGTCCTGTTCGGCCTCGATGATGCAACCTGCCGCCTTCAACGCCTGGAGCAGGAGAGGGGCTTCGCCCCGCAGCTCGCGGACGTGGACCAGGATTTGGGTCACCCCTGCCGCCCGGGCGCCCTCCATGTCCATCGGTGCACCCGAATTGTCGAGGATCGGCTCCCATGCCGCGAACCCGGCGAGCCAGGGGGGCCGGGGGGCCGCGCTGACCCCGTTGAAGTCCGGCGCCCACGGGGAATCGGCAGGGTGAAAACCCTGTGCATAAAGCAAATAGCGGGCACGCGGCCGAGAAGGGTTGACGACGCCGGGAGGCAGCGCGACCGGGCCGGGGAGATCCAGCAGGAGGGGGCCCCGCACCGACGCATAGATCCCGCTGACCTTCGCCGGCGAGCCCGGGAGCACAGGCTCGATCGGGGAGAGCAGATAGCCCTCGATCCACGGGAGCAGCGCGAGCCAGGGCCACACCCCTCCCGCCCGCGTCGTGACCCGGGCGAGCAGGATCGCCAGCAGCAGGAGCGTCCCGGCGTGCCAACGGTAGGGGAATCGAACGCTGCGTAAGACCGGAAGATCGTACCAGGGGCCCCACCCGGTGCTGAGCAGGAGCGTGAGGAGCACGCCGATCACAAGGGCCCCCTCGGGCAAGAACCGAGGCCGCTCACCCGCGCGGAAGCGTAGGATGAACGCGGACAGCACGAGGATCGGCGCAGCCACCCCCACCCAGGTGGAGATCGCGAACGGGTTGGAGCGATCCCAACCGGGGGCCTGAAACAAAGGCTGCAGGCCCATGGCGATGCGGACCGTCGCATCGAGCGGCCGGGTGCCGCCCGCCATGCCGGCAAAACCGAGGAGGAGCGGCAGCGAACCGACAAGCCCGAGCAGGGAGCCCCAGGCGCGTCGATTCCAAAACCCCCAGAGCCCGGCCCCCGCGCACGCTACCATGCCCAGGTACCAGCTTGAAAGCACACAGATCCACAGCGCGAATGCTGCGAGGAGAGCGGCGCCGGCGCCAGTCTTCGGTCGCGCCACAGCCCACACCCAAAACGGCAGCGCCCACCCGTCGGTGCCCTCCACGATGCCCTCGACGGCGTAGCCGTGAAAGAACGGGGAGGCGCCGTACAACAGGGCGCCAGCGACGGCAGGAACGGTCGCCGCCCCCAGGGTGCGCACGGCCGCGAAGGTCACGATCACGGTGGCAAAACGCGCCGTCACCAGGGTGAAGGCGTAGGCCCAATACACCCCATCGAACCCCAGCGCGCGCGCCGTTCCGGCCACGGGCCAGCCCACCCAGCCGTGGATCGGCGAGCTGTAGTAGAACGGCATCCCGCCCGGGGCCGCGAGGTCCGTGCACCACGCTGGCAAGCCGGGTTGCTGGGCGATGAACCATCCGAGCCCCCACACCGACGGGTAAAGGTCTGTATACGGACTGCCCGGGATCTGCCCTGCGAGCAGCGCGGGCAGCAGCGGACCCACCGCCCAGGCCATCGCGAGGGCGAGCAGGGCCGGGATCACAGCGGGCTGGCGGCACATCGGGCCCGGCCATAAGCCGCCGGATGTCGCCCCTGCCGCAGCCTCGCCCTTACTCAGAGCCCCACGCCGCCGAGGCGAAGACCCGACTGGACGCGCTGGCGAAGCCCCCCGGCAGCCTCGGCAAGATCGAGGCAGTGGCCGCTTGGTGGTGCGGGGCGACCGGTCGGTGCCCGCCGCTCGCACCGACTCGGCCGCGCGCCTACGTGTTCGCCGGCGATCACGGGGTGACCGCCCAGGGCGTGAGCCCCTACCCGAGCGCGGTGACTGCTCTGATGATCCAGAACTTCCTCGGCGGGGGCGCTGCGATCAACCAGTTTGCAGCGCACTACGGGGTGCAGCTGGTGGTGGTGAACGTCGGCGTCGCGGCGGACCTTGGCGACCTTGGCGACACAGCGTACGCGCACTTCCTGGATCGCCGGATCGCTCCGGGCACGGCGGATTTTACGCAAGGTCCGGCGATGTCGCGCGCGGACGCGGAGGCCGCGGTGCGCGTGGGCATCGCGTGTGCAGAAGACGCCGCCGGCGAAGGGGTGGACGTCCTCGCGGCGGGGGAGATGGGCATCGGAAATACGACGTCGGCGGCTGCGATCCTGAGCGCGATCGCTTGCGTCCCCGGGAAGCTCTCGGCCGGCCGCGGGACAGGCGTGGATGATGCCGGGTTGGCGCGAAAAATCCGCGTGATCGACCAGGGGATCGCGCTGCACCAGCCTCGTCGGGACGACGGCTTCGGCGTGCTGAGCGCGGTCGGGGGCTTTGAGATCGCGGCGATCGCAGGGCTGTGCGTGGGCGGAGCGGCGCTCGGCATCCCTGTGGTGATCGACGGCTTCATCTCCACGGCAGGCGCGCTCGTCGCCAGCGTCTTGTCCCCCGGTTGTGTGCAAAACCTGATGGTTTCCCATCGATCCGCCGAGAACGGACATTGGGCGATGAGTCGGTATCTGCAGCGTGAGCCGATTCACGACTTGGACATGCGGCTCGGCGAGGGCGTCGGCGCAGTGATGGCGATCGACACGATCCGGCTGGCCGTGCGGGTGTTGAACGGGATGGCGGTGCTGTAGCGCTACTCCCTGCGAAACACTCTTCCACCCTCGATCCGGACCCACCCCTCCGCATCGAAATCGTCCTCTTGGGCGGTCCAGGAGTCGTAGTCCGCGGGCGCGGTCAGCGCGTAGCGGATGCCGTAACGGTCAGCAAGAACGTCGACGTCGCGGGCACCAGCGGCCAGGATCACCCCTGGATGGCCACACCGGGCAGAGGTGCCGATCGGATCGTAGGAGAGGATGGGCGCGCCCGCGGGAACACCGGCGGCATCCATGACCTGGCAGTCCGGAAAAGGCGGCGGAAACTGGCGAGAACCGGCGCCGATGGCCATGACCACAAGGAGCTGCAGAACAGCGTAAAGACAAGGAAGAAACAGAAAATGGTACCGCAGCAAGGCCCGGGAGAGGCCGACCACGCCGATCGCGACCAGCGGGGCGACGAGGCAGGCACTGCTTCGGAACACCGAGCCCTCGATGGCAACAGAGGGCGCGATGCCGTACAGCAGCAGCGGCATCCCGAGCGCATAGAGCACCGGCGCAGCGCCTTTTTCCCACACGCCCCGCGCCGAAAGCAGCACGAAGGGGAGCAGAAGCGCGAAGGCGGCGAACGGAGTCTTGAGCAGGTCGCCGGCGTGGTCAGCGAGAATCGCCACACGAGCCAGGCCACCGAGGGGGATCGGGTCCGAGATCGCTATCCACTCCTCGGCGTTGGAGGCATTGAACACACGCGAGCGCAGGGCGGTGTAACCGTCGCCGACCAGGAGTTGGCAACGTAGGCTCCAGAGCAGGGACGCGAGGGGGCCGAACAGTCCCATCCACGCGCGACGATCCCCGCGCAACCCCAATCCAATGGCCACGCAAATGCCCACCAGCGCACCCTCCGAGCGGGTCAGTGCGGCCAAGGCTGACGCCACGCCCGCCATGGCGGGGCGCCCTTGGGCGACGCAAAGCCAGGCCGCCCCGGCCAGAAGTCCATAGAGCGCGATCGAGTCCGGGACCGCCAGAAACCGGACAAAACCGAGCCCGGTCCCTGCGATGATCCCCGCGATCCAGGCCAGGCGCCGCTCACCGCCGACACCGACCACGAACAACGCCGCCAGCACCGCCTGTCCTGCCCCGCAGAGACAGGCTGTGAGCTGCGCAGCGCAAAAAGCGCTCGTTCCCCACCGATCGGCCAGCCAGACGGCGGGCACCAAGACCCTGGACGCCAGGGGCATCCAATGCAAGTCCGCTGGGTGCAGGAGCGTCGTCGGGAGCCAAGCGGGGTTCCACACCGCGTCCGTCGTCGCTCCCTTCCCGGCTACGATCCTCTCCGCCACGCCAAAGTAGTAGGAGACGTCCCAGTCGGTGGGTCCAGGGGTGTTGCAGGCCCAGGCGACGTGCCAGAGGAGGGACAAGAGGTAGAGCACCCCGAGGTCGCGGCCGCGCATCGGTGCGCCTACCCCGGCGAACGCGCGCCCGGGATGATTGTGCTATACTGCCCCGCATGCTCACCCTCCTTGCCCTTTTCTCGACTGCTCACGCTGGACCCGTTTTCTCTGCCGTTGGGGAGGAGACCCTCCTCGACCTGAACGGCAACTGGCCTCGCGCTTACCTCGACTACACCACCGGTGGCTGGACCCTGTTCCACGCCGGCGGCGGCGACTTCAAGGTCACGCACTCGGACCGCATGTTCGTGATGGACCACTCCCGCGACAAGGATCTGACGGGCCGCACCGACCTGAAGGACCATGACATCCGCCGCTGCCCGGACGGCACGTACATCCACATCGCCACGGGGGACACGACCAACCCGCATGACACCTTCTGGGCCTGGCGGTACGACGCCGACTTCAACATCACCGGCCACACGACCCTCGCCGAGAACTCGACCGACGGCAGCGACTACGTCGATACGCCCGCGGTTTGCGGCCAGGTGTTCCAAGGCGGCGGCTACTTCGTGGACTACGAGGACGACGCCACCACCGACGTCCCCACGCGCTTCGAGATCATCGACACCGACGCCGCTTCGGTTGGCACCTTCGACCTCTTCGCCGCCCCGACCGCCATCGGCAGCTCCATGTTTGAGGACGACGACCAGACCTTGTTCCTTGTCGGAGCCGCCAGCACCGAGACCCAGGATCTCGTTGTCGCTCACTACGGCCTCTCCTTTGAGGAGCTCTCCTCCGTCATCGTGCCCGTCACCACCTACCCGATGGAGACCTACTGGGCGCAGACCTCGATCAAGGTCGGGGACTACTATATTGTCGCGCACATGATGCGGGACTCTTCCCAGACTTGGGATGATCAGGACGGCAACATGTACCTGACCGCGTTCGACGCGGACTGGACCGTGGTTGACCAGATCCAGGTCTCGCAGAACACCGCGCCGGACGGCGGCATGCAGCCCTATGTGGTGAACGCCGAGGACGGCACGCTGCTGTGCATGTACACGAAGAACATCCAGAACTATGCGTTCATCGTGGAGCTGGATCCCTCGGTGGACTACCTGCCGGACAGCGACGCGGACACGGACACCGACACCGACACCGACACCGACACGGACAGCGACACCGACACGGACACCGACACCGATACCGACGCGGATACGGACACCGACACCGACGCGGACTCCGACGCCGACACCGATGTGGACACGAACGCCGCGGACGACACCGGAGGGGGTGGAACGGACAAGGAGGGCTGCGGGTGTGCTTCCACACCCACAGGCGACGGGGTCGCTGGGCTGCTGATCGGGGCTGCGGCCCTCGTCAGTGCGCGGCGCCGGCAGGCCTAGGAGTCCGTAGGGCATACCCCGGGAGCGCCGCCCGCGAGGCTCGCAGCGGGCGCCGCGGCTGCTCCCGGAGCCGAAGAACTCAACGTCGCCCGGGCCCCCGGCGCGGGTACTCCCGCGGCGGGGAAAGGCGCAGAAGCAGGTCGCCCGGCCAAGCGCGCCGGGTTAGTCCGCGCCGTTCCCGGAGAGCTGGTGACCGGCCCTGTCTACCGTCGCATCCTTCTCAAGCTCTCGGGCGAAATGCTCGCCGGAGATGCGCCCGCGGGTGAGCCCGGCTTCGGCATCGCGCCGGAGGTGCTGTTCCGCTTTGCCCGCGAAGTGAAAGAAGTGCACGATGAAGGGGTGCAGATTGGCATCGTCATCGGCGGCGGCAACATCTTTCGCGGCCTCGCGGGCAGCGAACGCGGCATGGAGCGCGCCCACGCCGACTACATGGGCATGCTCGCGACCGTGATCAACGCGCTCGCGCTGCAAGATGCCTTGGAGCAGGTCGGCTGCTACACCCGCGTGATGAGCGCGCTGCGCATCGAGCAGGTGTGCGAGCCGTACATCCGCGACGCCGTGCGCTTCGAGCGGATTTCGCACCTCGATGCGCTCAAGAAGGAGCTCAAGGTGGCCGATACGACCGCCTTCAGCATGTCGATGGAGAACAACCTGCCGATCATCGTGTTCGACATCTCCAAGCCGGGCAACCTCATCCGCGTGATCCACGGCGAGCCGCTCGGCACCATCGTCATCAGCCCGCCCAAAGCCTGAACCCGGCCCCGAAGGAGACCCCGATGCAAGACGACTACCTCAAGGCGATGCAAGCCGACATGGACAAGACCATCGACTCGCTCAAGCGCGAGCTCCTGGGAGTGCGCACCGGGCGGGCTTCCCCCGCGCTGGTTGAGAACCTGCAGGTGAACGTCGTGAGCTACGGCTCCGTGATGCCGTTGCGGGACATCGCCGGGATCACAGCGCCAGATCCGCGGTTGATCATGGTGAACCCCTGGGACAAGGGTACGATCCAAGACATTGAACGGGCGATCGCGACAGCGGGCCTTGGGTTCAACCCCTCGAACGACGGGCAGGTGGTGCGGATCCCCATCCCCCCGCTCACGGGCGACCGGCGGCAAGGGCTGGTCAAGGTGGTCAAGCAGCACGCGGAGGAGGCCAAGGTCCGGGTCCGCGGGGTGCGGCGGGAGTACAACGAGCTGTTCAAGGCGCTCTCGGACGACGGCGACGTGACCGAGGACGGGCTGAAAAAGCTGTTGGAGAAGGTGCAGAAGGCCACCGACGACCACGTGAAGAAGGTGGACGACATCTGCGCCGCGAAGGAGAAAGAGGTCCTCGAGGTCTGATGTCGGCCTCGCCCCCGACACCCCGCCACATCGCCATCATCATGGATGGCAACGGCCGTTGGGCGGAAGGCAGGGGGCTGAGCCGCATCGCGGGGCATGAGGAGGGGGCGCAGAGCGTGCGGGAGGTGACCCGCGCGTGCCGGGAAAAGGGCGTTGAAGCGCTCACGTTGTACAGTTTCTCGACAGAGAACTGGAAGCGCCCCGCCGACGAAGTGGCAGGGCTCATGGCCCTGCTGGCGCGCTACCTCGGCGAGGAACGCCGGGAGATCCTGGACAATGGCGTCCGCCTGAACGCGATCGGGCAGACCGACCGGCTGCCCACGCCGGTGCGCCTCGCCCTGAAAGAGCTGATGCACGCGAGCCGCAACAACGCGCGGCCGGACAAGCCAGGGATGGTGCTGACACTGGCGCTCTCCTACGGCAGTCGCGCCGAGATCGTCGACGCCGCGAAGGCCCTCGCAAAGCAGGCGCAAACGGGGCGGCTGCGGCCTGAGCAGATCACGGAGGAGATGTTCGGGGGCGCGCTGGCGACGGCGGGGCTGCCCGACCCGGACCTGCTGATCCGCACCTCCGGCGAGCTTCGGCTCTCCAATTTCCTTCTTTGGCAGCTCGCGTACGCGGAGATCGTCGTGACCGACACGCTCTGGCCCGACTTTCGTCGCCCCCAGCTGGACGCCGCGCTCGCCTTGTTCGGGAGTCGCGAGCGCCGGTTCGGCAAGACCGGCGCGCAGGTTCGCCCCGCATGATGCAGCGCCTCATCGCAGGGTTGACGGGCCTCGCGATCATCCTGCCGGGCCTGATCTGGGGCGGCGATCTCGCGATCGCGGGACTGTCCGCCGTCGCCCTGGGCATTTGCCTGGAGGAGTACGCGGGCATGGCCGTGCCAGACCATAAGCGGCTCGCGCTCGCCGTACTGATGCCCCTGGGCCTGGCCTCGTACGCCACCTGGGTGTTCGCCCCCGAATTCGCCCCGGTGGTCGTGGCGATCGGCACGATGCTGTCGCTCACCGTGCCGATGATCCGGATCCCCGATGTCGAGGCGGCCGCAAAAACCGCGATGCGGCTCGGCTTCGGCCTGGTCTACCTCCCGTTGATGCTGGCGCCCCTGGTCTGGCTCCGGCGCGAGCCGGATGGCCTGGCGCTGGTGTTCCTGGTCCTGGCCGTCACCTGGTTGGGCGACACGGGAGCCTATTTTGCGGGCCGCTTCACTGGGAAAACCCCGCTTTTCCCACGGGTGAGCCCCAAGAAGACGCGGGAGGGGGTGGTCGGAGGGGCGATCGCCGCCGCCCTCGGGGCCTGCATCGTGAAGGCGGTGGGGGGCGTGGACATCGACTGGGTTGTCCTGGTCGGGCTCGCCGTGGTGCTGGATCTCGCGGGCGTCGTCGGCGACCTGGCGGAGAGCCTGCTGAAGCGCGCGTGGGGGGTCAAGGACTCGGGCTGGATCATGCCGGGGCACGGTGGGATCCTCGATCGGGTGGACGCGCTCCTGTTCACCGCCCCGTTGCTGTGGGGCTTCGTGCTCTTGCGCGGGGCGTCGGCGTAGCGTTGCGGACGGCCGTGTTGGACCTGAAGGCGTTTCTGGCGGGTCCGGTGCCGCGCGACCCCGTCCACGCGCGCCCGATCGCTTGGCAGCTGCTCAAGCTGCATCTCGCGGTCGTTGTCGTCGTGGCCCTTCTGGTCGTGGGGGTCGCGGCAGCGCAGGCTGCGTGCGGCGAGGCGCCGACGGCCTCCGTGATGCTGACCGTGCTGCTGGGGCTCCCGACCTGGGCTTGGGTCCTCCGATCCCGGCGGGCGATCCTCAAGGTGTTGATCCACGGTGCGTTCACTCCTGGAACCGTGAGCAGGAGCGAAATTCGCACGTTTCGCGGCGCCACGTTCAACGCCCTTGTGGTCGAGTTCCAGGCCGCAGGGGTCCAGCACGTTGCAGAGGTCGGTGTTCCCCCGTTTCAAGGGCGCCCGGTCCACTCCGTGGGCGACGCCGTCGAGATCCTCCATGGCACGTCGGGCACGGTGATGATGCGCTCCGACCGAATCGGCCTCGCGTTGGGCCGGGCCACATCCACGGCACACCGGGCGAGCCGCCCCGTGCGCATCGCCATCGGGGTGGTCGTTGGAGGGCTGCTATTCGCGGCCATGCTTTTTTGGGCCTGATCCCAGCGGGTACCTGTTCACCATGCGCCGAAACCCGCCGGACGATCAGCGGCGTTCCACGGCCTGAGTCAACGGCTTCGGATGGCCCGAGCCGCCCTCACCCTCGCGTCGGCCGCACCCGACCTTTTCGCGGGGTCGGCGAGTTGAGCGTTGGCGCGGGTGGAAGCGCGCTCGGCGCCGTCTCAGCCGGCGGGACGTCCAAGCGAATCGCCCGCTCGATGACCGCCCGCACCTGGATCCGGAGCTTCGGCGACGCTTGTTCGCTGTGCATGTGAACGCTGCGGAGGCGCACCTCGCCATCGAGGATGTCAAAGCGCGCGGGGACAACGATCCCGGCGGTGCCTGCGCCGCAGAGCACCTCGCCACCGGACGAGGTGAACGCGACCTCCCCGTGCTCGACCGACGGCGGATCCCAGCGCAAATGCAGTCCATCCTCGGAGAGCTCGATCTCGCGCACCCGGGGCGATGGGCCAAACCGCACCGCCCGGGAGAGCGTCCGCTTCCCGAGCGCATCGCCCCGCGACCAGGTCACATCCGCCACCGTCCACGCGGGATCCACCGTCCGGAGACCCGAAGCGGTTCGCCAGCTCGACGGGCCCGGGAGCAACGCGCCGGCCAGCGCACCCTGAACCCCGAGGGAGTGAACCACCGCCGGGATCGGCGCAGCATCCTTGTCCCCCCGAGTCACGCACTCCCCAGGGAGCAAGCGGGGAGCTGGCGCCCCCAGTCCGCGGGCGACCGCCTCCCACGCTGCCGCGGATCCCGGCGCCACGACGCGCGCCAACACGGTCATCTCCACCGTGTCGGTCTGCTCCCCAAGCTCCACAGACGTCCGCATCTGGGCGGGGCCCTGGAGGCATCCGAGGATCAGCGGGAGCAGGAACATCCGACCTCGCGTTGGGCAACCCGGTGAGCCGAGCCGCCCTTCCTCATCGTGCACGCGATGGGTCCCCGTGGCAAGCCCAAACGCGCGAGTCGCGCCATGCCCGGTGGAATAGGCCGCTGCTCGAGCGTGCTCTCGGCCAAGCACCCGTCCGGGCCGCCCCCGCCGGTTACGCTGCCCTCCTCGGAGTATTGATGACATCCAGCCCCGTCTTTCGGCTCGCACTCGCCCTCGTCCTCCTGGCGCTGCCGGTCGCCGCGCACGCCAAGAAGAAGCCCGCCGAGCCCGTCGTCGAACCAACGCCTGCCCCAGCTCCCCCGCCCGTCGAAGAGGCGCCGCCCCCGCCCGACGAGCCACCCGCTCCGACGGTCGTGAACAACGCGAGCTTCAATGTGACCATCACGTACGCGGACGGCACGTCGAAGGCCGGGCACGTCAAAGGCGTGGAGCGCACCGTGGATTACTCCGGCGACGATGGCTGGACCAGTGAAGAAAGCAAGTTGAAGCTCAATATCGAGGCCAATGGCACGGAGAAGAACGCGGGCTGGCCGGACATCAAAACCATCGTGATCGTGCCCGGCGCCAGCATGACGGACGACGTCGATTGCTCGTATTCGAGCGACACCACGCCCTGGATGTACGACTGCACCTTGCGCACGACCTCGACCGCGACCTTGAAGGACGGCTCGAAGGGCACCGTCTCCAACCGCCACCATTGGCGTTTTACCTTCGATGATGGCACCACGTTGGAGTTCCAGGTCTTCAAGTACCAGGTGCGCGAGCAGGACTCCCGGGTGGTTGACTTCGGCGACGAGTCCAGCGAGAACCTCGCGCTCTACACCAAGCTGCAGGACCAGATCCGCAGCGAGGTCAAGACCAAGATCGTGAAGTCGATTACCGTGAACTGAGCGGGATGTTCGCCGCACTCCTGGCGGTCGGGCTCGCGCTTTCGGCATCGCGGTCCCGGGAGGTGACCGACCTTGGGGACCTTCGCCGGTACGCGTACACGGTCGCGGGAGAGTCCTACAGCTTTGAGGTTCCGGTCGCTTCGGTGGCCCGGGATCTGGAGCTCTCCGGCGCACATCCTGTCGATGCGCTGGTGAAGGCCCGCGCCGAAGCGGTCATGGGCTGGGCGAACGCACGACCGGCTTCGGAGCGTGCGACCGTGGATATCTCCGTGGAGGTGACCGGCGCGAAGCTCAGATACCAGGTGTCCTCCACGGCCGGGGAAGGCACGGCGGACCGCGCGTTGGAGACGGCCCAGGCCGTAAGCCTACAGGCGCGTACGAAATTCCTGGAGGAGCACGGGTACGAGGATGCGAATGGGCTGATCCGACCGGCGCACGCGCGGCTCGCTGGCCAGTACGCGACCCTCGTCGCGCCCATCGCTCTGGGGCTGAGCAAGCCGCTCGAGGACGTTCGGGACTTTGCCGCTCGATCCCTCGCGTTTGTGCAGACCATCCCGTACGAGAAGCGCGACGACGATGGCGACACCTACCGCCGACCCTTGGCCGTGCTCGATGGCGACCGTGGGGACTGCGACAGCAAAGCGGTGCTGTACCTCGCGATGATGAAATCCTCCTTTCCCGAGGTCAGCCTTGCGTTGTTCTACGTGACTGGGCATGTCTACGTCGGTCTTGAGATCGACGGTGAGGGCACGCGCGTGCAGGTCTCCGGGCGCTCCTACCTGGTGGCTGAGCCGGCCGGCCCCGGGCTGCTCGACCTGGGCGAGCTGGATGTGCGCAATGAGGGGCTGAAGATCAACGACGCGAGGATCGTGCCGTGATTTGTGGGGGGCGGCGCCCCCCACGCCCCCCGGCGAGCCGAGATGCGCTCGACTACGAGCGCGTGGCCGGATTCGTCGGGAGTACCCTCCGAATCCTGCCCTCGGCTCGGGTGCGCTTGAGCACGTGCGGGGGTGGCGAGGGAGTTCCGGGGCAGAGCCTCTTCGCGCCTCCGGTGCGCCCGCCGTGCCCCCCGTCGCGGCAGGGACAACAGGCTAATACCGGCAGATGCGCCCTCTGCCCTCGGCCTTCGACGTCTCCGACCCCGAGAACATCCGCCGCCGGTCCGCCCACGAGGCGCTGCTGACCGAGCTGCGGACAGCCTTGAAGGAGGCGGGCCACGCCCGATCCGGCAAAGCCCTGGCCCGCCACAAGGAGCAGGGAAAGCTGACCGCGCATGAGCGCATCACCCGCCTGCTCGACCCCCAGACCCCGTTCCTCGAGATCGGCGGGCTGGCCGGCCGCGGGCTCTACGATGGCGGGGTCCACAAGGCCGGGAGCCTCGCTGGCATCGGCGTGATCGAGGGTCGCACCTGTGTCGTGCAGGCCAACGATGCGATGGTCAAAGGCGGCACGATCTACCCGATGGGGGTCAAGAAGGCGCTCCGGCTGCAGACCATCTCGCTGGAAAACCGCCTGCCGTTCGTCTCCCTCGTCGATTCGGGTGGCGCCTACTTGCCGCTTCAGAGCGAAGTTTTCCCGGACATCGACGACGGCGGCCGCATCTTCTACAACCAAGCGCGGATGTCCAAGCTGGGCATTCCCCAGCTCTGCGGCGTCATGGGGCTCTGCACCGCCGGGGCCGCGTACATCCCCGCGATGAGCGACGAGGTCGTCCACGTGCGCGGCACCGGCGCCATCTTCCTCGCCGGCCCGCCCCTGGTTCGCGCCGCCACCGGCGAGGATGTGACCGCCGAAGACCTCGGAGGCGCGTTCATGCACACGCACGTCTCGGGCGTGAGCGACTATCTCGCCGAAGACGACGCCGACTGCATCGACATCCTCCGCCGGCGGGTGGCCTGCCTCCCGGCCGGAGGGGTGCCGCCTGTGCGCGCCGCCCGCCCGCCGATGCACGACCCCGACGAGCTCTACGACCTCGTCCCGCCCGAACCTCACCTGCCCTACGACATCCGAGAGGTGATCGCCCGCATCACCGACGCCAGCGAGTTCGAGGAGTTCAAAGCCGGCTTCGGCACGACACTGGTGACCGGCTGGGGGTACATCCACGGCTATCTGGTCGGCTTCCTGGCGAACAACGGGCCGATTTTCAGCGAAGCAGCGCTCAAGGCCACGCACTTCATCCAGCTCTGCGAGCGTCGGGGCACGCCGCTGGTGTTCCTCCAGAACGTAGGCGGCTTCATCGTCGGCAAAGCCTATGAGCGGGCGGGGATCACCAAGCACGGGCAGCAGATGGTCGCGGCGGTCTCGACGTGCACCGTTCCCAAGTTCACCGTGATCGTCGGCGGCAGCTTTGGCGCTGGAAACTACGCGATGTGCGGCCGGGCCTATTCCCCGCGGTTCTTGTGGATGTGGCCCAACGCGCAGATCTCGGTGATGGGCGGCGAGCAGGCTGCGCGCGTGCTCATCGACGTGCAGAACGCCCAACGACTGCGGGCGGGGATCGGGCCGATCTCGCCAGAGGAGGAGCAGATGATCCTCGTCCCGGTGCGCGAGAACACCCGCGCCGAAGGCAACGCGCTGCACTCCAGCGCCAACCTCTGGGACGACGGCATCATCGAGCCCCACCGCACCCGCGACGTGCTCGGGCTCTCCATCGCCGCGGCCTTGCACGCGCCCCTCCACGACGGACCCCAAGGCTTCGGCACGCTCCGAACCTGATAAGCGGCGGGCCATGACCCGACTCCGCTCTCTCCCCGTCGCCCTCCTGCTGGCCTGCACCGGCAAGTCCGCCGACCTCGGCCACACCTTCGACTCCGACACCGGCGGCGTGTGCGGCCAGGTCAAGGGCGCCACGGGCATCCTGCTTTATGAGGATGGCGGCGACGATCTGCACGCGCCCACCGCGGCTCCCTCCGACACGCTCAAGACGACTGGCGTTGCTGGCCCCGTCGCCGGATCAACGGGAATGGTCGCGTCCTTCGCGGGGAATGTCCTGGTATCGAGCGATACCGGATGCAACTGGGAAGAGGCGGGGAACCTGCCAGCCACGTCGAACTGGGCCCTCGTCGCGGCCGGCGATCGCGTCTACGCCTTTGACCGGGACGGGTCCGACGCCGCGCGCTCCGACGATTTTGGCGGCAGTTGGACCCCGTTCGACACCGTCGAAGCCTTCATAGACCCGCCGACCTGGGAGTCCAGCGGCCGGCTTCGGGGCGTGCAAGCCCGCGGGGTGGTCACCTCCGAGGACGGCGGCGATTCCTGGGTGCTCGCCGGCGCCCCGCCGTTCACGCCCACCGGCGGAACCGTCAGCCCCACCAACCTCGATCTCGTTGTAATCGCCGGGGCCGGCATCGCGATCAGCAACACCGGTGGCTCCACCTGGACCGACATCAGCACCAGCCTCATCGGCACCGGGACCGGCACGGTGACCGGCCTGCGCGTCGTCACGTCCCCTGCCGATGACAACGTGATCTTCGCCATCACCGACAGCACCGACGGCATCCGCTCGATCCAGCGCTCCGACGACAGCGGCGTCGGCTGGGCCCTGCTCGGCGACTCCACCCAGATCACGCTCGGCGACGACGCCCGGCTCTACCCCCTCCCCGACGATCCGCTCACGGTGCTGTCCTCGAGCTTCGTGCCCGACGAGACCAAGATCAACCTGTACCGCGTCACCGCCGGCGAAGGCATCCACAGCGTAGGCGTCGGCGGCTACCTGGGCATGCCGCAGCTCTCGTTGATGGGCGAGCGGTGGGTGGCTGCGGTTCACGCGGTGCCGTAGGGAGGCTGGAGGCTGCAGGCTTCAGGCTGCGGCAGAAGGGCGGCTTGGGTCCTTGGGCCAGGGCAAACTCGGGCCGTGGAGCGCCGCTGATCATCGGGTGGGTGCGTCATGTATCATGTAGCATGTGTCCCAGGCAGACATTGATAGCACATAACTGAGGGGCTCAGTTATGTGCTATCGCAACCTCCTCCCGCCGGATGTATCAAGCTGGTTCGACCACGACTGGGAGCGTCGCGGCGAGGGCAAGACGGAGGTTCAAAACGCGATCGTCAACACCACGCCGGTCGCCAAAACCGCTGCGCCCACACCTGCGATGATCTCGCCGTTCTGGAGGCGCTTCGCCCCGCGGTTGTAGTCTGCGCGGATCGCATCCGTCGTGCCGGTGTCCGCGGCCTCATTGTACGCACCCAGCGCCTGGGTGTAGCCCAGGATCGCCAACACCCCGCCGGCCGCCAACGTGGCCCCTCCAACCCCGAGGATCACCGGACCCAACGGGGAGTCCTTGCCGCCGGTCGCCGTCTCTTTGGGGGCTTTGGGCGGAGGCGGGACCTTCGTGGTCTTCGCGACGGTGGGGATCCCAGCGTCCGTGCGAACGAGATCCCACGCGCTCCCTCCGAGCCGCACGCGCCACAGCATACTGGGGTTCACCACGTACACGACGCCTTCCGTGCCGAGAGCGCTCACCAGCACCGCCGAGAGGGCAGCCCGCCGCTCGCCGTCGCCGGCCCAGGTCAACACCTCAGGGCCAACGAGCCCGGGGAGCACCAGCGTGGGGGCGGTATTACCGTCCACCGTCAACGCGAGCGTGACCACGGGGTTCTCGCCGATCTGCACGTAGTGCTCGCCCGGCGTGACGCCGACGTGGCCTTCGATGAGCTGCACGGGGCGGCCATCCAGGCGGAAAACACCGTCGGCCGGGGCCGGCAGCACCGTGAGCGGAACCAGCGGCGCAGCCTTCACCTCGGTGGCGATCGCATCGAAGGTCGCGCGGGCGGAGGGGGCGAAGTTCTTGTCCCACTCCATGTTCGGGTCAAACAGGCGCGCGCGCCGAAAGTCCTCCCGCGACGCGGCTTGATCGCCCGCAGCGGCGTCCACGATGCCGAGCAGGTACCAGGCCCGCGAGGCCTGAGCCGGGTCCACGGGGGTCTGAAGGCAGCCGAGATCCCGAATCCCGGCGTCCAACGCGGCACGCGCCGAACCGAACTCCATGTACTTGATCGCCCCTTCGGCCAGCCCCAACGAGGACTTCACCGCCTCCGCCGAAGATGGCGTGCCGCTGCACACCGTGAGATGCCCCCCCGACACGAGCGTGGGCGGCCGCCCCGCCATCAGCGCGGTCACGTCCACGGCCCGCAGCTCGGCATCCGCCCCGCCGGTGGCGATCGCGACCCGCGCGAGCGCATCCGCCGCCGTCCCCCCTGAGTAAACCACCGTGTCCGCCGCAAGCGCGAACGAGATCAGCGCGAACATTCGGCCTCCGTCGTAAAGTCCCAGCAGTAGCGCCGGGGTTCCGTTTCCTTCACTTTCAAGTCCACAAGCTTCGACTTTCCGTCTTCGGTGGTGAGCCCCACCCGGTGAGATCCGACGGTCACCGTGACGCTCAAGCCCGTCGTGCCCACAGCCTTGCCATCCACCGTGACGTAGGAGTACGGCTGGCTGTTCACAAACAACATCTGCATCGCCGCCGCGGGCTCAGCCTCTTTGGGCGCCACTGTCTCTTTCGGCGCCACCACGGTGGCCTCCTTCGGGGTCGTCTCCTTCGGCAGCGACGTCGTCTGCTTCGGCGACACCGGCTCTTTCACGACAGGCGCTGGGGTGACAGCCACCGGGGGTGGATCGACCGGCGGGGTCCCGACCACGGGTGGGGTCTCGACCACGGGTGGGGTCTCGACGACGGGCGGGGTCTCGACGACGGGTGGGGTCTCGACGACCTGCACATCGACGACCGGCCACTCGACGGGCACCTCGGCGTCCAGGGCCTGCCCCACCTGCCACGCCATGACCCCACTGACCACGGTCGCGATGACGAGCCCGACGCCGAGCAACCCCAGCACCGGGATGACCCACACGGGCCGCCCGCTGGCTTGCTCCGCCGGGGCGACGATGGAGGGTGCTGATGGCCGCGAAGGCGCTGAATCTGGCGTACGCTTGGAGTCGGCGGGCCGCTCCGGGTTCGGTCCTTCGGTGAGCGCGAGGGGGTTCGGAACGGCCGCGCGATCCAGCAAGGCACCTTCATCCTCGTCGCTCATCGCATCGGCAGCGAAGGTGTCTCCCTCCTGGCGCAGCCCCGGTGTCACCGCCGCCGCAACACCCTCGGGCCGGGCGGCCGGCACCACCGAGCCGACGAACGAATCCCCACCCAGGATCAACGTCGGGTGGCCCGCGTTGCTGGTGGGCGTCGACGCCGAATGGGTCTGCTCCATCATCTGCTTTGCCCGCCGCACAGCCGCGATCATCTCCGCGGCGTCCGCGTACCGGTCGTCCGGCCGGAACTTGGACGCCCGCTTCATGATGTCCACCACCGGCAGCGGCAGGTTCGCGAAGATCTCGTCGTGGTGATCGACGGCGTGGAGCTCGAATGGCTCGTTGTTCGTGAGCAGCGCGTAGAACGTGGCCGACACCGCGTAGAGATCCGCGCGGCCATCGACCTGCTTCGCGTTCGTACGCTGCTCCGGCGCCATGTAGGACAGCGTGCCCATCGCCATCCCCGTGCGGGTCGCCGAGCGGTTCTGACCGCCCACATGCGCAATACCGAAGTCCGCGACCTTGTAGCCGCCGTCGCTCGCCACCAACACGTTGTGGGGCTTGATGTCGCGATGCACCACCCCGCGGGCGTGCGCCGCCTGGAGCCCCGACAAGATCGCGATGATCGCATCACACGCGGCCTGGGGCGCCATCGCGCCGCCCTTGTCCAACATGTCGATCAGGCTCCCCGACTCCAGGAGCTCCATGACCAGGTAGACCCGGTCCCCGTCCGTGCCAACATCCTGGACGCTCACGATGTTGGGGTGCTGAAGCTTGGCCATCGTGCGGGCTTCGGTCTCGAACCGCGCCCGGATCTCCGCCCGTGCGGTAAGCAACGGCGAAAGCACCTTGATCGCCCGCTCGACGTCCAACCGAGAGTCGTAACCCCGATAGACTGTCGCCATACCCCCCTCGCCCAGAACCTTGAGCAGGCGGTAACGGCCATCGGCGAGCGGAGGAGCGACGTCCAAAGGAACCCAGATTGCGCGGCCAACATACTTCGGGCCCCGCCATCCCGCATCCCCGCGGAATAGACGCGCCCCCGAAGGGCTCTCCCCACGATGCTGCTGTTCGCCTCCCTCGCCTTCGCCGCCTGGCCGGAACCCCCAAGCTCCGGCTGGGAGACGGTCCAGGCCACCCCCAAGATCGCGTGCACCACGGACGCCGCAGGCCTGCCCTGGTGCTACGCCGAGCAAGACGTGACCGCCACGTTCGACCGAGTCGTCGGCGTCATCAAGGACCTTGAGCGCTACCCGGACACCTTTGACCATGTGGACAAGGTGGCCAAGTTGGACGCCGACACCGCCTGGATCCACGTGGATTATCCCTCCCCGTTGACCGACCGGGACTACATCGCCGCCTTCGCGCTGAGCGCTACTGCGGTCGTTCCAGGCTCCGACCCTGCGGGCGCGAAGAACGCCTTCCACCTGCGGTTCCACGCTGTGGAGCACGCGGCCGCGCCGCCCGCGACGGAGGAGGTCATTCGCCTCCCCCGGGCCGCCGGCGGCTACGACTGCTGGGATCTCGGCAACGGTCAGACGCGGATCCGGTACACCTGGGAGACGGAGATCCTCGGGGATCTTCCCTCCTGGATCAGCGATCGGGCGCGGCTACAGCACGGGACGGAGGTGGTCGTCGGGATCGGGGAACGGGCGAAGTAGGGCCAAAAACCCATCCGCCCCGGCCAGCCGAAGCCAACCGGGGCGGAGGGTTCAAGGCGGGGCTAGGAGTCCGCAGCGCATACCCCGGGAGCGCCGCCCGCGAGACTCGCAGCGGGCGCCGCGGCTGCTCCCGGAGCCGCAGAATTCAACGTCGCGCGGGCCCCCGGCGCGGGTACTCCCGCGTCGGGGCTAGCGGCCCCGGCCTCTCCGAAAGCCTAAGGGGCGTCCGGATCTTCGGTGCAGGTCTCGGAGAAGTCCGTGTCGTCGGTCGGCGCGGAGCAGCCCATGCAGTTGTTGCCAGCGATCTCGACGAGCGTGACGCCGTCCACCTGCTCAGCGAGGATCTGGTCCGCGACGAGGGTCAGGCAGAAGGGCTCGCCATCGGCGGGGCAGGCCTCGCACTCGGCGCCGAACTGGATGGCGAGGTCGCAGATTGCACCCTCGTCGCCAGAGTCGTCCACCAGGGGAGCGAGGGGGCGCGTGTCGATGGTGCCGGAGAGCGTGCCACCGTCGAAGTAGGTGCCGTCCGCCGCGAAGGTGCCGGTCACGTTCAGGTCGCCGATCTCGATGTCGTAGCCAGCCACGGAGAGGGTGGTGGTCTGGGGGCCGACAGCGAAGTAGGGCTGCTCAGAGAAGTCCGCCGCGGGGAACGGGATGGTCGGGTCGCAGAACTCTTGCTCGGACGGGGTCACGTCGGTCTTCGCGAGCGCCCCGATGATCTCAAGGCTCCCACCGTCCACCGCGGTCACGCCGAGGAGGATGTCCGTGGTGAGGTAGCTGGAGAGCACCGCGCCGATGCCCGGGGGCTCGACGATGCGCGCATCCCCGAGGGCGAGCACGTAGGTACGGCCGACCAGGGAGGTGGGTTCCGGCATCTCCGTGCCGAGATCCGAGGTGGTGAACGCGAGCTCGACCGAGCCGCCGCAGTAGTCCAGGGTCGCAGTGTAGGAGGTCCCGGGGTCCATGGCGCCGTCGAGCACCCACTTGACCGTCACGCCGTCGGCGCCGGTCTCCTGGTGACCGGCGATGGCGGTGGTGATGGTCGCCGTGGCGTCGGGATCGGAGAGCGTGAACTCGATGTTGCCGCGGTAGTACGCGTCGGTCGCGCCGGACGCGGGGACGGTGTCGTCCACGGTGACGCCGCAGGTGGTGTCGCCACCGTTGTCGCCAGCGGTCCCGCCGCTGGTGTCGGAGTCACCGGAGCCGGTACACGCTGCGACGGCGAGGATGGCAAAGAAGGGAAGGGAACGGATCATGATTGCTCCAGAAAGGTAAAGGTCAAGCATCGAGGCGCGGGCAGGGTACACGAAAGCGCCCCTCCGTGTCAAGGCGCCCCGGAGGAATTCAAGGCATGCGGCCGCCCCGACGCAGGGGTACCTGCGCCGGGGGCCCCTCCAATTTCAAGGACCCAGCAGCGCGGAAGCAGCTGAACACGCTCGCCGGCTCGGTGTCGCTGCTCGCGGAAGCAGCTGAACACGCTCGCCGGCTCGCGTGTCGCTGCTCGCTCCGCGGATCCGCCGACGCCGGATTCCTACCCCCCGAGCCGCCCGCGGATCTCGTTCCGCACCGTGTCGAGGAGCCGGGTCTCCTCTTCGTCGAGGTTGCCCTTGGTCTTCTCGCTCAACAGGTCGAGCAGCTCCAGGGTGTGCCCGGCGACGCCTTTGTCCGCCTTGGAACCGGCACCTTCCACGCCCTCGCCCAGGTGGACGAGCGCCGAGTGGGCCAGCGAGATCACAAAGGTGCTGAAGGTGACAGGAGGAGACGTGGGCAAGGGGACCTCGAAGGCCGCTCGCTCTATCACGCCGCGCGCGATAGCCCAAGCCGCCATGCCGCTCCCCTTCACCCGCTGGATCGCCCGCCTCGTGCCACTTGGGCTCGCAGTCCTGCTCGCCGGCCCCGCCGAGGCCGCCGGATCCCGTCTGACCGCGCAGCAGACGTACGAGTTGGGCGAGCGTTTCGCAAAGCGGGGCATCTACACCAAGGCGCTGGAGCAGTTCAACCGCGTCCGCACCTACTTCCGCGACGACCCGTACGCGCTGAAGGCCGAGCTTGCGATCGCCGAGCTGCACTACAAGAAGTCGGAGTGGGACGCCGCGCGGATCGCGTATGAGGACTTTCTCCGCGCACATCCCCGGTACGCGGAGCTGGACAAGGTCGTCTATCGCCTGGGCATGACGCTGTACCAGAAGTCCCCGACGGTCGCCGCGAAAGATCAGACGTGGACGCGGCAAGCGGTCAACACCTGGACCGGCTTCTCCTCCCGTTTTCCGAACAGCGAGCACACGCCTGAGGTAGACAAGTTCCTGACCAAGGCGCGCAATCGCCTCGGGCACAAGGAGATCCTGATCTCCCGGTTCTACGACCGGCGCGAGGCGGGGCCCGCCGTCGAAGGCCGTACGATGGGCTTCCTGGCGCAGTATCCGACCTCCCCGGACCGCCCCGAGGCGCTCACGCTTTTGGCCGTCGCGTTCGCGCGCCAAGACGAGGACAGCTCGGCGGCGCTCGAGCAGCTGCAGGCGAGCGCGCCAAAGAAGGTCGCGGCGGCCACCCGGGCCGTGAAGTCCGCCGCTGCCAAGCACACCCGCCAGGTGGCCCGCGAGAAGGCCAAAGCCGAGCGGCAGGTCAAGCAGTAGGGCTGTGCGAAGCTGGGTGATCCTCGGCAACCCCGAGAATCGGCGGGTCATCGGGTTCTGCGAGGCGCTCCACAACGCAGGAGAGCGATTTGGCGTCTACTCCTGGCAGGCGTTCTTGGAGTGGCCCCGACGTTTGCTCGATGCCGCCCTGTCCGACGACGTCTACCTCCGCATCGACACCCTCGGCGAGAACATCCCGGTCCAACAACGCCTCCTCGAACACGGCCGATGGGCAGGCCCTCCGGGTCGCTGGAAGGTCGCCTCGGCGTCCGACATCGCCACGCTCCCCGAGCGCTTCGGCATCCTCCTCTGCCCGCATCAACAACACCGGGGGTTCCTCGCCGCCTTGCGCAACGTCGACGAGCTCGCTCCGGGCCATTGGCGGATGCTCAACCCCACCGCGACGATCCGGCTCTGCTTCGACAAACGCGAGAGCGCGAAGACCATCGCGACGTTGGGGCTCCCGATCCCAGAGGTCTATCCGGTCGATGTGGTGGAGGACCTCCCCGAGATCCCTGGCGGCGTCGTCATCAAGCTGTCCAGCGGATCCTCTGCCTCTGGGCTCGGGATCTGGCGGCGCGGACGAATGGGTATGGAGCTGTTCACGACCATGGAGTACCTCGGGCGGGGGAGGATCTACAACTCGCTCCGGCCCCGAGCCTACCGGGGGAAAATCGCCCGGGAGTTGGTCGCGCTGATCCTGAACGAAGGCGTCCACGTCGAGCGGTTCGTGCCCAAGGCCGAGATGGACGGCCAGAATTTTGACCTTCGGGTGCTGCTTGTCGCGGGCGAGCCGGCGTTCACCGTGATCCGCCAGAGCAGGCACCCGATCACAAACCTCCACTTGGGTGGCACCCGCGGGGATTTGGCCCGCCTCGCCGAGGTGATCCCCGAGGGGAGAATCACGGCGATGTACGAGGCGATGCGGGTGTTGGGGCGAGCGATCCCCGGCCTTCACTTGGGCGTGGACGTCATGTTTGATCGGGATCCCGAACCGGGGACGCCGGGGTTTCGAATCCTGGAGATCAATGCGTTTGGGGACCTGCTGCCGGGGTTGACGCGCACGTTTGGGGGGCGCGAGTGGGGCGTTTACGATTGGGAGATTCGGGCGGCGATGGGCGGGGGGTAGGGGTTTGCAGTCCTTCTCCCCGCCGCTTGCACGCCCCCTGCACACCGGTAGGTCATATTGGAACCATGAAAATCACCCTCGTCAACATCGCGCATCCCTCCATCGGCAGCCGCATTCCGGACGACCATCTGCCGCCCCTCGGCCTGCTCTCGCTGGGCGGGCCTCTCCTCGATGCAGGGCACGCGGTCTCGCTGATCGACGGCGATCTGGAGTGCCTGGCGGCCGAAGCCTTGGCGCACCGTGCCCGCGCGGCGGACGTCGTCATGCTGGGCCACTCAGGCTCGACGTCCGCGCACCCCGCCGTCGTCGCGTTCGTGCGCGCGTTGCAGGCCGTCTCCCAGGCCATCGTCGTGTACGGCGGCGTGTTCCCGACCTACCACTGGCGCGAGATCCTCACCGAGGAGCCAGGCATTGACGTGATCGTACGGGGAGAGGGCGAAAATACGGCGGTCGCGTTGGTCGAGCGTCTGGTCTGGGGGCTTCCGCTTGCTGGCCTTCCAGGCATCGCCTACCGCGAGCAGGGCGCGCCGATAGCCACGCCGAACGCGACCACAATTACGGACCTCGACACGTGCCGCATCGGATGGGAGCTTATCGACCACCGCCGCTACACCTATTGGGGTGGCAAGCGCGCCGTCGTCGTTCAGTTCTCCCGGGGGTGCCCCTTCCGCTGCACGTACTGCGGCCAGCACGCGTACTGGACGACGTGGCGGCACCGGGATCCCGTGCGGTTCGCCGCCGAGATCGCTCGCCTCCACCGGGAGCAGGGCGTCGAGGTCTTCAACTTTGCGGACGAGAACCCCACGGCCAACCGCGAGGCCTGGCGTGCGTTCTGCGAGGCGTTGGTGGCCGAGGGCGTCAAGGTCACCCTGGTGGGGTCCACACGCGCGGGCGATATCGTCCGGGACGCGGACCTGCTCCCGCTCTATGCGAAGGCGGGGGTCACGCGGTTCCTGCTGGGGACAGAGGCGACCGACGAGGCGACGCTCAAGCGCGTGCGCAAAGGCAGCACGGTGACGGTGGACCGCGAGGCGATCCGGCTCTTGCGAACGGTCGGCATTCTCTCGATGGCGACGTGGGTGGCCGGGCTCGGGGATCAGTCCGACGCCGACTACTTCCGGGGGCTGCGGCAGCTCTTGTCCTACGACCCTGACCAGGTGCAGCTCCTCTACGCGACCCCGCATCGCTGGACGCCGTTCTACGCCACGGTGAAAGACCATCGCGTCGTTCAACCGAACGCGGCGATGTGGGACTACAAACACCAGGTCCTCGCCGGGCCGGTGCCTCCCTGGCGGGTGCTCGCGTGGGTCAAGCTGATGGAGGTGACGCTGCAGGCGCGACCCCGGGCGATCGCGCGGACGCTGGCGCACCCGGACCCACACCTCCGAGCGGCGATGCAGTGGTACGCGCAGATGGGCAGACGCGTCTGGCCCTATGAGATCCGGCGGTTCATGCAGGACAGTCGCTCGGCCTCGGGTCCGACCGTGGCGGAGCTCTGGGGGGAGCCGCAGGTGCAGGAGGCCAAGGCGCTGAGGTCGCCGGGGCGTGGGAGGGGGGCGAGCATGGAGCCGACGATGGCCGCGGCGCGGGAGCAAGCGGAGGAGTTGGTGGGCGGTGGGTGATGGACGGGCCCCTCCAACTCCCGATCTCACCCTCCACCTCATCGTTCGGCAGGGACGTGGAGGCGAGTGGGGCCTCGGGCTCAGCGACGTGGAGGGCTGAGTGAGGGGTCACCCCCGTCGTGGCGTCGCCAGCCGAAGCCCCCCGTAGCCCGTAGCCCCCCGTAGCCCGTAGCCCGTCACCCGCAGCCCGTCACCCGTAGCTGCCCACCACCCGCTCCAAAATCCCGTCCCCGAAAACCCCCCCCACCCCCAACCCGGGCATGTGAACATACCCGATGTGACACCCACACACGGCCTTCGGACACGCCCGCGGCTTCAACCCTGCGTGGATCGTGCCATCGTAGATATTACCGATCCGCTGGTCCACAAAATGGCACCGTCGAACGTCCCCCACCCCGTCTACCGTCACGACATCTTCCCCCGTGCGACAGGCTTTCCCGGCGCTCGGCCAATAGTGCGCATTCCAACCGAACAGCGGGTCTACCTTGGCCCAATCGAGCGCCATCGCGGCCGGATTGCGCTTCACGGCGTTCACCCACACATAGACGTCGGGTAGCGCAGCCTTCAACGCTATCGCGTCGGCCTCGTGCTCCGGCATTCCCACGATCCCCGCGCTGACGTGAGTCCCCGCGCGGTGCAAATCCTTCACGCGTGCCACAAACCGTCCCAGCGGCATCTGCTCGGGGTGCCAGGTCGCCCAAACCCCCACACGGTCGGCCCGGGCCTGCCGAACCCAGGACACAGGCACGGACAGGTTCGTCTGCACGGCCACACGCCGGACGTGGTCCATGTTCGACAGCGCGCCCATCGCATCGCGGTACCAACCTCGAACCAGCGCCTCACCCCAGGGGGTAAAGAACACCGACGTCGGCGAAAACGCCTGCGTCCCCACCCAAGCCACAAATCGAGCGAGCGCGGCACGGTCGATCTCCTGGGCCTCTCGGGATTCTCTTCGCTTTGCGAACGGGCAATACCCACAGTCGAAATTACACGACGACAATTGGCCCCGGTACAGGATCGTCAGCGGCTTCACCGCAGCTCCCACGCCTGCATCCGTTGCCGCACGGGCGGGCTGATCAACGCCGGGCCGATGGCATCGGAGCGGGCGATGCCCTCGGCGGTCAGCGTCAGGCCGGATTCTGCCCAAGCCGCGAGGCCTTCCTGGGTCAATCCGGCGACGGACTCCTCCAAGTCCCCAGGGATGCTCACCACGGGCTCCCGGCCGAGCAACGTGAGGATCAGCCGACGGCGGGACTGTTCGGCTTCATCGAGCCAGATGCCATGCCGGGCGTGGGTTCGTTCCTCGTCGGTGCGCGCGATCCAGGCGTCGATGATGCCCTCGACCCCGCGGGCCCCGACGGCGAAATCGGTGGCGTAGTGGAGCTTGCTTGTGTAGCTGCGGGCGCCCACGCCGAGCCCGATCATCCCGTCCTCCTGGCAACGGTAGGCGCCCCCGGCAGTCGGAACACCCAACCGCCGAAACATGCGCATCGAACATTGTTCGTACCCTTGCCCCAACAGGAGGTCTCGCCCTGCGCGGTACAGCTCGAGCCGGTGGGCATCGTCGGCGGTCCTGGCGCGGCTCGCCATGCCGGTCAGCGGGCGGATGTAGAGGGGGTAGAGGTAAAGCTCCTCGGGCGACCAATCCAACGCCGTTCCAATACTGCGCTGCCAGGATTCAACGGTCTGGCCCGGGATTCCGTAGATGAGATCGAGGTTCAAGACCGGGAAGCCCGCATCGCGGATCGCTGTCAGCGCGGCGGTCACCTGGACGTTGGTTTGGGGGCGCTGGGCGGTCTGCACCTCGGCGGACTCAAAACTCTGGACGCCCATGCTGATGCGGGTGACGCCCGCGGCCTTCAAGACCGAGAGCCGGTCGGGCGTGGCCGTCGCGGGGGAGGTCTCGACCGACGAGGGGCGACCCAACGCGCCAAATCGACCGACGATGTCCAACACCGTCGAGAGTTGGCCGGCGGACAGCATCGTCGGCGTGCCCCCGCCGATCGCAAACCGGTCGATCACGCGCTCGCCGACAAGGTCATCGACGATTCGGGCCTCTCGATCCAGGGCACGCAACCAGGCTGTCACACGCTCATCAGGCGGGCGAGACCGGGTGAACAAATTGCAGAACCCACACCGCATCTCGCAGAACGGGACGTGGACGTAGAGCGACAACGCCGACCGATCCTGCGCGGCCCAGAGCGGTCCGAGCGGGACCGAAGGTAGGAGGGTCCGATACGCCGTCTTGTGCGGATAACTGTAGAGATATCCGGCGTACGGCGACTGCTCCCCGAGGCTCATGGCGGCGGGAACCGCGCTTCGATCAGGTCCGCGACCCGCTCGGCGACCCCCAGCTGGCCGAGGGACCGGGCTGCGGTGCCCATCCGGGCGAGCGCCTCTGGATCCTCCAGCAGGTTCTGCATCGCCTCCACAGCCTCCGCCGGGTTCAGCCCATTCTCGACAAAAACAATCCCCGCCCGCACCCGCTCCAACGCCCGCGCGTTCCCCTCCTGGTGATTGTCCGTCACGTTCGGCGACGGGATCATCACCACCGGCTTTCCAAGCACACAGACCTCGGAGAGCGTGCTGGATCCCGCGCGCGACAGGACCAGATCGGCCATGGCGTAGGCCTCGCCCATCTTGTCTTCGTAATCACGCACGCAGAGCGTCGCGGGCAATTCCCCCAGCGCATCTTTGTAGGTCTGGAGCACCTCAGCGTGGTAACGCGGCCCCGTAATGTGCAAGATTTGGAGCCGTCCCTTCCAGGCGATCGCAGCGGCGAGCGCCACCTGATTGATCGTCGCCGCGCCCAGGGACCCGCCGACCACCAACAACGTCGGCCGCGCTGGATCCAACCCATACCGCGCCGCCGCCACCGCGCGATCCCCGTCGAGGATCTTCGGATTCACCGGGCAACCCGTCAAAATACGCTCGACGTTCCCCGGGATCTTGTCCGCGGTCGCCTCAAAGGTCAGCAACACCAACCGAGCGACCCTCGCACAGAGCCGATTTGCGAGCCCGGGCGTCGCGTTCGCCTCATGGATCACACACGGCACACCCAACATCGCCGCACCGATCACCGTGGGGGCCATCACATAGCCGCCCACCCCCAGCACGAGCGTGCCGCCGAGGGCCTTGACCTGTCGGCGGGACCGGAAGGCGGCCAACAATAGTTTCCACGCAAATCGCACCTTCGTGAACAACCCCGACCGCGGATAGGCCAGCGCCTCCACCGCATGAAACGCGTAGCCCCGCTGCGGCGCGACCCGGCCCTCCAGGCGGCTCGGCTCTCCAAGGTACAGCACCGTGTGCCCCCTGGCCCGCAGCGCGTCGCCCATCGCGAGCGCCGGGTACACGTGCCCGCCAGTGCCGCCGCCAGCGAGCAGGATGGTGTGGGGCATCAGGACTCCGAAGGCGGGCGGGTAACCCGGGGCTTCGAGGCTGGCCCTTTCTTGGCGGGCTCCGCCCCATCGTCGCTCGGCCGGACACCGCCGGGAACCGCCCGTGAAAACCGGCGGGTGCCCCCCGCCCGCCCGATGTGCAGCGGCGTCCCGCGGCCTGGGGCGACGGCCGCGAGATGGATCAAGCCGCCCCCAACCTCCAACACCGCAGCGGCGGGTTGCCCCCCGCCCTCCCCGTGGCTATCCGACCGGCATGGCAACCACCCCGCTCACCGACATCGAGACCAAGCCGGAACCCCACCTGGCCGCGTTGGGACCGCGCTTTCTGCGGGGCCTGGCCCTTCGCGAGTCCGGCCGGATCGACGACGCGCTGGAGGTCTTCAACCAGATCCTGCTGACCGAACCGCGGCTGCCCGAGCCCCGGATGGAGCGCGGTCGGATCCGCCTGGAGATGGGCCAGCTCGAGGACGCCGAGACCGACGTGCGCGAGGCGATTCGCGTGCTGGAGAGCGGCGGCCAGTGGTCCGAGGACGTGCCCGAGAACGTGGTGCTCGCGCTCGCGTGGGGGTTGCTCGGCGAGATCTTGAAGGAGAAGGCGAGCACGGACGACGTGGTCTTCGGCGAAGAGGACGTGTTCCGCACCTTGCTCGCCCAGAGTCGCGCCGCCTATGCCCGGGCCGCAGAGCTCGACCCGACCGACGCCACAAGCCAGGTCAACGCGCTGGAGCTCTCAGAGGAGGCGACCGAGAAGGCCGAGATGACCGGGGACTTCCTGACGGACATGTTCCCGAACGAGCCGGTGCTGGCGGCTCCGCCGCCGAAGGAGGATGACGATGAGGAGGAGCCGGGGGGTGGCGGGTATTCGGAGGGGTGATCTACCGCGCCACCCGCTCCCACCCCCCCTCCCCCACCCGTAGCTCCGCGGTCGGCCAATACGCGAGATCCAACTTGAGCGTGACCACCTGCGGTTTTCCGTCCAAATCCACGATGCGCAAGCGCACGGCGCCGCGATCCTCGCGGCCCTTCACGACTTCCAAGAAGGCATCGAGGGTGGGTGTTGGGATCCCGTCCACCTCGACGATCCGTTGGGTCGCGGAGAGGCCGTAACGACTCGCAGGCGAGCCGGACCAGAACCACGCGACGTAGACCCCGACCGGCGGATTTCCGTAGTCCGCGGCCAACGCCCGATGGGGGGCGTGAAGCAAAGCGCCGCCCCATAGCACCGCACGTTGAATCCCGGCGGAATCGGCAGGCGCGAAGGTAATGGGCACCGTCTGGAATTTTCCGTCCCGCAGCACCGTGAGCACAACCTCGCCCTCCACAGCGGCCAACTCCAGGTCGCGCGCCTTCGCGATCAGCTCGTCGTTCACCGCCAGGATCAAATCCCCCTCCAAGAGCGCGGTCCAAGCAGGCGTCCCGCTCTGACGCCGCACCACTGTGAGCACCTCCGGCCGGGTCGGATTCACCTCGGCCATGGCCGCCGCCCAATCGGCCGGCAAGCCACGGTCACGAGCGGCGAGGATGGTCACCGGTGCCAGCTCCATCCCAAGCTCCGGCGCCGCGGGGATCTCGCCCGCTTGGCTAGGACCCACCACGTCGGCGAGCAAATCAGCGGGGATCCCGCGCCACACACTTTCGGTCTTGTCGCCGCGATCCTCGGCAAAACTGACCCACAGCGCCTGCACGCGCCCGCTCCCATCGGCCAGCACCCCGCCCGCTACGGGTGCGGGTCGTTCGATGTTGACCACCTCGAGGTTTCGGTCCCGAAACGCCGGCGGCCCGGGAACGGGGAGGAACAGCGGCTTGGGTGCCGTGGCCTTCGTGGCCTCCTGCAAGACCTCCTGTTGGGGCGAAAGGCCCACGTGAAAGGTCTTGTCATCGTCTTCCAGCGGCTTGTCCGAGAACACGGCGGCCCGGACCATGGTGTCCCCGATGGCAGCGGGATCGTAGGAGACCACGGCGAGGTTGTGCGTGGGGTGTACAAAGACGATTTTGGCCGGCACCCGAACGCTCCCCGCAAACGTGAGGGTGACATCCCCGAGCGCGTTGGGGACAGTGTCGCGGTCCACCAAGACCTGGCCCCGCTCCGCGTCGATGATCAGGCCCGTGCCTTTGAAGTTGCTGCTGGGTACGCCCTCGGTGCGGAACGGCACGGTGTTGACCACCCAAACGAGCGAAGGCGCCAACAATTTTGCAACGCGGCCCTCTACCTCCGGGAAAACGCCTGTGGTCGGCGTGATCGGGTTGCGCTCCGGCGGGGCGGCGGAAGGGACACACGGCCACAGGCCCGTCGTGTCGTCGCGGGTGCAGCGCTGCATCGGAAACCACCGCCGGTCCACGACCACGACGGAGACCTGCTCGCGGTTGGGCTCTCGGGGGTCAAACCAACGCACGGGGACACGGCTCTGATCGGGGCGCTCGGCGAACGCGGCTTCGACCTCCTCCAGGGTCCGCGCGGGCTCGCCGCCCACCGCGGTGAGCAGCGCGCCAGGGGGAATCCCCGCGTTCTCAAACATGTAGCCGGCGGAGGCCACCCAGACGCCCGCAGCGACGGGCACCATTCGGCTGCGCGCGAGCTGGAACGAAAATGGGTTCAGCACAGCACCTCCCAGCTCCAGGTAGGATGACGGGGTGATCGCGTGCAGATCCCCGATGGTCAGCGCCACCTCCATCGGTTTTCCTCCCCGCTCGATGGACAGGCTGACACTTTCGCCCACGCGGTCGTCGATGCGCGCCTCCCAAGGCACGAACGCGTTGGTCGGCACGCCATCCACCTTCACGATCACGTCGCCGGGCTCGAGTTTTCCAAACGCGGGGCCACCCGGGATGACCTGGTGAACGACGAGCATCCCGGTGGCCGCGGGAAACTCGGTGCGCACGCCGGCCTCCGTCGCCTCGGAGAGCCCAAGCCGCCGCACCTCATCGAAGGTCCGGTAGCGGAACACCGACTGAACCGTGCCGCGGGGAACGGGCGAGCCGGCCTGTACCCGAGCGAGCGCACGAACCACGCGGTCGAGCGGCAGGTAGAAGCTCGACGCCGCCTGTCGGCTGCCACCCGCGTTCAGCGCGATGACGTGCCCGTGGATGTCGAGCACCGGGGAGCCAGAGGACCCGCCAGAGGTCGCCGACGCCGCCTGATAGTAAAAACTGTCAAAATCATTGAACCGGCCCTCGCCGTACGACGGCGCATCGCGATCCAACCGCGCGAGCGTGCCCTGGAGGATCGAGATCTTCTCGCCCGCGTCGTTCCCAACCACCCGCAGCTCCACCCCCACCTGCGCGTGCGCCGGCTCGAGTGTCAGCGCCTGAAGCGTCATGAACTTCAGCGCCTTGGGATCGAATTGATAAAATCCGAAGTCGTGGACCGGATCGCGGTAGATGGGGCGCAGCGGGACCTCCTCATTGTTTTGGAATACTGCCTCCGCGACGACGGGCCCCGGCTCGACGACATGACGATTGGTCAGCAGAATTCCTCGCTCCGCGTCCACCACAAATCCGGTCGCGACAGACGTGGAGGTGCCGTCGGTGTCGAACGCCCGCGTCGCGCTCACCCGGATGACGACAATCGACGGGACCGCCTGCTCCAGCGTGGTCTGCCAGTCCGGCGCGGGCGGTTCCGCGGGGGCAGGCGGGCGGGCGAAGGCGACGGGCAGGACGAGGGCGGGGAGGACGAGGGCGAGGAGCATCGGGGCCTGTATCCGGCCGCCGCGCTATGTTCGCCCCCTCGGAGTCTCCATGGACATCGCCCGCTCCTATGCCTTCGACCAGTTCGGGGATGCCGATCGGGCCGCTGAGCTGCAGCGCTTGCAGCAACAGGCGACGGTGTTGATCGGGACGGAGCTCGGCCAGCTCGGAGCGCTGGGCTTTCGCCCCGGAATGCGAATCCTGGAGGTTGGTTGCGGGCCTGGATTCATCACCGGGCCGCTCAGTGACATCGCAGGGAAAGCAGGCGCGGTCGGGATCGACACCAGCGCCGAGCTTCTGGCCGCCGCGAACGCCGTGGTCGCCCCGGTACACCCCAACGTGCGGTTCCAACAAGGAAACGCCTACGACTCGGGGTTGCCCACCGCGAGCTTCCATTTCCTCTACAGCCGCCTTGTCTACCAACACCTGAACCGGCCGCTGGACGCGCTGATCGAAGCCCGGCGGGTGGTTCGACCCGGCGGGCGCGTGTGCATCATGGACATCGACGATGGCTTTCTTGCGCTTGAGCCCTGCCCCCCGGCGTTTGCAAGGCTCACCTCTCGCGCCTTGGAGGCCCAAGCGAAGAACGGCGGGGATCGCCTGATCGCCCGCAAGCTCCCGGGACTGATGCGCGCCGCAGGGTTGATGAACATCGAAATGGTCACCCTCACGGTGACGACCCTCGACCTTGGCCTCAAGCTGTTCCTCGACATCACGACCCGATTCAAGGCCATCCAGGTCGGCGATGCCGAGGCCCACGCTCTTGCGGCCGAGCTCGGCGCGCTCTCCGCACTGCCGGAGAGCGAGCAGCCCTTTGGGATGGTGGTGGCGTTCTGGCTGATCGGAGATGTCCCGTGAGCATTTTCGATTGGCTCCTCGGCCTCGAACGGGTCTACACCGCGGATACGCGCGCCGAACGCGAGGCCATCTGGCGCTTCCGCTACGACATCTACGTGCGGGAGCTTGGCAAGACCATCGCGAGCGCGGATCATGAAAACGGCTGGATCCGCGACGACGACGAGGACGACCCCGAGGTCACGCTGTTCTACACGGGCTCCTTGGCCGACGTGACCGGCACGCTTCGCATCGACGCTTGGGCCCCCGGCCGAGTCCCTCCGGCAACTGCCAAGAAGTATCGATTTGCGTCCGCCACCGGGCTGCTCGGACAGACCCTTGCCGAGGGCAGCCGGCTGATGGTTCGCCGCCGGCTCCGCGGCAAGTTGATCATGCCGGCGCTCTCCAGGGCAGGGTTCTCCCGTTGGCTCGAGAAGGGCGCACGCGCAGCATTTGCCTACTGCGCGCCAGGCCTCGTCGGCGGATATCGCCGGCTGGGATTTCGCCCCTACGGCTCCGACATGATCGAAACTGCAGACGGCTTGCGTGTGCCGCTGGTGATGTCCCTCGACGACGTCGCGCACTTTCGAGTCGTGAATTCCCCCCTGCTGTCTCTGGCCCGGGAGCGCTTCGGAGCCGGCGGCTCGGTCGATATGACCGAGCTGGTGGAGGCAGAGCTGGGGGTCTCGACCGCGCTGGAGGTCGATGAAGGCGAGGTCTGGAACGACGTGCAGACCGCGCTGCTGGGCACCCGCGAGCGCCCCCAGCTCTTTGACGAGCTGAACGACCCGCAGGTGCGCCTGATCACCTCCGCGGGGTTTGTCATGGACGTGGCCGCCGGTGGGACCGTGACCCGAGAGGACCTGATCGAGCGGGAGCTGTTCGTGATCCTCGACGGCGTGTTCGATGTGACCCGAAACGGCCGTGCGGTCGCGCACCTCAAGCCTGGCGACGTCATCGGGGAGGTCGCCTTTTTGATGGAGAGCGGCAAACGATCCGCGACGATTGTCGCCGGGAGCGCCGGCCGGCTCCTGGTCCTGAAGCGCCGTACGCTGGAGGAACTCAAGGCGCGCGATCCCGCCGTCGAGCACCAACTGCTCCTCAACCTCGCCCGGATCACCGCATCACGGCTCGCCAGCATGGTGGCCGCCCGCTGACGGACCACGGCGTTCCGGATTGGGTTGCGGGTCGTGCCACGCGGGCGCACGCCTGAAAAGTGATCCCGGCCCCCTGGTTGCCGGCCGCCGCTCTTGATCGCAAGTCGACCGTCGATGTTCGGGTCTCGAAAGTCGGCGCTCGAATCTCGATCGTCGAGCCTCGACGTCCGAGTCTCGGACGTCGACTCTCGGACCTCGAGTCTCGATCTCGACTGCCGGGCTTAC
>CANKNP010000003.1 GCA_947483545.1 Deltaproteobacteria bacterium | reverse complement strand
GGCCTCACTTCGGGATCATCAGCATCCCGATCGATCGCTCCAGCTCGCCAAAATCCCCCGTTGGCCGCCCACAGGCAGTGCCGGAGCATGCCATCGCCATCCCCGCGGGCACCCCCTCCGTCACGCCCACCCAGATCCGGTCGGGGTGTGGATCCCCGAGCCCCCGCAGCAATATCGGCGGGATCGGCCAGCCCCCCGTCGCGACCTTCACGACCACACGCCTCGCCCGCACCCGCTCCGCCGCAGCGCCCGCCGGTGCGGCGAAGAAGCCCCAATCGTCGCTCTCGGCCAGCGCCGCCGCCGAGCATTCCGCCGCGCGGCTGGCCCAGTCCCCCCCCAGCACCTCGCCGAGCTTGATCGCCACCCGCGCGAACCCCGCATTTCCGTGCACGTTGCGTCTCACGTGGCGGAGGCGCCCGACCCCCTCCGGGCCCCGATCCCACAGTCCCCCCTCCGCCACCCGCAGGTTCTCCCACGCCCAGGTCATCACATGCGCAGCCCGTGCGATGCGGTCGGCGTCCCCGAAGGCGCAGCCCACCTCGAGGAACCCTTCCGCGACCTGAACCTGGTCTTCGAGCAACCCGGAGACGCCCCCCGCGTGCCTGGTCACCCGGCCGTCCTCGCTGACCAGCGGGTCCATGCCTTCGCACACCCCGCGCGCGACGCCCAGCAGCCCCGGCCGACTCAGGACCCCGCCGGTCCTCACCAGGGTAGCCGCGATCAGGCCGTTCCAACCTGCGTAGATCGTCCTATCGACCGGAGGCGGGCTCGACCGTTCCGTGCGTGGGCGGTGGTAGTACGCCTCGTCGGCGTCCTGGCTCCCGAAGAACCCGCCCGTCTCCGGATCGAACAGGGTCGCGAGGAGCCATCGCACGGCGGTCCCCAGGGTGGAGTGAAACCCCGGACTGCGGGCGTACACCGCGAGGAGTCGCCCATGGTCCTCCAAGAGCTTCTCGTAGTGCGGCACGCTCCAGTCGTCCTGGGTCGCGTACCGGAAGAACCCGCCTTCTTCGTGGTCGTACATGCCCTTGCTCGCCATCGCGGCGAGCGTCTTCGCCAGCGCCTCCCGGGTCCAGTCGTCGGCAGCCCGGGCCTGCCGATCCAGCAGCCAGTCCAGGACCCCGGGGTGCGGAAACTTCTGCATCTCCCCGAACCCCCCATTGTAGGGGTCGTACGCTTCCTTTACGCGCTTGAAGATCTCCTCGGGCGGCACTTCGGACGCGCCGAGCAGAGGCGCCGGCTCAGGCGCGACGGTCCAGCGCGAGGTCGGATCGGAGGCGCTTTTGAGCAACGAGAGCAGCTCAAATCCCGGCACGTAGGTGCGGCCGACGAGCACCTCGCCCGCGGCGTCGAGCACCGCGAATGTGGGCCAACCACCTTGGTTGTAGCGCTCGTTCAGGTCCGGCCGGCGGTCGGTGTCCACACGGATGCAGATGAACCGCTCCGCCAGCGCCTCCGCGACCCCCGGCCAGGTGTAGCTGTCCTGGTCCATGACATGGCACCAGTGGCACCAGGTCGCCCCGATGTGCAACGCGATCGGCTTCTTTTCGACGCGGGCGCGCTCCAAAGCGGTCTCGGACCAGTCCTGCCAGGGGATCATCGTGCGCTCCTGCAGAGGCCGTAGGCCGTAGGCTGGAGGCTGGAGGACCGGGCCCGAGCCGCTGTCGCCGGGCTGAGAGGATCCGGCGGCACCGCCCTGTGGTCGGCCACCGTGGCGTAGCTGGCGCCACGCCGCCTCCTCATGCCTCCGGCCTCCAGCCTCCAGCCTCTCTCAACCATGCGCTTCGTCCCTCGCAAAATTCGGCACCCGGTACCCGTGCATCCGCGCGTGTCGGAGGCTCGGGAGGCACCAGAACGTGGCAGGTACCCGTCGCAAGGACGCGGTGACCTCCCCCGTCCGCGCCTCGATCCCCGGTCCACGCCACATCATGTCCAAGGCGGGTATCGCCTCGTCGGGCACGGCCAGGAGCACGCCGATCGCGAGCCAGGGGCCGAGCGCGAGCACGGGGAGACCGCGGACGTCGCGAACCCAGACGCCGTCGGCCTTGGCGATGCGGGCGGGGTACGCCTGGAGCAGGGGGGTGGCTGCGCGATCCGGGTGGGCGAAGAGGGGGGTCATCCGAGCCTCGCGTGGAGGCTGTCTGCCAGGGGCTGAAGCCCTTCGTACAGGGAGCGATGCTCAGGGTCTGTCTGAAGGCGGTGGAAGAACGCTTCGTGCAGGGTGATCCGATCCTGGTTCTGCGCCTCAGGCGCGCCCGCCTTGACGCGGGTGAGCAGGCCCATCGCAGTGGCGATCTCGGAGGCCTCTGCCCAGCCGATGCCCATCGTGTGGGACCACGAGCGGGCGTGGGCGAGCGTCTGGACCAACAGCGTCAAGCTGACGGGCTCCCCCCGCCAGCCGCCGATCGTCAGCGAAAGATCTCCTGCGAACCCTCGTATCTGAAGCGCGCCTCGCCGCTCCAACAGGCCGAGGGCCGCCAAGAGCGAGAACGCCGGTACGTTCCGCACGGCGCGCGTCCTTAGCGAGACCCCGTCTGGGATCGCGCGCGGGGGCTGCTCTCCGGGGTGAACGAGCCCCCCGTGTACGACCAACTTCCGGTCCACGGGTGTCGGTTCGGCGACCGCGTTCGAGGCGGCCGCCCGAAGCGCGCGGTTGACGCCGCCGACGCCGTCCCGCAACAGCCTTAGCGAGCTGGGCACGAGCACGACGAGCCCGGTACGCGCCTGACTGTCCAGGAAGGAGCAGGCTTCCGGCTCGGGGTCAGCCCCGGCATCGCCCGCGACCGGCACGCTGGCCAGCGGCCGATCAAACAGGACGCGGCGAAGCCCGGCAGCGACGGTCGCGGTCCCGAACAGGCGCTGCGCCCACGCACGAAACCGTGGCGCCAGGGCGGACTGATCCGCGAGATGGGCAAGGAGCTGCACGCGAAATTCGGGATCGGAGAGCGCCACCGTCACGGGGGACTCGGCGAGATCCGCGCGGCGGATCGCGCCGGGCGTGACGATCAGGATGTCGCCAAGCCTGCGTGCATCCCCTCGACGAACCGCCATCGCGAGGTAGCCACCGATCCCGCATCGCTCCGCGCCCCGGCGGTCGAGGATCGCGCGGAGCTGCGACGGGGACACCTCGCCGTGATCGAGCAGACCGCGGAGCAGCAGGGCGTAGACGTCGGGGTTGTCGTCGAGCCCGGCGCGAAGGTCCACGATCTGTCGGGCGACCGGGAGCGGCGGTGGGAAGCTCATCGTGATCTGTCGGGGAACCGCAGGCACTGGAGCACGTGCGGGTCGAGAGATCCGCCAGAGGGCCCGGGCCTGACGACGCGCGCGGCCGGGGAGCGGGTCCTCGGCGGAGGTGGCTGCGAGGAGCCGGTCCGGGTCGATCGTGCCGAGCGCTTGAAAGAAGGGATGCGCCCGGACCACCTCAGCCCACGCGGCGCGGCGCTTTCGCGCGATGAGCACTTCGAGGCCCCGCGCGGTCAGCTCCACCTCGCCATCCCAGGTCAAGACCCCGAGCCACTCTCCCGCATCCAGCGCGGCGGCCACCCGCCTGCCTTCGACGTCGAGCGCTGCCGCGATCGCCCGGACGCGACGCGCCCCGCCGTACACGCGCTCGATCACGCGGGTGATGAACGGGAGATCGCCGCAGAGGGGGAAGGCCACGGGTCGGGGTATCGCGGGGGCGAAGGGGGCGGCACTGGACCCGCCCTACCTCGCGCCCCCCCCCAAAACCTCTACGGTCGCCCCCGCCGGTGCCGCGAGTTGGAACGCGGCGTCCTCCGGCTGTGAAGGTCGCCACTGTCCGAAGTCCACCTGCACCGAGGTGTAGAGCGTGGGCAACTCCGCCGCGAGGCGTGTGGGGTAGCGGGTGGTGAGGTCCATGTGGGCCAGCTCGGCGTGAAGCAGGATGTTGCCAGACGGATCCTGCGCCTGCACGTCGATCAGCCGGCTCGTCCGCGTGTCGAGAGCGGCCGTGAGCCGCGAGCCATCCGGGGAGGTCCACCACCACGTCCAGGCGAACGGCGGCGCGGACGCGGATCCCGCAGGGGTGCCCAGCGCGGGGAGCTGCCCGACGAGCAGCGCAGACACGACGTCGAGCCCTGCTGCTCCGCCCGTCACCTTGCGCAGGGTGTCGTCCGCGTTCTCCCCAGCGTAAAACGTCGCCTTGGGGGCGACCCAGGCGTTCACGTCTTTCCCGTCGCAGGCCACGATGAGGACCGGCGGCCCGATCGGCCCGGCGATCTCGATCCGGAACTGATCCGGGGCACGGACCACAAGCCCACCCCAGGCGGTCACGTCCTGGTCAGGGGTGTGGATGTGGATGCTGAACCGGTTCGCGATGGGCTCAGCCGGCGGTACCGCGAGCGCGCGGGAGAGCAACGTCGCGGGGTCGGAGGGCGTCGGCAAGGGCGGCGGCGTGTGCCGGCAGCCCGCGAGCATCCCCAGAGCGCCGATCGCGGTGCTGAGCGCGATCAAAGCTCAATAGCTCCAGATCGCGGGGTCGTAGCAGACACCGACCGCGATGTCCTCGCACGGCGCATCCCGCAAGCAGTCCAGCTCGGCCTGGAGCGCATCCTGCTTTTGGATGTCGGCCCATCGGTCGTACAGGTCCTTCTGTTCGCGGCAGGACGCCTCACACTCGGCGCTGCTCATGCGCTCGGTCGGAAGCTCTTCGCAGGCGACGATGTGGTCGCAGACCTGCTCGCAGGTGGCCCCGCACCCCGCGAGGACCAGACAGAACAGGGCGAGTGCGGCGCGCACTACGGGTAATTCGTCGTGGGAGCGCAATAGTTGTCCTTCAGGTCGGCGCAGGCGGTCTCATCGACGCAATCCATCCAGAGCGCCGCCTGGGCGTCGTTGTCGAGCCCGACATCCTCGTTCCCGGAGGACCGCTCGTTGGGGTTGTAGTCGCCCACCTCGCCGGCCTGCGCCATGGCCTGCTCGCAGTGGCCCCGGCAGTCGCTGATCATCTCCGCGGGGGTGTTCCCGGCCACGGCGATCTCGCATTCTCCCGCTTTGCTGCCGAACAACTTGTCGCACGCGGTCGCGCAGTCATGCTGGACGGCGCAGCCGGTGAGGGCGAAGGCGAGGAGAGACAAGAGGTATGGGCGCAAGGGGCCTCCGGCCGGGCCCGCGTAACCGAATCGGGGATACAGCGCGACGGTGCCCCGCTCTCCAGGCTTGATGTGCGCGTCCTGCACGTGACGCCCTACTTCCCGCCGACCTGGGCCTACGGCGGTATTCCGCGGGTGGTCGTGGCGTTGGGCCAGGCGCAGGCCCGACAGGGCGCGGATGTGCGGGTCTGGACGACCGATGCGTTCGACCGCACCTCCCGCGCCGGCGTGTCGCCCCGGCGTTCGTTCGACGGGATCGACGTGCACACCTCCCGCTTGCTCTCCAACCGGCTCGCCTGGTCTCAGCAGCTCTTCCTGCCGACGACCCTCCCCCCCCTCGATGGCGTGGACGTCGTGCACCTCCACGGGCACCGGCACCTCCTCAACTTCGCCGCGTTCCACGCTGCCCGTCGCGCCGGCATCCCCATCGTCCAGACCCCGAACGGCACGCTTCCCCGCATCGAACGCAAGGTGACCGCCAAGCGCGTTTGGGACTGGGTGTTCGACGGGGACGTGCCGCTCCAGGTCGACGCGCTCGTCGCCACCAGCCGGGCAGAGGTCCGGGACTTTCTGCTCGCAGGCGTCGCTGGATCCCGGATTCGGCGCATCCCCAACGGGCTCGTGCTCGAGGACTTCGCCAACCTGCCCCCTCGCGGGAGCTTTCGCGCGTTGCACGGGTGGGGTCCCGAGCCGCTCGTCGTCTACCTCGGCCAGATCACCCCGCGGAAAGGTGTCGAGCACCTCGTCGCCGCGTGCGCCAAGATTCCAAACGTGCGCCTCGCCATCGCCGGGAGCGCGAGGGGAATGGCACTACCAGCGGGAAACGCCCACTATCTCGGGACGCTGGAGGGACCCGAGCGATTGCGCCTGCTCGTGGATGCGGACGTGCTGGTCTACGCCTCCGCCCGCGAGGTGTTCGGGCTCGTGCCGTTGGAGGGCCTGCTCTGCGGTGCGCCTGTGATCGTGGGCGGCGACTGCGGCTGTGGCGAGATGATCACGGAAGCGGGTGCAGGCTTGCTCGTCGATCACGGCGACGTCGACAGCCTGACCACGTCGATCCGCACGTTGCTCTCGGATCAGGGGCGGGCAGAGGAGATGGTGCGGCGCGGTCAGGCTTGGATCGCGCACAACGCCGACTCCGACAAGGTGGCGGCCCGGTACCTCGACCTGTACCGGGAGCTCGCGTGAACCGGGTCTGGCTTGTCGCGGGGTTCATCGGTCTCTTGATTGCGTGGGGGTTCGGCGCACATGCCCCTTTTGTGTATGACGACAAGTTGGAGGTCATTGGAAATCCGAGCCTGCGGGTGTACACCGACCTGCGTGCGCTGCTCACCTACAATGTCTCACGCCCGCTACTGATAGCTTCTTACGCGGCGAATTGGGCTGTCGGCGGGCTGGACCCCTTCGTGTACCACCTGACATCGATGGGCATTCACCTCGTGAATGTCTGCCTCGTCGGTTTGGTGCTCGCGCAGCGCACCTCCTCCCGGATTGCCTGGTGCGCCGCCTTGCTGTGGGGCATCCATCCAATGTGTGTGCAGGGTGTCACCTACATCACGGGGCGCTCCGACGCGCTGTGTGCCACCTTCTGGCTCGGCGCCTCCTACACCTGGCTGCGGGGTCATACCCGAGTGACGGTCGGGCTTGTCGGCGCGGCGCTCCTCACGAAGGAGCTGGCGATCCTGCTCCCCGTCTGGCTCTGGCTGCTCAAGCCAGAGGGGTACTCCCGCCGATTCCTGGCCGCAATGGCTGCGATGGTCCTCGGCGGTGCGGTCACGCGCGTCGGCTTCATGGGGTGGCCGCAGGTCGAGGTGCAGCGCCCGCTCATCGACCAGTTCGCCTCCCAGGGCGACGCCTGGACGCGCTATCTGACGCTTTGGATTGTGCCCTTTGGACAGTCCATCCTCCATGATCCTCCCCTTGACGGCGCCCGTCGCATCCTCTCGGCGGTGCTCGCCGTCGTCTGGGCCTACGCGATCGCGCTCCTGATGTTTCGGTGGTGGCGCAAGCGGGACGATGGGCTCGCCCTTGGCGGGCTGCTCATCGCCTGCTGGGTGCTGCCCGCCAGCGCGATCCCGCTCAAGGAGACGATGGCCGAGCACCGCGCCTACCTTGTCGGCGTCCCCTTGATCGCGGCCCTGGTCACCTGGCTTCAGAAGCGCCAGGCGATGCCGATGGTGGCCGTGGCCTTCGTGCTCTTCGGCGCGCTCACTTTGCGGCAGAACCGCCTCTGGTCCGATGAAGTGCTGCTCTGGCGTCGCGCGGCTGAGCTGTACCCCCAAAGCGCGGACGCGACCTTCGGGCATGCGGACGCGCTCCGCTTCGCGAAACGCTGGGCGGACGCCGAAAAGGGCTTCCGCGCCGTGCTCGAACTTCGCCCCGACGACGAACATGCCGCTATCAACCTTGGGATCATGCGCGCGGAGCAAGGCGACGAGGCGGGTGCGGCCGAGATTTGGACGGCGCTCTCCCGTACGCACCCTACCTCGTGCGCGGCCCACAACAACCTTGGAGCGTTTGCGTTGCGGCAGGGCCAACGTCGGCAGGCCATGGACGAATACAACAGCGCGCTTCAGTGGTGCCCCACCGATCCGGTCGCCTTGCTCAACCTGGGGCACCTGAACTGGGAGCGAGGGGACACGATGGTGGCTCGAAAATACTATGTCGCCTATTTGGAGAACCTGCCCTTCGGCGCAGAGGCCGCCCTTGTGCGCGACAGGATCGGCGGATGAGCCGCATCGCGGTCATCGGCGCCGGGACAGCGGGCCCGGCCGCGGCGCTCTTTTTGGCGCGGGAAGGGCACCAGGTCACGGTGTTTGAGCGTGTGCCGGATCCGCAGCCCATCGGCGCCGGGATCCTGTTGCAGCCGACTGGCCAGCGGGTGCTGGCGGATCTCGGCCTGCTGGAGGAGGTGGCGGGGCGCGGGCAGCGAATCGACGCGTTGTATGGTCGGAATCGGCGGGGGCGCCGGGTGATCGATCTGGCCTACGGCGACTTGCATCCGGCGGATGTCCTCCCAGGCCCCGACCACGGCTACGGCGTGCAGCGCGGCTCCCTGTTCGCGGCGTTGTTCAACGCGCTTCCCCGAGCAGGGATCACCGTTCACGCTGGCGTGGAGGCCCAGTCCGTGCGGGCAGACGGCACGGTCGAATTGGCCAACACCTCAGAGAAATTCGACCTCGTTATCGTCGCAGACGGCGCCCGGTCCCAGCTGCGTCCGCCGTGGGCCAAGGTCACGCCCTACCCTTGGGGCGCGCTTTGGTATGTCTCTGAGGATCCCGAGCTATCCGCATCGTCCCGGCTCTTTCAGGTCTACCAGGACACCCGGCGGTTCATCGGAGCGCTGCCCTCTGGCGAGAGGATGCATCGACCGGGCGTCCCCACCACCAGCATGTTCTGGAGCATCCGGGCCGATGCTGTCCCCGCATGGCGCGCTCGGGGTCAGGCAGCCTGGATCCAGGAGATCCACGACCTGTGGCCCGAGGCGCCCATCGATGGCGCCGAGGATGCGGTGTTCGCGCCCTATTTTTCCGTCCGTACCAAGCCGACCTTCGATGGCCGTGTCGTCTGGCTCGGCGATTGCGCCCACGCGATGAGCCCGCAGCTCGGCCAGGGCGCCAACCTCGCGCTTTGGGACGCCTGGATCCTGAGCGCGTCCTTGAAGCAGCTCACCACCGAGCAGATCCCCGCCGGGCTCCAGCATTACGCCCGGCAGCGCCGTCGCCACGTGGACTTCTACCAATTCTTCAGTTGGTTGATCACGCCGTTTTTTCAGTCGTCGTTTCCCATCCTCGCGCCGGTCCGGGATCTCATCGCGGGACCGTTGCACGCTTGGGCCTGGTATCGCCGTCAGATGGCGCTCAGCTTGTGTGGCGTAAAGACGGGGCCGTTCTCGGAGATTCAGATCCCGCCGTTGTTGTCGGGCTGAGGCGCCTTGCCCATCGCCGCAACGATGAACAACATCGCCAAACCTGGCACCGTACACAACAGGCTGCCGACACCAAACCGCACGTTCTGCATCGCCTCGTCGGTCCCCGCGGCCAGGAGCGCGTCCTTCTGTTCCGGATCCACCAGCGGGAGTACTGCGTTCACCTTGCTCATCCCGAGCTCGTAGCCGGCGTAGCCGATCAGCGCGGGGGAGACCGCGATCATGCCGACGACCGCGGCGATCACCCAGGCGGAGGTTCGGCCGCGCAGCAGGAACACCGCAGCCAGCCCCACGGCGATGGCCACCAGCGCGAACATGTCCGCGCTGAGCACGAAGAACATCGTGAAACCGCCTTCTTTGAAGGCTTGTACGAGGGAGGAGAGCATGGGGGAGGGTAACGCGAGGCTGCGGGGCTCGGGGTTCGGGCGGCGGGCCGTGAGGCTGGGCAACAATGCCCGTGGTGCGGAACTGAACCCGCTCTGGCTCTGGATCCGCGTAGGGGCGGCCCCCCGTGGCCGCCCTTTTCAACGTCCCGCCAGGATGGAAAGAGTCGGACGAACCACGGAGACACGGAGACGCGGAGGGGAAGATGAGGAGGCAGGCGGTGACGGGCGCCCCGGCGCGTCGCGTTGGTTCCCTGGGGCACAAGTACGTCCTCCGATTGTTGCCCAGCCTCCGTGGGGGCCCACCCATCGGCGCGCCAGTGCCGTGCCGAGAATTGAACGAGGGACTCAGCTCGGCGGCGAATCCATCCGCCCAGCGAACAGCCAAACGCCCGTGACGCGGTCGCGGATCGCGTACAGGAACGGGCGGTCGGCGTAGAGCGTGCCTGGCAGCGGCTCGGCGGAGTCGACGGAGTCTCCCTCCACGGTGGTGACGGCCGCGGCCTTGGTTCCGGACTCGTCCACCTGGATCCATGCGTCGTGCATCACCTCGGCGATGTAAAGGGCCTCATAGTTCGGCGGAGGGGATGCCAACGCGGACAGGTCCGCCTCGGATGGATCGAAGGCCTTGAGGAGGCCGAGAGTTTGCAACGGGGCGTTCAAGGACGCCCGAGATTCCAACTCGAACGGGGGCATCCGCACGTCCACCTCAGACGCGTACTGGTCGTTGAGATCGGTCCCGACCTGGGTCAGATCCAAACCTGCGAGGAGCGCCGCCAACCCCCCGGGGTCGTTGGGGACGATCAGCACGAAGCCGACGTCCTGGCCCCGGTACGGGATCTCGCCGACGAGCCCGCCCTCCACCGACAGCAGCCGCACGTCGGACATCGACGTCATCATGGGGGTGTCGAAGGACGTGCCGTCCGCCCGGGTGAACGGCAGATCTTGGGTGTCCGCCTCGTCGAAGGGGTTTTCCCACTTGGCATCGAACACCAGCGCGGTCGCGAGCATGAAGAGCGTGTATTCGGGATCAATCTGTTCTTCTCCCACCATGTCTTCGATCCGGCCGAGCGTGGCCGCGCTGGCCCAGTCGGAGATGGTCTCGGCCGCGGCGCTGGGATTGGTGAAATCCACGGTCTGGGGAGAGACGCCGTAGGGGTCCGCGAGGATCGCCAGCCATTCGTCCGTGGGCTCCAGCCGGTCGTCCAGGAACGCCGCAGCGTCGCCGGCAAAGGTCCAGGTCGGACACTCGGCCTCCGGGTCACCGCTCGCGCCGCGCAACGCCTGGAGGATCTCGACCATCCCCGTGTGGTAGCTCGCGTCGTCGCTCGACCCCAGGACCGTCTGAAGCTCGGAGAGGGTCTCGCCCGCCGCGCCCGCGAGCACGAACGCCAGGGCTTCGGCGATCGACAAGGGCGACAGGAACGGGTTCTCGTCGGTGCGGGCCCCGAGCAGCCCGAGCCCGAGCACGTTGATGGCCCCGGCGGTTTCGACGGCCATGGCGGAGGCGTCGTCGCGTTGGTTTGCCGGCGCGGAGCAGTTGTCGACGGTCGGCGGCGCACAGGCGATCAAGAGGAAGAGCAGCATTCCACCAGGATCGGCGCATTCTCGGCGCGCGTCAAGTCCTGGACGGACCACCCCCATCTTGACGGAACGGCGACCATGGACATATGACCATGGTGAGGTGCCTCATGAAGATTCCCGCCGGCGAGTTCAAGGCCCGCTGCCTTCAGCTGATGGACGAGGTCGAGGAAACCGGTCGTGAGGTTGTCATCACGAAGCGCGGTCGGCCCGTCGCCAAGTTGGTGCCCGTCGCCGCGGCCGGAGTGCGAGACGTGTTCGGCTGCATGCGCGGGACGGTCACCGTGGTCGGGGATCTGGTCGCGCCCCTGGAGGAACAGTGGGAAGCGGATCAGTAGATCTCCTCGTCCTCGACACGCACGTCTGGATCTGGCTGGTGAACGGCGGCCCGGAGCGCCTGCTCGGCGGCGCGACCGACGCCATCCGACGCGCTTCCGCCGAGTCGGCGCTCGCCGTCTCCGCAATTTCCGTCTGGGAGGTGGCGATGCTGGAATCCAAAGGGCGCCTGCAGCTCCAGATGGAGTGCCTCGAGTGGGTGGCCGAGGCCACCAGACGAGCGGGGCTCCGCATCCTTCCGCTGTCGCCCGAGATCGCCGTGGCCAGCACTCGCCTGCCGGGAGACCTTCACGGAGATCCCTCGGATCGGATCATCGCCGCGACCGCGCGTCACGAAAGCGCCATCCTCGTCACCCGGGATCGCGCCCTCCTCGGCTACGCGGAGCGGGGCTACTTGCGCGCGATCGAGGCGTAGACAGGGGGCCACCAGACTTTCGACCTCGCGCTGACTTGCGGCGAGAGTTGAGCGCCGCACCTCCTGATCCCCTCACCCCAACCCGTGCCGCACCACCTCCGTATTCACGCTCGCATCCCCCACCGTGATGTACAACTGACCCTCCTGGCGGACCATCGACCAGTCGGAGGTCCGCTCCACGAGCGCCTCCAAGGCGTCGAGGAATCGCGGCGGGATCTCGTAGACCTCGATCTCCTCTACGCGGTGGACGACCTTCTTCGTCATCGCTCTCTTCAAGAGCGCGGGATCGTGCTGGGTGTACACAATCACCCGCCCCACCGATTTACTCGCCTTGTGCAAGCGCTCGGCCGAGGGCGTGCCGACCTCGATGATCGCCTGCAGATCACCCCGCAAGTCCCGAACCCAGAGGGCGGATTCTTCGGCGGTGCTCAAGCCCTTGGAGAACGAGATCCCCTCTTCGTAGGAGAGGCAATAGGCGATCACGCGGGTGAGCATGTAGCGCATGCTCTCCGACGGGTGCCGGGCGACGCGCAGATCGAGCTGCTCGTACACACCGCGGTCGATGTCCGAGAGGTCGATCTTGACGTGAAATACCGTCGAGCTCAGCGCCAAGTGCTCACCCCGTCAGCATCCGGACGCCCGCCGTCGCCTTGCGCATGAAGTCCTGGGGCGAGCGGATCTGCGCCAGATTTCGCGCCACGAACTTGGGGCGCCAATAGAACCGACGATACGCGTGGTTCAGCATCTCCCGCAGCTCGGCTCGGGTGAAGTATTCGTCCCAGACCTGGGCCTTGAAGTCCTCCTTGGGGTGCCGCATGAAGTCCATCCAGGGCTCCAGGTCCAGCACGCCGTCCCGGTGGCCCTCGTCGTAAAGCGTCGTGCCGGGGAAGGGGGTGAGCACGTTGAACATCACAAAGTCGGGGTCGAGCTGGATCGAGTACGCGATGGTGTCCATCACGTCGTCGCGGGAGCGCTCGGTTGGCGTGCCAATCATGAAATAGGCGACCGTGTGGATGCCGATCTCCCTACACAAGCGGAACGCGTTCTCGATCTCGCGGACCGTCACGTCCTTCTTGAGCCGCAGCAGGCCCTCTTCCGTGCCCTGCTCCACGCCGAACTGAATCCGGTGGCAGCCCGCGGCTTTCATCTTGGTGAGCAGCTCACGCGTCATGCCCTTCACCCGGAACCGCACGGTCCACTTGGGCTTCAGGCCGCGCTCGATGATCGCGTCACACAGGTCGATGACCCGCTGGTTGGTGATGTTGAACGTGTCGTCGACGAAATAGAACTCCTGGATCCCGAGGTCCAAGCAGGCCTTGATCTCCTCGCACACACGCGCGGGGGACATGACGCGGTAGCGATGGCGCGGGGTATTGCAGAACGTGCACCGGTACGGACATCCGCGAGACGAGATCAGGGTCGTGAAAATGCCGCCCTGCCCCATCACGTCGTAGTAGCGTTTGTAATCGACCATCGTGCGGTCGATGATCGGGTAGTCGTCGAGGTTGTTGGAGAAATAGACGTCTTGCTCCGGCACCGGATCGTCGGGGTGGCACATCGTCCCCGGGATGCCCCTCGGGGTCTCACCCCGCTCCCAAGCGTCACACAGATCCAGCATAGGCTTCTGGCCTTCGCCCTTGACCACGGCATCGACCCCGGGGAGGCCGACACACTCGCGCGGAAAATCGGAGACGTGCGGGCCGCCGACCACGGCGTACTTGGCGCCGGCCCTCTTCGCGGACTGCACCGTCTTGAGCACGTCCACCAGCTGCACGGTGAACGCGGTGATGCCCACGACGTCTGGCTTGAACGCCGCGACCCGGCGCTCCAGCTCGTCGTAGTCGAGGTCGTCCAACTGGGCGTCGAGCAGCGTGATCTCATGGTGCGACTGCGACTTGAGGAACTCGGCGATCGCCATCAGCGCGAGGGGTGGGTAGCTCAGGTTCTCCGCGGAGACGGCCTCGGGGACCTCGCTCTCGACGGTGTGCTTGGCGGGCGGGCGGATGAGCATGACGCGCATGGGGAGAACCTCACCGTGCATGGTCACGCACTTGCCGCGCGCGGTCAATCCGGCGGGGGGCGGGAGTCGGGATTCTGTAGCGCCTACCCCCTCTCCACCCGCACCCGGACCCGCTTGCCGTCGAACACCACCGCCCACAATCAGACAGCCTCCACACCGCCAGCGCGTACACCCGCCGCGTACTCCCGGTCCTTGATCTGGCGCATCGCCGAAGGCAGCGCGATCTCCGTGGTCTCCGGCGGCTCAGCGTCCCCGTCGATCGACTTGAGCTCGAGGACTGCTCCCGCCCTCCCAAATCGCTGGGTGTCTGCGAAATCCACCCGAGGCTTGACACACACGTCGTACCGACCAAACCCGCTCTCCCGGTTGCAGTCCACGACGTGGGTCGCGTTGAGTTGGACCAGCAAGCCGACGAGAAACGCCTGATAGACCGCCTCGGCCGTTCGGACACCGGTGTCAAAGTACGACAGCGATTCCAGCACAAGGCATTGCAGCAACGCCCCGAAGGTGCGGTCGTCGCCGGTGAGCAATGCTCGGCACAGGCGGTCAACGTCGCCAGGGGGCGAGGAGGCAGGCTCACCGTGGAGGAGCCGCGGATGATGTCCGCGATCAGCCCGGTCTTGTCCACGTAGTCGTCGCCCGCGCGCCGGATCTGCGCAAAATCGGAGTTGCCGAGGGGGAAGCGGGGGGGCATCGGGGCGCGTCGTAACCCAAGAGGCCACCCCACCCTTGGCGGTGCTTACTGGGCGAAGCATGTCACGTGCCATCTGGAAAGGTCACATCAGCTTCGGGCTGGTCCAAATCCCCGTCGAGCTCCAGGCCGCCACGCGTGACCAGGATCTGGACTTCGACATGCTCGACAAGCGCGACATGGCGCACATCGGGTACCGTCGCATCAACAAGCGGACCGGCGAGGAGGTCCCCAACGACCAGATCGTCAAGGGCTACGAGTACGAAGCCGGGCGGTATGTGATCGTCGAGGAGGCCGACTTCGCCAAGGCCAACGCCGAGGCCACCCGCACCGTCGAGATCGTTGCGTTCGTGGACGGCGATGCGCTCGACCCCCGCTACTTCGTGCGGCCCTACTACGTGGTTCCGACGCAGAAGAAGCCCAAGGCATACGCGCTGCTCCGGGAGGTGCTGCAGCGGAGCGGCAAGGTCGGCATCGCGCGCGTGGTGCTCCGGTCGAGGCAGTACCTTGGCGCGCTGATCGTCCGCGAGGGTGTGCTGGTCCTGGAGCTCCTGCGCTATGCGCCCGAGGTGCTCACCGCCGCGGGGTTCGAGGCGCCGGGGGATCTTGCCGCGCTCGGGGTGACGGACAAAGAGGTCGCGCTCGCCGAGCTCTTGGTGAAAGGTCTCGAAGACACGTGGGATCCCAAGGCGTACAAGGACGAGTACCGCGACGATCTATTGGCGTTGATCGAGGAGAAGGCAGAGCGCGGCGACGTGAAGACCGTGAGCGAGCCGGCGGACGACGAGACAGACGACGGGGGCACCGTCGTGGACATCATGGAGCTGCTCAAGCGGAGCGTGGCGGGCGGCGCGAAGAAGCCGGTTGGGAGCCGCAAGAAGCCGGATCGCGAGCGCCGTGCTCTCGAACGGGTGCTCGCTGACCCAGACCTGCTCCCCCACGCGGCCTGGAAGAACCACGGCGCCTATGTGAGCTGCGTCTCGCGAGCTACCACTGCTCTCGTCAACGCCGGGCACATGACATCCACGGAGCGAGCCGCTGCTCTCACGGCGGCAGCAAGATGACACATGACACATGACACATGACACATGCCGCTCGGGGTCAATCCAGGGTTGGCGGGCGCGCACAGCCGTCACGTATGCCCGATCCCGCCGGCGGCGTCGCCGTTGCACGAGCGGCGCGCATGGATAGGCGTCAGGGCATGTCCCGCGTCCAGGTGTTCGTAGGTGCCTCGCTCGATGGCTTCATCGCTGGCCCGAAGGACGAGCTCGACTGGCTCGGCGGGAGCGAAGGCGACACGCCGGACACCTTCGCGCCGTTCTTCTTGACGATCGGTGCCGTGCTGATGGGACGCAGGACCTACGACGTGGTGGCTGGGTTCGCGAGCGGTGTGTGGCCCTACGGCGACACGCCGCTGCGGGTGGCGACCAGCCGGCCGCTGACGCCGATGCGAGCGTCGGTGAGCGCGCTGAGCGGCTCGATCCAGGAGCTGGTGGCGAAGGCGAAGGAGCTGGCGGGCGACCGCGACGTGTACGTCGACGGCGGCAGGCTGATCCGGGCGACGCTGGATGCGGGCCTGGTCGACGCGATCACGGTGACCGTGGTGCCGATGGTCCTCGGCGAGGGCATCCCGCTCTTCGCGGGCGTCCAGCGGCGCCATCCCCTGAAGCTGATCGGCCAGCGCACGGTCGGCGACGCTGGGGTGGAGCTCCGATACGAGCCGCAGCGGTGACTCCGCTTGCGCTTCGGTGGCCACGGGGGATGTAGACGCCGACAGCCTGGACGACATCGTCATCGGGGCGCCGTACAACCGGGCTACTCGCTGTCCGCGTCTACATCACGGAATCGGTGACCGTGGCGCTGTCCGAGCGTTTCATCCTCCTATCCGCTGCGCTCCGCGGTACATTCACGCATGGCCGTCGCGCTCCGCTCCCTCGAACCCGATCTCCGCCTCGATCAGCGGGTGATCCTCCGGGGGGTGCCGTGGTGGCAGTACGAGGCCCTCCTCGCCCACCGGGGCGATGCATCGGTTCCGCGGCTCACCTACCTTGAAGGGGCGCTTGAGATCATGAGCCCTGCGTATGACCACGAAGAGATCAAGAAGCGCTTCGCCCGCCTCGTGGAGGCCTGGGCGGACGCCACGGACACGCCGCTCACGGGGCTCGGCTCGTGGACGATCCGGCGGGTGGATGTGGAGCGAGGCGCCGAGGCGGACGAGTGCTACGCCATCGGGGACTTCGGCCGTCGCGGGCCGCGACCCGCGCACCCCGACATCGCGATCGAGGTGGTGTGGACCCACGGGGGGCTCGACAAGCTGGAGGTGTGGCGGCACCTCGGGGTCGGCGAGGTGTGGATTTGGGAGGACGGGGAGATCACGGCACACGCGCGTGAGGGCGACGGGTGGTTGCCCGCGCCGATGAGTCGGCTACTCCCCGGGATTGACCTGCCGTTCATCGCCGAGTTGTTGGCCGAGGACACGCAGCGGGAGGCGGTGAGGAGGCTGCGGGCGAGGTTCGGCGCAGGCGGCCCAGGGTAGCTCTCGGCCGGCGGCGATCAGGCGGTATTCCGGCGGACGCGCCGCAGCCGGGGGCCCGCCCGATGCCCACGGCCGTCGGACAGCGTTGGCTGCGGCCGCCGGATGGCCCCAAGGCCGCCACCTCCCTCCTCTCGCCTCCGCACGACCGCCCGATTTCACCCGATTCTATTGATGTCAAGTCAAGTTAGCGCCCATGCCCTCCCCACCCCCCGCGCCCCCACCCGCACGATCTCCCAATCCTCCGGCAGACAGTCGTAGAATTGGTGCCGTAGAAATCGCTCACACACCAACCACACGGTGCCGCGATCCGCCGCCGAGCGAACCACGCGGCCGGCTGCCTGCACCACTCGGGTCATCCCGGGTTGAATGTAGGCGAGGTCAAACCCAGCGTCCCAACGCTGCTCGTACCAGTCCTGCAGCAGGCGCCGGTCCACGCTCGGGGGTGGCAGCGCGGGTCCGACGATCACGACGGTAGAGAGGGCGTTGTTGGGAAGGTCGATCCCCTCGGCGTACACCCCGCCCAAGACGGTGGCCAACAGCACGTCTTGGCGGGCGTGCAGCTCGGCGACCACCCGCTCCCGGGCGGACTCGTCCCCGGATTCCGCGCGACCGGGGGTGAGCAGACGCCGGGTGCCGGTGTCCAGCTCGGCGCACAGATCGTCGCGCTGGTCATAGCTGCCAAAATAGAACGCCACGTTGCCGGTTGGAAATCCAGGCTCCGAAGACGAGAGGATGCCTTGCAGCACGGCGCGCAACTTGTCGCGTTGGCGCTCGCGATTTTTCCAGGCGGTCGAGACGCCGTTGACGATGAACACCCGGCGGTTTTCGGTCGGAAACGGGGAGGGGACGACCAACTCGTCCACACGTTCCGCATCCAAGCCACAACACTCTCGATGGAACCACGTGGGTCGGAGCGTCGCGCTCATCGAGACACTGGCGACGAACCGTTGAAACGTCGGCCGGAGAACGGGCGCGGGATCCCGACACAACAGGCGCAGGCCTGCGGGGCTCCACAAACAGAGGGTGTCCTCCCCCGCTCGTAAAAGCGCAGCGGTGAACGCGGCGAGATCGAAGGCGAGATCCTCCCAGGCCTGAAATACCTCGGGGTCCACAAGGCCCCGGAGGCGCGCGTGGTCGAACGCCAATTCGTCCACCCGATCGCGCAAATCTTCCCAGTCGGGCTTGTGCAGATCGACCACCAGATCCCCGGTCTCGCCCGCGACGCGTTCGGTGGCTTGCCAGGCGGCTTCTTCAATCCGGCGGAGGATCTCCTCCCCGAGCGTTTTCAACGCCGCCCAAGCTGCCACCTCGCAGGCGATCACCCCCTGGCAAGCCGCGATGTTCAGCACCGGGGATCCGTACCCCCGGGCCCGCTCCGGGAGTTGGTGCGCTTCGTCCACGACCACGACCCAATCGCGTTCGTCAAACATTCGCTTGAGCGATCCGGCGGGGTCGAACGCCTGGTTGTAGTCGCCGATCACGAGATCCGCGACGCTCCCCAATTCGACCGCGAGCTCGTACGGACACACGGAGAACTCTCCGGCGGCATGATCAATCTCCGCTGCCCCTACAAACCCTCGTTGGGTGCGCTCGATCACCTTTGCTCCCTCGACGTTCTGCACATGCCCCGCGGCAAACCTGCAGGCCTCGGCCCTGCAATCCACCACCGGGCCTGCACCGCCAAATGGAACAATTCTGAGGGGGTCACTTTTGTTACAGCACGCGTTCTCGCGCGACCGAAGGGTGACCGCCCGAAGGGGCGTGCCGGCGGCGATCATCGCGCGGGTGGTTTTTTCGGCGACCCACTGTTGGGTGCCCTTGGCGGTCGCCCAATACACCCCAAGACCCCGACGGGCAGCGGCTGAGAGCACGCCGGCGAGCACCGCGGCGGTCTTTCCGACCCCCGTGGGCGCGGTCAAAAGCAGGTGGCGGCCCTCGGCGACGGCAAAAGCGCTGGCGTCCACGATCTCGGCCTGTCCTGGTCGCCATTCGGGGTGCGCGGCCTGCACGGGGCGATCCCGCCGTTGACCCTGCCAGGCGAGCCACTGTTCGCGGGCAAACACCCATTTGTCCAACGTCGCGGCGATGGTGGCGCCCAAGACGCTCGAACCTGCGGCGTCGAAGGTCCAGATCCGTTGGGCGCCATCCTGGAGCGAGACGACGCGAAGCTGGCCAATCGGGGCGGGCCAGGCCAATTGAACGGCCATCCAAAGGTAGAGGGAGAGTTGCGCTTCCCATTCGGGAAAACCCGCGGCGGCTTGCAGCGCGTCTGCGGCGAGGGCGGTGGACTTCACCTCTTCGAGGATCGTGTAGTCGTCGGCCTCCTCGACCCCGTCCGCGCGCCCGTGCAGGGTGCAGGTCCAGCCACGAACCACCAGCGAGACCTTCAGCGTGCGTTCGCTCGCCCAGGTGGCCTCGCGCTCGTCCTGCACGTCCCGGTGGATCTCCTGGCCCGCCCGGAGGCGCCCCCCGGACGACATCGCGAGCCCTCGGGCGCCCGAAAACCTTGAGCGGCGGGCGGCGAGGAGGTCGCGCACGCCAAGGTCGAGGCTGCGGGCATGGTCGTTCCAGCGGAGCATGGGGCCTACGCGTGGTCGTTCTTGGGGTCGGCGAACACGGGACGGGCCATGCTCGGAAAGTACGCTCGGGGTGAACATGTGTCAAGAGGTGGGGGTGGGGCTCCAAGCCCTCCCCCTCCCGCCTTTCAGGTTACCGCCCCGCCCCCTTTGGAGCCTGCCTTGGACCCCTGGACCTGCCTGACTGAGCGCATCGACGAGCTGGATCACCTGTCGGGCGCGATGAGCGTGATCGGGTGGGACGAGCAGACGTACATGCCCCCCGCTGCGGCGGAGACTCGGGGTAAACAATCGGCGCTTTTGAGCCGGATCCATCACGAACGATCGACCGCGCCCGAGGTGGGCGAGTGGCTTGGGGCGCTGACCGGCCAGGGGCTGGGCAAGGTGCCCGCTGCGGCAGTGCGTCGGGCGCTCCGGAACTATGAGCGTGCAACGCGCCTTCCAACGCGCCTGGTGAGCGATCTGGCCATCGCCCGCTCGGACGGCTTCAACGCCTGGGCCAAGGCCAAGGGGGCGGACGACTTCTCGATCTTCGAGGCGCCGCTCCAGCGGCTGATCGACCTGACCCGTGAGACAGCCGGGCTCCTGCTGCCCCTTCAGGGTCCGGGCGCGCATCCCTACGACGCGCTGCTCGAAGACTACGACCCCGGGTCCACCGTAGCGGATCTACGCCCGATGTTTGAGCGGCTGGGCAAGGAGTTGAAGGTGCTGCTTGACACAGTCGCGGGGAAGCCGCACCCCGGCAAGCCGGTGCCCTCGCTGGATGTGGAGGGGCAACGGCGGCTCTCGGATCGCGTGCTGGTGGACATGGGCTTTGATCTGAAGGCCGGCCGTTTGGATCTGGCCGCCCACCCGTTCACCGCGGGCCTTGGCGTTGGCGACGTGCGGTTGACCACGCGCCTTCAAGCCGACGATTTTCTCTCCACGCTTGGCAGCACGGTGCATGAGTGTGGCCACGGGTTGTACGAGCAGGGGTTGCCCCCTTCGCTCGCGGGGACTGGGCTCAACCGCGCCGCGGGCATGGGCATCCACGAGTCCCAGAGCCGGCTTTGGGAGAATTTCATCGGGCGCTCGCTCCCGTTCTTTCAATACCTGCAGCCGCGTATGGCCGGGATTTGGCCGGCGCTCCAGTTATCCGCCGAGGATTTGTACCGCGCCGCCAACCGAATCGAGCGGGGGCTGATCCGCGTCGCCGCAGACGAAGCCACCTACAACCTTCACATCATCGCCCGTTTCGAGCTGGAGCTTCGAATTGTCGAAGGGGAGTTGAACGCGAAGGATCTACCCGCCGCCTGGGATGATGCGTACCGCCGCATTGTCGGGGTCGTCGCCCCTTCGGCCCGGGACGGGATCCTGCAGGACGTTCACTGGTCGAGCGGCCTGCTCGGATATTTTCCGAGCTACACGATCGGCAACTTGTACGCGGCAAGCTTGGGCGCCACCTTGGAGAGCGCGATCCCGGATTTGTGGGACAAGGTCTCGCGCGGCGAGTTTGCGCCGATTCTGGCCTGGCTGCGGACCCAGATCCACGAGCGCGGTCACATCGAAGATGCACCGCGGATCTTCCGAGACGCGGTCGGAGATCGCGACCCGGTCGAGGATCTGATGGCGCACTTGTGGGGGCGGCAGGGAGTTTTGTACGGGGTCAAGCGCCCCGTCGGCTAGGGTTCGCCCGTCTCCGGCCCCAACACCCCAATATACGGAATCCCGCGGTACGCCTCTGCGAGGTCGCAGCCGTACCCGACGACAAACGCGTTCGGGATGGTGAACGCCACGTGATCCACCGCCAGGGGCACGGCCCGGCGAGAGGGCTTGTCCATGAGCACGGAGGTCGTGACCGCCCGTGCGCCGCGACTGAGCAGGTGCGCGGTGGCGAATTCGAGGGTGCGGCCGGTGTCGCAGATGTCGTCGACGAGCAGGACGTGGCGGCCTTCGACGGGATGGATGAGGTCGCCTTCGAGTCGGACGACGCCGGAGGACTCAGTGCCCGCGCCATAGCTGGCGAGCCTGAGGAAATCGAACGAGTGGGACAGGTTCAACCGCCACAGCTCGCGCGACAGGTCCGCCATGAAGATGACGCAGCCCTTGAGCGGCCCGACCACGATGACGCCCTCCGCCTGGGCCGCCGGGGGCATCGCCGCCAGGATCTCCGCCGCGAGGGCAGGCATCCGGGCGCGGATGTCCTGCTCGGAGAGCATCGGGGTGAGGCTGCGCGCCATTACGGGAGCATCCCGCGAACGATGTCCGGTCGTGCGGTGGTCCACGTGCGCATGGCCTCTTGCGCATCGCGACAGCCGTAGTCGCCCCAGGGACTGCGAGGATCGGCGCGGCACGCCTCTTCGATGTTCACGGTCTCTGCGGCGACGAAACCCTCCAGGTCCGAGGACTCCCAAACGTCGAGGACATGCGAGATGCGCTCGTCCAGCTTGGCGGCACACTCGGTGGAGGCGGCGCAGCGGACGGCCAGCTCCCCGTCGTAGGTCATGTGGACGTCGAGATCCCCGGTGAACGACTGGTCGGGCCCCCAGGGCAACATCGTCCAGGTGGCCGTGGTCGGGGCGTGGTAGATCAAATAATTGTTGGCGAGGGTTGTGTAGGCGTCGGTGTTCGCGACCGAAAGTTCGACCGCCCAAACGTCCAGCAGCGCGTCGATGTCGAAATTGGCGGAGAGAACGGAGTAGTAGGTGTCGGCGGTCGATGTGTCCACGACCTCGATCAGCGCCGCCAGATCGGACAGATCAGCGGGTTCCCCTAGCTCCTGGACCTGAAAATTGTCCTCTCTGCCGCTGATCAGATCGGCGCCGTAGCCACCCTCATAGAGGTTTCCCGTGTCGTCTTCGAAATTGCGGTTGATGAACTGCTCGTCCATGGACTCGACGATGCCGTAGAGCCCGTACAGCTCGCCGTTCACGAACACCTCGGCGTAGCCGTGCCGCGGGGCGGGGCGGCCCAGGTATTCAAAGAGCTTGTACGTTGCGTGCTCGGCGGACATCGTGGCGTCCTGGACCATGTTGTTCAGCGTGAGCCGCTTCAGATCGTGAAACCGGAGATCCGGGTCCCACTCGTGGAAGTCGATCTTGAAGCCGGCTTTCTCGCTCAGGTCCCGGAAGGAGCCCGTGCTGCCCTTGAGGTGAAGGGCGACATCGGGGTAGGTCTCGGTCTCGTAGGTGAACACGGCGTATACGTCCGAATAAGGATCCGCGTACAACGCAGAGATGGCGTCGTCCTCAAGGCCGATGTGAAACGTGTGGATCGTCGAGCCATACGGGAAGTTGGCGTCGGTATCCGTATCTGTGTCTGTGTCTGTGTCTGTGTCTGTGTCTGTGTCCGCGCTGTCCGGCGAGGTGTCCAGACCGGTGTCGTCGGCAGGGGTGAGCGGCGTGCCGCAGGCGAGCAGGAGGAGCGGGAGCATGAGACCTCAGGGGGCGACGGTGCAGGCCTGACCATCGCCGGGGAGGGCGAGGCCTGGAGCGGCAAGGGTAGTCAGCGAAGGTGCGCCGGGCAATGCCGTGGGAACACCCCAGGTGAGCCGGGCGAGGGCGCCGACCTGATGCCACCCGTCGGTGCTGATCTGGCCGCGGGAGTCGAGGGTGAGGTCCCAACGGCTGGCGACGCGAGCGCCGAGGCCGATGTGCGCGGTGCCGGTGCCGGCGACGCCAGACCCAGCGAAGGCGGTGTCGCCGCCGTCCTGGTAGCGGGGCCCGCCGCCCACGCCCGCGCAGATGCGGAGCCGCTCAGCGCTGTAGTCCACGTCGATCCGAGCGAGCCCGAGCACAAAAAGGGGTGGGCTGAAGTAACCGCCGTGACCGGGGATGAACTCGTCCTCGCGGCGGGCGTAGGTGAGCGCCACGCCGTCCACACCGGCGCGCAGGTTCACGCGCTGGATTGGGAAGGTGCGGCCGGCCCAGACCACCCCTTCGCCGAAGGGGTTCGGCGCGACACCGATCCCCTCGACGTAGCCGCCCCGTCCCGAGAGGCCAAGGTCCGCGTGGGGCGGCGTCCAGCTCGTCCAGGCCTGGCCCCAGATCTCCGAGACCCGGCCGTAGAGCTGACCGGTGGAGGTGAACACGTCGCCGGCCCAGCTCACGCGGGAATCGCCACGCGGCGCGCGGCCGGTGGCGAAGCCGAGCGAGAGGTTCGGGACGAGGCGGGCGGCCAGGCGGGCGCTCCAGGTGGGGTACACGCCGCCGACAAAGCCGATCGGGCTGGTGCCGAGACGGGCGTTGAAGCCGAATAGTCGCGCATCGGGGGTGGCGAGACCGACGGAGGCGGCCACGCCATCGTCGGTGATCGTGCCGTCGGAGAGGTGGATGGGGACCAGCTCGATGTCGATGCGGACGGGGCCAGCGGGGGAGGGGCCCGTGTCGATCGGGACCATCAGGGCGTCGAGGCCGACGGCGCCGGGGAGCCCGCGGGACAAGTACGCGACGGAGGCCGAGGCGCGGGGGGCGCGCTGACGGGCGACGGCGGCGGCGACCCGGGCTTTTTCAACGGAGACGTCGAGGGTGACGGACGCTTTGGCGTTTTGTCCGAGGGCGAGGTCGGGCGTCGCGCCAGAGGGCAACGGTAGGGTGGGGAGGGTGGGGGCGGTGGGGGACGCGGACTCGGTCGGGATCGTGACGGTGGTGCCGACCTTGGCGAGCACGCGAACGGCGCTGGGATAGCGGCCGCGTCGCCGCTGAGTATCCGCGAGCGCGATGCCCAGGCGGGGGTCGCCGAGCCGCTCGTATTCGCGGACGAGGGCGTTCTCGGCGGCGGCCAGCCGTCGGACGGCCTCCAGCGCGCCCGCGCGGCCGATGATCGCGATGATGTCGTCCGGCGCGCCGACCAGCGCGCGTTCATACAGCGCCAGGGCCTCCCGCCCGCGCCCAAGACCCAGCCAACCGCCCGCCACGCGGGAGAGCAGATCCGGGCGGTCCGCGAGCTTCTCAGCGCGTTCGAGCGCGTCCACGGCGTCCTGATCACGCCCCTCCCGATGGCGCCGCTCCGCTTCCTGAAGCGCTGCGTCCAAGCGGGCCTCCGCCTCGTCCTGGCTCGCCGCCTGGCTGGGATGAGCCGCCACCGCAGCCGCGAGCTCACCGAGGATGGTGCGGGTGCAGCCGCAGGCTCGGCCAGCAGCGACCATCACGCTTCGGGCCCATGCGCTGGACGGGTCGATGATCAGCGCGGCGCGGGAAGCCCGGACCGCGGCCTCAGCGTTGCCAAGATCGAGTTCGACCAGGGCGAGGGCAGCGTACAGACCGGTGATGGGCCGCCCGTCGGCCAGCGCCGCGTTCACGATCTGCCTGGCGCGATGCAGGTCCCCGGCCTCGCGCGCTTCCATCGCCAGGGCGACGGCCACGCGGGGCGCGAGATCCGCGCGCGCCGCCCGGTTCACATCGGAGGGCGCTGCGGCGATCTGGGCGTCCAGGAGCGCGAGGCCCTCGGCAGGCCGACCGAGCGCCTCCAGGGTGAGCGCGCGGCCGGCGATCGCGACGTCTTCCCCAGGCGCGAGGCGCAGCGCCTCGTCGTAGAACGCGAGCGCGAGCGCGAGCTGCCCATCGGCAAGGTAGAGCCCGCCGATGCTGACGCAGGCCCACACGTCGGGGAACGCGCCGAGCGCATAGCCGTAGGACTGCAGCGCGAGGGTGAGGTCGCCTGCGGCACGCGCGGCGTCGCCCTCCATCCGGTACGCGCGAGCCTCGACCCGCCGGCGCTCCTCGGCGGCTCCCGGGGGTGGATACTTGGGGAAAGCTTCGGCGAGCCGGCTGCGGGCGTCTTGCGGTCGGCCGAGGGTCACGAGCGCGTTGGCCTCGCCGACGACAGCCCAGGCGTCCAGAGGATCCAAACGGAGCGCCTCTCGCCACGCGAGGATGGCGTCCTCGTGCCGGCCGAGCGAGGCGAGCGCGTCGGCGAGGCCGTGGAAGAACTCTGGCTCTTGGTCGCCCTTCGCCAGCAGCGCCTGAAACTCTGTGACCGCGAGCGCAGCGTCCCCGCTGCGCACGGCGGCCAGCGCGTCCTTCGCTCGCTCAGCGCGGGCCACGCTCGCGCGCAGGGCCGTGACGCGCGGGTCCTTGGACCGCACAGCGTCCAGCAGGAGCCTCGCTTCGGCCCCGTGGCCCGCCGAGAGGCCCACGGTCAGCGCGCCAAGCAGTGCGTCCACCCGCCCGGGTTCCAACGTGAGCGCCCAGTTGTAGAGCGCCCACGCGGCCTCAAGATCCTGGGTCTGCCACTCGAGGCCGGCGGCGCCGAGCACCACGGCGGTGTCCCTGGGGCGAACCGCCAGCGCGAGCATGTAGGCCTGCAACGCAGCCTCCGGCCGCTCGGCGGACTTGTGCGCCTCCGCGACAACGACGGCGACGCGCGTCAGATCCCCCAGGAGCGTGTCTCGGCTTTTCCCGTCTTGCGCAGCTGCGATCCCCGCCCGCAGACGATCCAGCGCGAGCGGTCCTTTGCCGGCGCCAAGCGCAGCTTTGGTGTAGAGGCCGAGCACCGCCCGGTCCGCTGGCCAGGCGTCGAGCACGACGCCGAGAGGCGACAGGGCCTCCTCGTTGGCCCCGGCCGTCAGGCGCGCCTCCCCCCACAGCCGGGAGAGCTCGGGGCTCGTGGGTGCCTCCCGCCACGCCGCCTCCAGATCCTTTACGGAGGCAGGCTTCGGCTGGGTCGCCGGGGTCTTGGGCAGACGCGCCGCAGCAGCTTGCTGGGCTCGCAATGCGACGGCATCGTTCGGCGCCCCTCCGGTCAGGGCGAGCTTGTAGAGCGAGTCCCAGGAGCGCTTGGCCGGCGCGGAGATCAGCCGGGCGGTGAGCGCGGCGCGGGCCTTCGGTCCAACGGTGTCGTCGGTCAGCAGACCCCTCAGGATCTCAAGGGTCTCCTCCGGGCGCTCCACAGCGAGGAGGTTGGCGAGCGCCAGGCGGAGCACGGGGTCCAGGGGCTGGCGGCCAACCTCAGCGAACGCCTCGGTCTCGATATCGACGACGAGCGCGCGGTCGGGGCGGGGCAGCGGTGAGAGCGCAAAGGCAGGCGACCCCAGCCCAAGGAGCGCGAGCAGGATCACGGGGGCCCCTGAGGCCCGACCCGGCCGGTCCACAGCGCGTAGCCGAGCCAAACCCAGTTCTGTCCATAGTAGTCGGTGGTCGCGCCCCAGCCGTGCGGGCCGCGCGAGGGGGCGATGACCCCGTCCCAAAGCAGCTCGGCGGTGCCTTTCCGGACGATCGCCCACGCAGGCAGCATCGAGCCGTAGAGCCCCTGGTACGTCCAATCCACGCGGGCCCTGCCACCCGGCGCGATGCCCGCGGGGACCCGCCCCGTCTCGGTCCAGAGATCGGCGAGCTCCCCAAAGTCGCGGAGGAGCCGGCGCGCGCGCACCTCCCGGTGCCATTGGACCTCGGCGGCCAGGGTCCAGGCGATGCGGAAGGCCTCGAAGCCGAAGTCATCGTCGGCTTCGTGGCCCCGGGGGGCGGGCACCACGGCGCCGTCGATCAGCCGGACGTAGCACCAGTCCGAAGGGAGCGCGCTGGCCGCTCTGCACTCCTCGAAAAGCGCGTAGGTCGGGTCCAGCAAGCTCTCCCAAGGGTGCGCGGGGTCCGCCTCCGCGAAGGTGCGCCAAGCGAACGGCAGCCAGTAGGAGGGGTTCAGGCGGACGGGATCAGTGCCCTTGGCCCACGGACCGGGCAGGAGCACCCGTTGGCCCGCGATCTCCATGGTCTCTTCGTCCCAGATGTGCGCGAGGATGCCCAGCGCTTCTTCTTTATAGGCGGGGTTTTCGAACTGTTTGGCCGCACCCAGCAGCGCCCAGGCCATCCACTCGTCGGCGTCCGAGGCGGGCATCGGATCCGTGACCCCCCAGGTCCCGTCCGCCGCCTTGCCCCACGACCACGCTGGCAGTCGCGTCGGGTCGCCACCCTGCAAGTTGGCGGTCGTCCAGGTTCGAAGGTGCGAGAAGGTCTCCTCGTCCTCCATGATGAGCGCCCGAACCAGCGCGTAGGCTTGCCCCTCCGACGTCGTCTTGTCCGCGTCGCCGCGATCGATCACCCGCCCGTCTGCTTGGATGAAGCTCCTCCGGTAGGCCGCCCAGGTCTCGGCCAGCAGGTCCTCACCCGCGTAGGCGGGCGCCGCAGCCAGCAGTGTCGTGACGGCGATCCCGATCACTCGTCCTTCCTCGACTCCGTCCAGACGCGCACCACCAGCACGATCGCGAGCGCTGCGGCCACGAGGGCGCCTCCGAGGGCGCCCCAGTAGCGGCGGACGCCCAATTGGGCCTCGGTGGCCATCGGGAGCGTGCCCCAGCGATGGCGGCGCGCGGTGTCGAGCACCCGGACGGAGCCGTCCGCGGCGACGGTCACCGCGTTGCCCTCGAGCAGGCTGACCTTGCCAGCGTCCGAGAGCGTGTCCACCAGCAGGGCGAGCCCCGTCGTCGTCCCCGCGTGAAGCACCAACGTGCTGCGCGCGCTGTTGGCTGGGTGCAGGATCTGCTCGATCGAGTCGATGGCGAGGCTCCCCTGCGCGGCGAGCAGCGTCGCCGCATCCGGCCCGTTGAGCGTGCGTTCGGACTCGGCCTCGGTGATCGCGAGCACCTTCCCGGCGGCCAGGGAGTCGTAGAGCGTGTGCTTGCTCTGGTCCGCGAGGAGCACGAAGTGGGCGTTCGGGTTCTGGCTGAACGAGATCGCGGACGCGAGCTCCAGTTGGAACCCGGGGTTGTCCGCGAGCGACATCCGGCCCACCATGGCGGCCAGCTCAAGCCCGGCGGCCCAGGCCTCAGCGCTCGGCTGATCGGGCAGGACCGTGATGACGTCTCCGTCCGCGGCGTCCGCCCGAAGAGGCCAACCATCGAACCGCAACCTGCCGAGATCGGGCATGTCAGCGATGTGATCCCGGGGGATCTCCAACGTGGACATATCGAACACCGTCCCCCAGATCTGTTGGTCGGCGATGTGCTTGCAAGCGTCGAACTCGCGGGGAAAGAGGTGGAAAACCACCTCCAGTCTGGAGTTGGGCGTGATCAGCTCTTCGGGCAGTCGAAGCTCCAGCTCGCCGTCCTCTCGGCCCTCGATGCGGTCGAGCGGCACGCTGCGGAGCGAGAGGCCATCGAGGCGCACCTCCATCGCGGCCAGGGCCGAGTCCAACTGGGCCGAGTACGCGTACCGCAGCTTGAGGTCGCCGCCACCGGGCCGGATGAAGGTGTCGCCTTCAAGGCGCACCGGGATCCGGATCGCGTCGGGAAAATAGCCTCGAACGGTGTGGCTCTTGAACCCAAGCGCGGCCAGCGGGAACTTCCCCTCGCGCGGCGCCGGGCGCGGGTTCTGTGTGTTCGGGGGCGGATCCGCGGCAGTGACCATTCGAACCACAGACCACGGCCCCGACAGCACGGGCTCCCGGTCCTGGCCAGTCAGCGCCTGGGCCGCTCGGGCCACCCCCTCAGGCCCACCCCCGCTCACGATCAGGATAGGCAGCGAGGGATCCGAAGGGTTCGGCACGACCGCGACGATGCCGTCCGACGCGCTGAGCGTGAGCGGGCCAAGCAGCGCCTCGACGGCAGGCGTTTCGGCCACGGAGCCCACGATGATCGCGGCGGTGCGCGCATTCTCAAGCCGAGCGACCGCCGGTGCGACCTGCACTGTACGGTAGCTGGCCAGGCGGCCCAGGGCCAGCGCGACCTCCCCGGCCGCGCGTGTCGTCTCCGGCGTTGGTGCGCCCGCCAACACGGGCGTGAGCTGGACGGGCCCGATGCCCCGGCCGTCGATGATGGGGAACGGCCAGGCCTCCAGCCCATCGACGATCGGGCGGCGTCGGTAGGGCACGCTCAGCGTCGATCGCCGCGCGATGCGCGTCCAAAGCGCAGGATCAAACGGATCCTCGCAGTCATCGGTGTAGTGTTGGACCGCGGAGAAGACGACGGTGTTGTAGTCCTGGAGCAGGCTGCGGGGCAGGCGAACGTCGAAAGCGCCGTCGGAGACGCTGTCCGCATCCAGGCGCTCCGTGCCGATGGGGTGGCCGTTGACCAGAACGGTGAGGTGGGAGCGGTGCGGCAGCAGCGCCGCAGAGTGGGCGAACTCGATGTGGAGCACGGGATCGGCGGTCAGCTCCCAGCTGCGCGGGAGCGGGAAATCCACGCCGCGTTGGCCGTGCGTGCCTTGCAGCGTCATGTCCGCGCGGATGTTCAGATCCGCCTCGAACTCCAGGACCTTGACCTCTGGATCTCCGGGTTCGCGAGGCGTCGTGAGCGTCGCCCCGGCGTCCTCGGTTGCGAGCGCCTCTGGGTTCGCGGCGGGGTCTGGCGGCGCGGCGTAGGCGGAGGGGAGCAGCGCGGGGAGCAGCCACAGGCACAGACGAGGAAAACGGCGTTCAGGGAGCATACGAAAGGGATTCCTCGACTTGTTGCAGTTGGTTCGTAAGGGTCATGAGGCCGCGGGCGACGCGCGGATCCAGGGGGTTCTCCGCGGCGAGAAACGCCAGGGAGGAGAGGTCTTCAAAGCCGGCAGCCAGCGCGGTCTCCTGGGCGTGCAGCCGAGGGAACCGCTCGATGTCGCCGTAAAGCTGCCAACGGGAGCGGACGTACCCGAGGCGAGAATTGTAGGTCGGCGACGGGCGAACGCCCCGGGCCGTGCTTGACCGCAGCTCTTCCGTCAAAGCAAGCAGGTCGGTCCCTGCGGACCGCAACGTATCTGCCCGATTGGCCCCGACGGCGCTCGGGCGCCCTTCGCTCGTGATCGCGGCCGCCCAGGGCGTCGCCGCGGGCGAGAGGTCCGCGAACAACATGCCGGTGATGAGGATCACAACCAGCGAGGGGTATACCCGCCATGCAGGAACGGGGGGGGGGGTGTCCTCGGGCGCGCGCTCCGGGTAGGAGCCCTGGAACGGATCGCCGCGACACACCCGACAGACCTGATGGTCGTCCGTGTTCTCCGCGGTACACACGACGCAGCGCCATATGCCGTCGTCCGGGTCAATCATGGTAAGGGGCCAATGTGGTCATCCGGTCGAGCGGCTGCGCCGCCACGTGGCCCGCGCCGCTCGCCACGGGGAGCCCAGCACGCTTCCCATGGCCATCAGGGGCGACGAGGGAGAGGGAAGCACACTCCAACTGTCCGGCTCGCTGAACATCAATTCGACGAGCAAGCGGCGCTGCAGCTCGTCCAGGCCTTGAAATCGAAGTCCAAACTCCGGGACCCCATCAACCTTCTCCGAGCGCGGCGCGTTCTGCACCGTATACCGCATGGGAGAGGTCCAGCCGTCCCACCGCTCGATGCGGAGCCAGCCTCCGTTCGGCGGGCACTCCCCACCGGGGATGCTCACCCGCGCCCCGGACTCGCACAGGTCTACGGTTTGGGTGATGATAAACTCGCCTTCATCGGTCTCAATTTCTGCGACGAACCGCCGCCGGACGCGATGCTCAACGCGCTGCTGAGGGCGCTCCAGCGCCACCGCGAGGGCCGTGATCAAAATGCAGATGTTGAAGACGTTGAAAGCCAGCGTGATCCCCAAGGTCTCAGCCTCGAAGGGGCTGTTCAGGATTCGCGCGGGCGCCATCAGGGCCGCGAGGACGGCGAGCGCGAACAGTGCGAGGTTTGGGAACGCGTGCTGGAAGTCAAATCGGGCCTTGTCGAGCCTGCTGCCCTTGACTGTCACGTTGAATTTGCCCTTGCGGGGGGCGACGAGCGCGAGCAGGGTCACGAGCGCGGTGAACGGCGCCAGCGCGGCTTCGTAGACCTCGGCCCAGAACGCGTGCCGCATGGACCGTGCGCACGCCAGGCCACCGAGCACGCTCAGAAAGATGTGGGGAATGCCGTAGGACAGCACCTCGCCGGGGGTTGCGGCGAGGGGGTGGATCCCGAAGATCAAGTAGGCGATCGGCGCGATCAGGAAGATCATCCGCGGCACGCCGAACTGAAAGTGTTGGATGGCGTTGAAGTAATTGATTCGCTGGGGGAGCGAGAGCCCGCGCTTGAAGATGGGATTGTCCAACATCAGGATCTGGGTCATGCCGCGCGCCCAGCGGATCCGCTGGGCGACGTGGAAGGCGTAGCGCTCCGTCGCCAGCCCCGCCGCCAGCGGAATGTCCAGGTACGAGGAGTTCCATCCCGCCGCCGCGAGCCGCATGGAGGTGTGAGCGTCCTCCGTCACGGTCTCTTGGGCGATCCCGCCGACCCCCATCAGCGCCGTACGTCGAAGCACCGCGCAAGAGCCGCAGAACAGCACCGAATTCCAGAAGTCGTTCCCAATCTGAACGGCGTGGTAAAAGACCTGTTGCTCCGGGGGCATTCTCCCCTCCAACCACAGGTTTCGCTCGAACGGATCGGGGTTGTAGAAGTGGTGCGGCGTCTGCACCAGGGCCATCTTCGGGTCTTGGATGAACAGGCCCACGGTCACGTTCAGAAAGCTCCGGACGGGCACATGGTCGCAGTCGAAGATCGCGATCAGATCGCCGCGCGTGCGCGCCAACGCCGCGTTGATGTTTCCGGCCTTGGCGTGTTTGTTGTCCCCACGGACGCGGTACTCGACCCCCAACGACTGGCACAGCTCCTTCATCGCGGGGCGTCGACCGTCGTCGAGCAGGTGAATCCGCTTGTTTGGATAGCTCATCGCGATCGCCCCGATGAGCGTGCGACGGACGAGCTCCGGGCTCTCGTCGTAGGTCGGGATGAGCACATCGACCCATGGCCACAACGAGGTGTCGTCCGGGAGCGGGACCGGCCGCCGTGGACGCAGCAGCATCGTTTGAAAATAGCCGCACAAAAGCACGCTGATTCCGTAGGCCTCGGCGGCGAACAAGGCCCAGGCCAGGGCCAGATCCAGCGGTGCGTCGAGGCTGAGCGTGTACTCCAGCCGCCAATAGATGTAGCGAAGGGAGGCCGCGGCGGAGATGTAGACGAGCGCGAGGCGTAGGTCCGTGTGACGAGTGGCGATCCAATAGCCGAGGGCCATGAGGCAAGCGCAGAGCAGCCAATGCACGCCGAGCGGAAGGTCGACGGTCGCAAACACCAGCGCCGGAATCGCGACCAGGGCAAAAAACACCCCGCGGGCCCATCGGTGATGCAGGAGTTGTTCGACAGAGGAGAGCAGGGCGCGCAGCGGTTCACTCAGGGACCGGAGGGTAGCACCGGATGGGGGGGAGGGGCAACCGGTCGCCCGCCAAATTGAATATCGCCAGAATTGGCAGGTTTTAGGGATAACTCGTCGAAGCGTGAAAGACCCTGGGCTTCGCCCGCGTGCGGAGGGCTTCGAACTCGTCGGTAGCGGCGTACCAAAGGAGGGTCGCGGGCGCGCCGGCTTCGATTCGCGGAGGCCCGCCGAAGGGGAGGTGGTTCGCCGTGGAGAGGGTGTGGAAAACCCGGCGCAGCTCGTCCTCGCCGGTGAGCTGTGCCACATGAACCAGCATGTAGGCGGCATCCAGCAGGTTCGCGGTGCCGAGTCGGTACCAGGGGTCCATGACCGAGTCGTGGCCGATGCCCACCGAAGCGCCGGCCCGCCACAGCTCATCGACCCGCGTAATCCCCCTTCGTCGCGGATAGTTGTCGTACCTCCCCTGCAATACCACGTTGTCGAGCGGGTTGCAGATGACCTGCACGCCGGCCGTCGCCACCAACTCGCAGACCTTCGCCGCGTACGGGTTCGGGTAGCTGTGCATCGCCGTGCAGTGACCCGCCACGACGCGCCCGCCAAGGCCCCGATCGATGGTCTCGGCGCAGACCACCTCCAGGTTCCGGCTCCCCGGGTCGTCCGTCTCATCGCAGTGAAAATCCAGGAATTTCCCAAACTTCTCGGCAAGGTCGAACGCCAGCCGCACCGAGCGCCAGCCCTCCTCCGTCGTCCGCTCGAAGTGGGGGATCGCTCCCACTGCGTCGCACCCCAACTGTACGGCTTCCTCCCAGGCTTCCCGCCTGCCGGGCGCCCGGAGGATGCCCTCCTGCGGGAAGGCGACCACCTGGATCTCCACCTGTCCCGCAAGCTCGGCCCGCAGCTCCAACAGGGCCTCCACCGCCACCCTCGACCCGGTGTCCACATGCGTGCGGATCCGCAACGTGCCATGGTCCCGGTACCAGCTGACCACCTCCCGAGCCCGGCTCAGCACGTCCTCACGCGTCAGCCCCGCACGCAGGCTGGCCCAGTTCGCGATGCCCTCCCGCAGGGTCCCGGAACGGTTCGGCACCCGCGCGCCAAGCAGCACGGCGTCGAGGTGAACGTGGGGCTCGGCGTTCGGCGGGGTCAGCAGCCCGCCTTCGATCACGGCCTCGTCCGGCGTCGGCACCAGCGAGCGCGGGGGTGCGATCTCCGCGATCTTGCCACTGCGAACCAGCACATCCTGGGAACGACCGTTCACCAGTACCGCCTTGAACAACACATGCGCTCCGGGGAGAGGCGGGTGGTATCCGAAAATCGGCAGAGTGGTTGAAGCGCGGTTGAAGCGCGGGCCGCTGTTGCTCTCATGAGAGTAAAGGCGGGCCGCTCTTGTTCTCATGAGAGCAAAGGCGGGCCGCTGTTGCTCTCATGGCGGCCCGCCCGGAATTCAGCGGCGTTTCACGGACATAGTCGGCGGCGCGGCCTGGGGCTTCGAGCCGCCCGGCTCCTCTCCAACTGTGGTACAACCCCGCCGTTCATCGGTGTCCATGTGCATGAAGTCTCCTTGAAAGAGGCCCTTGAGGGCCTCCCCGCGGATCTGGCCGACAGCCCCCTCTTCAGCGCCGACCTGGCGCCTGTCCCCGAGGCCCGGCGGGTGTGGACCACCTACAATTTTGCCGCGCTGTGGATCTCGATGGCGCACTGCATCCCGACCTACATGATGGCCGGCGGGCTGATCGCGGTCGGCATGAACTGGTGGCAGGCGCTGATGACCATCGGCCTCGCCAACATCATCGTGTTGATCCCGATCCTGCTGAATGCGCACGCCGGGACGCGCTACGGGATCCCTTTTCCGGTGTTTGCCCGTGCCTCGTTCGGCACGGTCGGCGCCAATGTGCCGGCGCTGCTTCGCGCTGGCGTGGCGTGCGGATGGTTCGGGATCCAGACGTTCATCGGGGGGGAGGCGCTCCGCACGTTCATCGAGGCGATCTGGCCCGACTACGGCCTGCTTGGCAACGGCTGGACCTTCACCGGACTCACGCTCCCGAGCGCGATCACCTTCATGCTCTTCTGGGTGCTGAACATCGTGATCATCTACCGGGGAATGAACGCCGTTCGGGTGTTTGAGAACTGGGCGGCGCCGATCGTGCTGGTGATGGCGGGATTATTGCTCCTCTGGGTCGTGAACCGCGCGGGGGGCGTCGGCGACCTGCTGACCGAACCCTCCAAGTTTGAGACGGTCGGGGATTTCTGGAAGGTCTTCATCCCGAGCCTGACGGGCATGATCGGCTTCTGGGCGACCTTGTCGTTGAACATCCCCGACTTCACGCGCTACGGAAGGAGCCAACGGGAGCAGATGGTCGGCCAGACCCTGGGCCTGCCGACGACGATGATCGCGTTCTCCGCGATGGGCCTCGTGGTCACCAGCGCGTCTGCCAAGATCCTCCAGGGCGTGCCCGTGGCCAAGCTCTGGGACCCCGTCTTCATCCTCTCGCAGATCACGTCGTCCGCTACGCCGGCAGGGCTTACCGAGCCGCTCTTGTCCTCGGACGCCATGCGCATCGCCGTCGCCGTTCTCGCGCTCCTCGGCGTTGGGATTGCCACGTTGTCCGTCAACATTGCGGCGAACGTGATCAGCCCCGCGAACGATTTTGCGAACCTCGCACCCAAATACATCTCGTTCACGACCGGCGGGCTCATCACCGGGATCTTCGGCATCCTCATCCTGCCTTGGAAGCTGCTCTCCAGCCCGGAAGCGTACATTTTCGATTGGCTGATCGGGTATTCGGCGCTGCTCGGGCCCATCGCCGGCATCCTGATCGCCGACTACTGGATCGTCCGCAAGACGGTGTTGGACGTGCCCGATTTGTACAGGGAGGGCGGTCGATACGGGAGCGTGAACCCGGTGGCGATGGTCGCGCTCGTGGTGGGGATCCTGCCCAACGTGCCCGGGTTCCTCAAGAGCACGCACTTCTTGGCGGAGGTCCCCGCGATCTTCGCGGAGCTCTACCCCTACGCCTGGTTCACGGGCGTGTTCGTGTCGGCCGCGATCTACGTCGTTGGCTCGAAGGCGATGCCGCGGAAAGTGTGATGTTCACCCCCCTCCTCCCGCTCGCCGACCTGCCGCCCGGCGCCATGAAGGCCCGCGACGGCGTCTTGGTCATCCACGCGGCCGAAGGCGAGCTGCACTCCCTCGACAATGCCTGTCCTCACCAGGGCTATCCGCTGGTTCAGGGTCAGCTCTGCGGCAAGCTGCTCACCTGCTCGTGGCACAACTTCAAGTTTGACATCACGAACGGCGCCTGTGTCATGGGGGAGGAGGCCGTACGGACCCACGAAGTGCGCGTCGTGGACGGCATGATCGAGGTGCAGAGGTCCGTGGGGATCGACGTCCCCGCAGCGTGGGCCTCCCTCTCTCAGGCGATGGCGAGGCACCAGCAGTCGCGGATCGCGCGGGAGGTGGCCCGATTGCTCTCTGCGGGGGTCCCCGCGCCCGAGATCCTGGCCTGGGGCGCCGTCTATGACGCGGATCGGGGCGAGTACGGGCCCGGCCATGGCATGGCGCTCTGCGCCACGTTGGCGGGATGGCTCCGACCGGGCGAGCAAGCGCTGGAGCACAACGTCCAACTGGTCGCGGAGGGCCTGGATTTGTGCGCGCGCACCGTGATCGGGCTGCCCGTTCGGACCCGCCCTGGGGCAGAGTCGGCCAGCCCGGAGGAGCCCGCCAGTCGGGCGGAGCTGCGACGAAGGGTGGAGAAGGAGGACGCCGTGGGGGCAGAGGCGATCATCCGGGGGATGGTGGCCTCGGGGGGAAGCCGAGAGGCGTGGGAGACCACGCTTTACCCACTTGTCACGGACCATTTTCTCGATTTTGGCCACGATCTCATCTACATCGGCAAGCTGTTCGACCTCTGGGACGCTGCGTCGCCCGACGCCCAAACCCTCGACGCGCTGCTCGGCACGATGATCTACGGCATTGCCAACGGCACGCGAGAGGACACGCTGCCGCCCTGGGCCGGATTTCGGAAGCGATGCGCGGGTGCCGCCGAGCGGATCCGCCGGTCCAGGGAGTTCTGCGGGAACCCTCGGGGTGCGGTGGCCGCTGAGCTGGCGGAGATCATCGCGCACGGCAGCCCTGGCGCCTGCTTCGATGCCGTGCTCACCGCCCTTTGCGATGGCCATTGGGGCGCGGTTGTGGACGCCCTCTCGCATGCGTCCTCCGTTCGCCTGGTCCGCTTCGACCCCTCGCACGACTCCGACCCGACCCTGGAGGAGGGTTGGCTGGACGTCACGCATCGCCTGACCACCGTGAACGCGGTCCGGCGGGCGGTTGCGCGCTGGGCCGATCCAGAGTGTGCGCGGCTCGTGTTGATGGCGGCGCATTTTGTGAACCTGGCCAAAGCCTTGGATCTGGCGGAGCTGCCGCCGGGCGCCGCCGGCGATCTGGCGAGGGCCCTGAGATCCGGCGATGCCGAGGGTGCCGCCGCGAGCGTCACCTGCCTCGGGGACGTAGATGTGATGCGGCAATTCGTGCTCGAAGGGCATGCCGTGCGGCCGGTGTTCTACGCCCACCATGTGAAAACCCTCGTGGCGGCCGAGGAGGAGGCGACCCACCTGGGGGATCTGACCCCCCTGCGCGGTGTTGCCCGGTTCCTGGCCTGCTCCCTGCAAGAGCGCTTGACCCGCCGATTTGCCCACCAAGCGGTGCGGTTGATCCGGGATGGAAAACCTCCGCGGGGGCTGACGGGGTAGGGCGGGCTTGGGGCCATCATCCTGGTGAAATTGCCGCTGTGAAACGCCCGTGGAGATCCGGGGAGAGATCCGGGGGGTGTTGCGTCACGGCGGGATCTTCAAGCCCGCCCCCCTCCGCCCCTCCGGGGCACCTCCCCCCGAAGGGGGAGGGAGAGAGGCAGACCGGCGCCTTTCCGCTCCGGAATTCCGGGGCACTTCCCCCCGAAGGGGAAGGGAGAAGCAGACCAGGTCGCCCTGTTCACTCCACGATCGCCGAATACGGCGCCACCCACCCGTCCCCATTCACATCCACGTAGGTCGCCGACGTCGCAGCCCAGGCCAATTGCCCAGGCCAGGCCTCGACCATCGCTTGCGTCACGCTCTCTGCGGAGACCACGTACACGGCGTCGCTGAAGGGGTTCAGCTCGAACGAGGTGACGCACGGCGTCGGCGCCGTCCCCTCGCAGGGCACGACGGACACGGCCTCGCCGTTCTCCCACAGGGTGACCGTCTCGACCGGCATCCAACTTGGGGCGTAGATCGATACGTTCAGCGTTCCAGCGGGCAGCTCGGCCCCTGGCGCCCAGGTGCCGCCCATCCGCGCGTCGATGAACGGGCCGTGGCTCACCACCGTCGCGTGGCGCGCCATGACGGCGAGCAAGCCCTCGTCGGTGTAGTCGGCGATCGGCAGGCCAGCGTCGAAGAACGTGACGTTCAGCCCGGGCGTCCCGCTGGTCCAGGTGTGGCTGTCACTCACGCCCACGGGAGTGACGCGCTTGCCCCGACGTGTGAGGTCCAGGTAGTAGTCCCAATACTCCAGATAGTCCCCGGAGTTCAAGAGCTCCATCGCGTCGAAGTCGTTGCTCCAGTGGTCCGGGGCGCCCACCGTGCCGGAGGTCGGGTCGTACTCCGCGAAGCTCAAGAGACCCGAGCCGCCCACCGGGTGATTCGCCTGGATGATCCCACCGGGCACGGCCAGCGCACGCATCCACCCGAAGATCTCTGCGGTGTCTTCGTAGCCGAACCACCACAGCGGGGCGCCGTGGTTGGGACCCTCCAAGATTTGGGCGGGCCAGACGTTGAAATGCCCGCGCAAGACGGGGCTGCACTCGTCGGCGAGCACGCTGTGGAGCACGCCGTCGAGCCCGATGGGCTCGAGGAGCGGCCGATAATCGGCGACGTGATCGTGGTCGGTGCCAAAGTGGATGTCCACGCCGTTCGCGGCCATGACCACCAGCCGCTCCTCCATCGGCACGCCGCCGTCGGCCGAGGGCGAAGCGTGGGTGTGCGGGTCACCGAGCCAGACGCCATCGAGCGTATACGCGGCGAAGAGGCTGGCAGCGAGCTCCAGCGCCTCGCCGCTCTCGATGGTGATGTCTTGGGTCCAGACCTCGTCGCGCACGCCCCGCCGGACGACCACATGATATTGTCCTGGCTCCAGGGGCAGGTCCATCTCCCCGTCGAGGACATAGGCGTACAGTTGCGCGTCGCCCGGGCGCCCGGGCAGGAACCGAGCGTCTCGGTCCGCGTCGGTGTCCATGCGGTCTACGCGGACGACGGCGGGGCGGCCGTCCGCGATGCTGACGTGCAGCGTCCCGGGGGCGGTCAAGGAGAGCAGATCGCCGACGACCTTCAAAGGAGTGAACCCGAAGCCCTCGGCGAACGCGATCGGCTCAGCACCGCGGCTCAGCGTGTTCAACGCGTCGGTCTGGTCGAGCTGGTAGGGGGAGATCTGCGCGTGTCCAGCGGGAAGATCGACCAGGTAGCCATCCCCCCTGCCCGTCGCCATGACCGCCACCTCCCCGGTTGGCACCGTCGCGGACCAGCGGCCGGCGTCGTCGGTGAACGCCAGCGATAGCGGGGCCCCCGCGTCATCGACGACGTGTACGCGGGCTCCCGCAACCGTCCGGCCTTGGGTGTCCACGACGGTGCCCGCCAACGCCTGGGTCGCCTCGCCTGCGCGGGTCCATGACTCCGCAAGCAACAACGCCGGGTCCTTGGCCACGCCGATCCGGCGGGTGAAGCTCGCCGTCGCCCCCGCCTGAATCTCCAGGTTGTCTGAGAAGCCGGCGATGCTGGCTGCGATCCCGCCCAGAATCTGGCCAAGCGTGCCCTGCTCGAGATCCACGCCTTCGCCCACGATCCCCACGGTCAGCTCGTTGTGACGCCCGACGACCGAGCTCATCCGGATGGCCTCGGTCCCCGCATCGTCCAAGCCCACGCCGGGGGACCAGCGCTCGCCAAGATCAAAGGAGACAATTCCCACGTCGCCAATCTGCACGGTGACCGCGCTCGCCTCGCGGTTCTCCACGGTCGTGGTGACCGTCATCGCGTATTCGCCCGGAAGTAGCTCGTAGGTGGTGATCACATGCAGGTCGAGATCTTCGACCAGGTCGGGGTTCTCCAGCGCCCCCGTGATGATGTGCATCGGGGCCGTCGGCCCTTCCACCCTCACCCTCGCGATCCCGTCGGACCCGTCTGCGTCCACCGCTACTTCGGTGGGGTCCACCAGCCGGCCGAGCCCGACCATGACGCCCAGCTCATCGACCAGATCGCGGCCTGGCTGGCCCTCGGCGCGCACCACATCAGCGTCGATGACGTTTCCGCCATACTCCACATAGAAGTTGCTCTCCCCGACCTGCTGGATCACAAACTGTGCGCGATCATTATAGATCTTCACATCGCCGAGCCGTCCCTCGGACGAGATCCCGCCAAAAAGCGCCGCGGCGTCAGTGACGACGCCGGCGCGCACCTGGTCTGCCTCGAGCACCACGGTGGTGTCGAGCGGGGCCGGGGCGGTGTCCACCGGGGAGTCGTTCGGGACGGGGGTGGGCTTCTGGCAGGCGAGGAGCAGAAGGAACATCGGAGGGCTCTAAGCTGATCGCCGAAAGCTCGTGCCTTTTGCAAAATGACGGATCGGGAGGCCCTCCCTTCCGCTCACGAAATGACGGATCGGGAGGCCCTCCCTTCCGCTCACGAAAACGGCGGATCGGGCGCGAAGGTCGAAAAATCGACGGTTCGAATGACGTATTCCGTCCGCCCGGTGCCCAGCGGCGTTCCACGGCCCGCGGCGATTCTGCGGCCGTCGGTCCCAAGCCGCCCTGCCGCGGAGCTACTTCCCGATCCGGCTCACGTACGATCCGCCTTCGCGGGTATCGACCTTGATCATGTCGCCGCCGTCTACGAAGAGCGGGACCATGATGCTCGCGCCGCACTCCAGCAGGGCGCCCTTGAGCGCCCCTTGCGACGTGTTGCCCTTGACCGCCGGCTCGGTGGACTCGACCTTGCTCTCGATGAAGTTCGGGAGCGTGAGGTTGACCGCACGGCCCTTGTAGAAGAGCACGGCGACCTCCAGGTTCTCCATCAGGAACTTCACATCGTCGCCGATCATCTGGCCTTGCAGCTCGACCTGGTCGTAGGTCTCGGTGTTCATGAACGTGTACGTGTCGCCCGCGGAGTACAGGAACTGCATGGGGTGTTCCTCGACATCTGCCTCCGCCAGGATCTCGCCGGAGCGGTAGGTGCGCTCGATCACGGCGCCCGTGAGCAGGTTTTTCAACTTCGTACGCGTGAACGCGGTACCCTTGCCGGGCTTCACGAATTGGAAGTACACGATAGCGAACGGCTGCCCTTCGGTCTCGACCTTGAGGCCGTTTCGGAAGTCAGAGGTCTCGTACGGCATGGTGCAAACTCCAGGTAGAAAGGTCTCGGCTCCGGTGATCGGACCGGAGCGGACCGAGCAGCAAAGCCGGGCCGGCGGGTATCACGATGGCGGGGCGGCGCCAGGGGGGATCGGGGGCGGTGGGCCGTTCGTCGGGCGTCCGGAACTCGTGGCTTGGAAGCCTGAATTGGCATCGCTCGACTGGCCCGCGATCGCGGCGCGGTTCCCCGTGCAGGTCCCCCGTGGGTGGCTCAAAGGTGCGCACCCGGCGCTGCTCGCGCAGGCGTTGCCGGACCCCCGGGAGCTGGACGAGGACCCGGGGGACGTCGCGGATCCGGTTGGCGACATCTTGAGGAGCCCGATCCCTTGGGTCGTCCGCAAGCACGACGATCGCGTGCTGCTGCTGCTCACCAAGCGTTGCCACCTGTACTGTCGCTACTGCTTCCGGGCCGATCACCGGCCCGGTGAGGCCGACGATCCCTCCGATGCGGAGTGGGCCGCGATGTTGGCCTATGCGCGCGGGTCTGGGGCGAGGGAGGTCATTTTCTCGGGCGGCGATCCGCTCGCTATTCGCGATGAACGCTTGTTTTCAGCCATCGACAGTGTGCGCCCGGAAGTGCCGGTCGTTCGGATCCATACCCGGGCGCCAATCACCTGGCCGTCCAGGGTCACGCCCGCGTTGGTCGACGGCTTGCGGGTTCGCGCCCCTGTCTGGGTCTTCGTTCACTGCAATCACCCCGCGGAGTTGACCGCCCCGGTGCGCGCCGCGCTCGGAATGCTGGTGGACGCAGGCATCCCCGTGCTGAACCAGTCGGTCCTGCTGCGGGGGGTAAACGATGACGACGCCGTGTTGGCCGAGCTCTTCGAAGACCTGGTGCGCCTGCGGGTGTACCCTTATTATCTGCACCATCCGGACGCTGTTCCCGGGAACGCCCACTTCCGGGTCCCCGAGACGGAGGGGTTGGAGATCTACCGCCGGTTGACGCGGCGGCTCAGCGGGCTGGCGCTGCCTCGGTATGTCGTGGATCCGCCGGATGGGACGGGGAAGAGGGACGTGGGCTCCTAATCACGCCCACTCATCCAACATCCGGCTCTGCGCGCCTAGCAGCGCGCGGAGTTCGGCCGCCAAATGAACCTTCGCGGCTTTCAATCGAATGACGGTCTCCTGCAATTCACGCTCCTCGTCGTGCGCGGCCGACAGGATGCGCTCCGCGTCCAGGCGAGCTTCGCCGACGATGATGTCGGACTCCCGGCGTGCGCTGCCTTCGAGGTCCGTCGAGATCCGGCGCGCGAGGATCAGCGTCTCGCGGATCTCATCTTGCTGGCTTCGAAGCCGATCGTTCTCCTCCTGGGAGAGCCGCAGATCCTCCCGGAGCCGGGCGGCCTCTTTGAGCGTTCCTTCCCAGGACTCGCGGACGGCGTCGAGGAATTTCTGAACGTCCTCGGGCTCGTAGCCCTGGCGGCGCGCTGGTCCAAATTGTTTTTGGAGGATGTCGAGGGGGCTCAGCGCCATGGGATCTGCCCGGGTTCGAGGGTGAAAGGCCCGATTTTCAACGGACGGGGGCGCTCGAGCGCGACGACGCCCGCGTTCGGAACGGTGCGTTGCACGATCTCCTCCAAGCGCGAGGGATCCGCCTCGAAGGCCAGCAGTGCCGCGAGATCGATGATGGGCGCGGCGGAGGTGACCACGACGATCACGTCTGCGTCGGCGTTGAATCGGTACCGACCATCGCCGGTCGCGTGTTGGCCTTTGTCGAACACCGCGACGCTGTGCAGGAGCGGCTCGCCCAGGCTGCCGTTGAGCGCGATGACATCGACGTAAGCGTCATCGGAGGTGTCGAAGATCACCCCGGTGGCGTCGCGCTCGGCGGTCACTTCGAAGGTCGGGATCGGGCCGCGCTGCGTCCAGGCGAACGTGGTCGCGGTGAGGGCCAGCAGCATTGTGAACACCAGCGCGGCGTACCAGCGCAGCGACGACGGCGGCGGGGGCAAGCGGTCGGGCAGATCGCCCAAGCCCTCGATCACGCCCCATTCGGTGTGTTGGAGGGTCTCGATCAGATCCAGCGGACCGGGACCGAGGATCGCCTGCCGCCCCCAGGCCCCGCGCACCCGCTGGCGCACGCCCCGCAGGTGCTCGACGCCCGGCATCCCCCGCTCGGTCAGCGCCGCGAGCCGCTCCTCGATGTCCTGTACGGCTGCGGCGTTGACGAAGATCAGCTCCCCGTCGATGATCCGGACGTGCTCGTCAAACTGTCGAATCACCAGACGCACACATTTTCGGGCATCGGGGTGGACCTGCAAACACAGCAAATCCACGTCTGTGTTTGGCAGGAGGATCCCATCCTCTGGGGCGAACAATGCGCTGGGGGCGAGAAATCCCCGGGCGATCAATCGATGCGCCCGGCTGCACCGCGGGCAGGATTCGGCGTGTACCCTGCCAAGATCGGTGAGCAGCCCCTCCGGCCCGGGGCAGACGTTTCCCGCCGCGTTGGCGATCCGACCCAACACCGCGTCGAGCTGGGCCACCGTCCAGCCTTCTGTAGACAGCCCATCTTCCGCGACGACCGCCCGTCCGACCGCCCGCAACGCCTCCTGGGAGGCGCGCACCCACGCGGCATCGACGCCTACGCGATGCACAACCTCGTCGATCGGCAGCCCATCCCCGTACGCGAGCCGAAACACCGCCTCGTGCAAGGGCTCACACTCATCCAGGATCGCCTGCCGCCAGCGCGAATCCGGCAGGATGTCCGCGGCTTCGGCGACAGGCAGCTCCTCGTAGTGGCCTTCCCTGCGGCGCAGCCAGTCCACCAGGGCGGCGGACGCCGCGTCTTCGGCCTCGACAGTGTCCGTGTGCTCGCCGAGGTGCAGGAGCGCGTGGTCACGCACCTCGCGGATGGTCTGGATGCGGGGTCGGATGCCGAGCCCGACAAGGTCCCAGACGATGCGCACTGTTATCGGACCCCAATGCCGACGGCGGGGATCCTCGGCAGTCAGGTGGCCGAGCCGGGGCGGCGGGAGCGTGGCGAGGTTGGGAGGCGCCATGGGGAGGAATCGGGGGCGGGGGGACGGGATATCGACGCTATCACACTTTACGCGTCAAGGGGCGCGGGTTTTGGAGATTGACAGGGCCGTCAGAATCTAGCAAAAACGCGGGGCGCGTTTTTGCTAGATTTTGAAGACAGCGGTCAGGCTCGAGGGCGGGGGTTCAGCCCTGTCCCAAAATGCGAGCCCAGGCGTTCCCTGCCGCGGGGAACGACGACAGCAGGCCGATCCCCGCCGGATCCTGCCTCTCCCTTCACCGCCGGCCAGACCAGACCCACCTCCGCCGGTCAAACCAGATCCACCCTCCGAAGGCGATCACGCTCCAGCGGGGGCTGGGGCCCCGCGGGTGACGCTCCGGGTGTCGCCGTGCCCCGCATTTGGGTGCCATCCATGAGCCGGAGGCCGAGCGGCAGGAAAACGCCCGGAGCCCGGTCAGGACGCTACTCCTGCCGGGCCGGGTGCCATCCACGTCGCCATCGGCTTCGCGAACAGGGGGTTGCCCTCGCGGGCGAAGGGGTCAGCCGGTGGGGCTCCTCAGCGTGGTGCCGTCGATCCGGATGGTGTGGCAGCGATGGCGGACGCGATCAAGCAACGCTTGGACCATGGGCTTCTGGCCCAGGAAGTCGTACCACTGCTCGAAGTCGAGGTTGGTCGTGATTATCGTCGGCTTCTTGGCCGTGTATCGCTCCTCCATCAACTTGAAGAAGATGTTGGTCTGCTCGGGCTTGAGATTCAGATACCCCAGCTCGTCAACGCACAAAAGTGTGTAGCCGCACAGCTCGTTGAGGACGCGACGACTCGAACGATCCAGGAGGGAAGCGTTGATCTCGTCGAACAGGTCTTGCGCTCGGATGAACCGCCCGCGGTGACCATTGACCAGCGCGTTGTACAGGATGCCCGTCGCCAGCCCCGTCTTGCCAACGCCCGCGGGCCCGATGAAGACGATGTTGTGGCCGGTGGGGATGAAGTCCAGCCCGGCCAGTTGCCTGATGACCGGGGCCGACACGGCGGGCTGCTGATCGAAGGGGAACGTTTGGATCGTACACATCTCGGGGATGCGGGCGTGCTCGATGCGGTACTCCAGGCTCTTCTGACGCTTGTAGGCGTACTCCTCGCGCAGCAGATCGGCGAGGAACGCCTCGTACGCGGGCTGGTCGCGAATGGCGCGGTCGAGGGCACGCGGGAGCACTTCACGCGTGCGGTGCATCTTGAGGCTGGTGAGGAGCTGGTCGAGGTCGTCGTTCATGGTTCATCCTTGAGGGGCGGGAAGCGAAAGACATCGGCGCCGACGCGCTGCAGCACGAGGCGGTCGATCTGGCCGAGGTCGTGGGCGCGGTGCTCGATGGCGTCGGCCAGGACAGCCCGAAGCACGGGTGTCGGGTAGTCGAGGAACAACGTGTGCAGGCGCCGGACGGTTCGCTGTGCCTGCCCGTGGTACTTCGTGCGCAAGAGC
>CANKNP010000002.1 GCA_947483545.1 Deltaproteobacteria bacterium | reverse complement strand
TCGTCGCAGTCGTCGTCGTCGCAGTCCACGAGCCCGTCGCCATCGTTGTCGGCCCCGTCGAGGCAGGCCTCGTCCACGGTTGTGCTCAAGCACGAGGCGTCGGAGACGCAGTCGAGATCGTCACAGTCGGTGAAGCTGTCGCCGTCGTCGTCGGCCTCGTTGGTGCAGTCCTCGGAGCCGGATCCCGAGCCGCCGCACGCGCTGTCCGTGTCGCAGTCGTCGTCGTCACAGTCGACGAGCCCGTCGCCGTCGTTGTCCGCGCCGTCCAAGCATGCCTCGCTCGCGGAGGCCGTGCAGGCCGCGTCGGAGAGGCAGTCGAGGTCGTCGCAGTCGGTGAAGCTGTCGCTGTCGTCGTCGGTGCCGTTGCCACAGTCCTCGGTGCCTGAGCCGGAGCCCCCGCAGGCGCTGTCGGTCGCGCAGTCGGAGTCGTCGCAGTCCACGTCGCCATCGCCGTCGTTGTCGGCCTCGTCGAGGCAAGCCTCGGTGCCGGTCGAGCCGCCGCCGCCGTCGGAGCAGGCCGAGTCGGGGATGCAGTCGTCATCGTCGCAGTCGGTGTCGCCATCGCCGTCGTCGTCCGAGCCGTTGTCGCACGCCTCTCCGCTCGCGCTCGTGCCCCCGCAGCCGGAGTCGGCAAAGCAGGCGCCGTCATCGCAGTCGACGTCGCCGTCGCCGTTGTTGTCGATGCCGTCATTGCAGCTCTCGGGATCGCCGCTGCTGCAGGCGGCGTCGGTGCCGCAATCTGGGTCGTCGCAGTCCACGTCGCCATCGCCATCATCGTCGGCAGAGTTGCCACAATCCTCGGGGTCCGTGCCGGAGCCACCACACGCCGCGTCCGTTCCGCAATCTGGGTCGTCGCAGTCCACGTCGCCGTCGCCATCGTCGTCGGCGCCGTTCCCGCAGTCCTCCGAGCCCGAGCCGCCGCACGAAGTGTCGGAATCGCAATCGTCGTCGTCGCAGTCCACGAGCCCGTCGCCGTCGTTGTCGGCCCCGTCGAGGCAGGCCTCGGTGCCCGTGCCGCCGCCGCCGCTGTCGGAGCAGGCCGAGTCGGGGAAGCAGTCGTCGTCGTCGCAGTCTGTGTCGCCGTCGGCATCGTCGTCGGAGCCGTTGGCGCACGCCTCGCCGCTGGCGCTCGTGCCGCCGCAAGCGGAGTCGGCGAAGCAGGCGCCGTCATCGCAGTCCACCGCGCCATCGCCGTTGTTGTCCTCGCCGTCGTCGCAGGTCTCGGGGTCACCCGTGCCGCTGCCGCCGCACACGGTCTCCGTGGCGCAGTCCGAGTCGTCGCAGTCGGTGTCGCCGTCGCTGTCGTCATCGGAGCCGTTCTCACAATCCTCGCTTGTGCCGGAACCTCCGCAGCCTGGGTCGTCGGCGCAGTCCGCATCGTCGCAGTCCACGTCCCCATCGCCGTCGTTGTCGGTTTCGTCAAGGCAGACCTCTTCGTCGCCGGTCCCGCCGCAGAGCTCGTCGCCCGTGCAGTCGGGATCGTCGCAGTCGATGAGGCCATCGGCATCGTCGTCCGCGCTGTTGCCGCAGTCGGACTCGGTCAGACACGCGGCGTCGGCGGTACAGTCGGAGTCGTCGCAATCGACGGCGGCGTCATTGTCGTCGTCCACCCCGTTGGCGCAATCCTCGGTGTCGGCGTCGGTGTCCGTGTCGGTGTCCGCGTCCGTGTCGGTGTCCGCATCGCCGGTCTCCGCTGTGTCGAACGTGTCGTTCGGGGCGTCCTTGCCGTCGGTACACGCGGTGAAAAAGCCGAGGAGGGTGAGGCCGACGAGGGAGGGGAGGAGCCGGAACGTGCGCATGGGAATCCTTGGAACGCCGCACGGTAGCACCGGCTCCGCGTCCGCGTCAATCCAAGCGTCCATCGCGCGCTATTTCCTGGGGCGCCGGAACAGCCACCGGAGCGCTTTCGGCAGCCGCCGACGCCAATGCCGCTCGTGGTGCCCGCCGCGCTTGTCCGCGCGCCACATCAGACTGTCGCCCCGCATCGCGAGCAGCTCCGCCATGCTCTCCGCGTGGAGGCGCATGCCGTGGCTCTCGCGCCCACCGACGTCGATGTACACGCGCGCACGCGCCGGGATGGGCCGGCTCCGAACCTCGGCGAACACATCCGGCTGGGCCAGCCAGAACGACGGCGACATGCATAGGGCCGCGTGGAACACCTCGGGGTGCCGCATCAACGCCACGAGCGACGCGAGCCCGCCCATCGACGCCCCGCCGACCACGCAGCCCGGCTCGACAGGCAGCCGCGCGGCGACCGCGGGGAGAAGCTCGTGGATCACGCACGCCAGCAGCGGATCGAGCCCGCGCCACAGCTCGTGGATGCGCGCCGTCCCGCCGTGGTCGAGGGCCACTACGATCGGTCGACGAACGGTCGAAGGCAGGCGCTCGATCACCTCGTCGGCATGCCAACCCCCGGCGTAGCTGGAGGCATCATCGAACACGTTCTGCCCGTCGAACAGGAGCAGCACGGGCGCGGGGGTCTCGACACGGGTCGGCACGTAGATGCGCGCTCGGCGGGACCCGCCAAACCGGACGGTGAATTCGGGGTACACGCGGGAGCGTAAGGCGGGGGGGCTGGCCCGCCGATCCGCGCGCTCGGCGAACCTCGCGCGCGGATCGGCGGTCTCTTTGCACCGTTCCTACCGGCGGAATGCGACGGTTCGTCGAAGACGCCGAGCCCGTCGCCTTCCACCTGTAACGGTGCGGGTTTGGGCCAGCCCGGCTCCAAATCAAGCACTTCCAGGGGCTTAGGGCGGTGTTGTTTGTCCAGCGCCCGGGCTGGCCCCCTCCTCCAGCGCTTTCACCCTGTCCTCCATCGCCTTCAGGCGTGCGTCCACCTCGTTGGGCGTTGCCGGCGACACGGTCTCCACCCGCGCCGTGATCGCCGGGATCGCGTCACGTGCTTGCCTCGCGACGTCGGGCACCGTGGTCGAGCGCACGAGGGCCTCCAGCATCGCGGCGGATCGCGCATCGCCCACATCCCGCAGCAGGTCGATCGCGCCCTGGATCCCGCGCAGATCGAGGTCCGAGAGCAGGCGCTCGGCAGACCGCGCGAGGGTCACCCGCAGGGCTTCGCGGCTCGGGCCGAGCTCTTGGCGCCGCAGGATCTTCACGGCGGCGCGCAGCCCGGCAAGCCGCACGTCGCGGCCGACGGGCGTTCTCAAGAGCGCTGGCACGTCCGATGGCAAGCCGACGATGCCCAGCACGTCGGCGGCGGTGGCCCGCTCAGGGTCGAGCGCGTCGGGGCGGGTGAGGGTGCGCCGCGCGAGGGTGGTCACGGCCGTCGGGTCGATGGCCGCCGCGGATCGCAACAGCCCGCTGCGGATGTCGCTGTTGGGCTCCATGTTGAGCGCGGCCAGCACAACGCCGACGAGCGCGCGATCGGGGCATTGGCCGATCGCGCTGGCGGCGGCGGATCGCACGCGCTCGTCCGGATCCCGGAGTGCTTTGGTCAGCGGCGCGCAGGTGCGGCGGGTGCCCAATCCGGCGGCCGCCGCGGTGCGCACAGACACCGGCGCGTTCGGGTCTGCCAGCAAGGTGACGAGCGGATCGTTGGCCAACGCCGGCTGATCGGCCAGCGCCCGGATGGCCATCACCCGGGCATACGGAGACCCGCGCGCGACCTGGGCCGCCCAGGCCTCGGGCGCCTGCTTCTGGTCCCACTCCACGAGCAGGCCGCCGTCGGGGTCGATCGCGACGAACCCGGGCGGCGAGGCCGCGGGCAGGTTCACCGTCAACGAGGAGCCGCGCAGCCAGGCACGGGTGGACGGGCCGCCATCCACGGAGATGTCGATGGGGAGCGCGGAGTTGGGCTCCAAGGGTGCGCTGGCATCCCCCTGGTGCAGCTCGACCGAGACGTGCCCGCCGCCCGCAGCGTCCGCCGTCCAGGCCCAGCTCGTGGACACCTTCGGCACGCCCGGCAGCTCCGTCCATTGCTGGAAGAACCAGGCGAGATCCTTGCCCGAGCGGGCTTCCATCGCCCGTTGCAAGTCGATGGTCTCCACAGACTGGTGCTGGTGACCCCGCGTGTAGTCGCGAATGCCGGCCCAGAACGCCTCCTCCCCCAGGTAGCGGCGGAGCATCGTGAGCACCATCGCCCCCTTCGCGTACACGTTGTGGCTGGCCTCCCCCAGCGCGGCGCCCGCGTGCGTGGCGCCCCCACCGCCGAGGAACCAGCGGCCGGCGAGCCCGCCATCGTCCAGGCTCCCCATGCGCCATGCGTCGATCTTCGCGGCAGCGAGCGCGTCCCCGGCGGCTTCCCCTTCTCGCACGCGCATCGCGTGGACCTCCCAGTCGGCCGCGAAGAAGCTCGCGAAGCCCTCGTTGAGCCACATCTCGCGCGCAGTGCGTGCGGTCAGGAGGTCGCCGAACCACTGGTGCGCCAACTCGTGCGCGATCACGGACGGCACCCACGTGCGCGTGGTCTGCACCGAAGGCGGCGCCAGCACCCGGTCGGTCAGGATCGCCGACGAGGTGTTCTCCATCCCTCCGTAGATGAACCGCTGCACGACGGTCTGATCGTAGTGCCCCCACGCATAGGGCACGCCGGTGCGCTCGGCGAACCAGGCGAGCATGTCGGGCAGCGGGTCCAGGATCGGGCGGATCCATGCGTCGGGGGTGCCCGGCGGCACGATGGCCCGCAGTCGGACGGCGTTCTCGGGCCCCTCGACGATGCGGTAGGGCGCGGCGGCGACCATGACCAGGTAGCTCGTGAGATCTTGCCCGCTGTTGGTCACGATCGTCCAGCCCGAGGGCGCGCCCGCGATCGTGAATGTCCCGGCGTAGGCGAAGCGGTCGTCGGGGTGGTCGTAGCAGGGGAACCAGTAGCGGTTGTCCTCGCCCTCGCCCTGGCTGTAGACCTCGAGGTAACGGTCCGGCGAGTCGGGGCCGCCGCCGGCGCTCGGAGGGCCCCGCCAATGAAGGCCAAGCTGGGGGCTCGCCTCGTAGTGGACGACCACCGTGTGCTTTGTGCCGGGCGCGCTCTCAGGCACGGGGATCGTCAGCTCGCGGATGCCGCGGAGGGCGACTACGCTCGCGTCGTCCACGGTCACGGAGACCGCGCCGAACGCGACGGCATCCAGGCGAAGCGGCCCGGGGCCAAGCCTCGCGACGGTCCAGCTCGCGATGCCGGTGATGCTGTGTGCGACAGGGTCCAGCTCGGCGTTGAGATCGAGCCGCACCATGTCGAAGCTGCGGTCGCGGGCGAACGCACCCGGTGGGTCCGGCGGGGGGAGGGGATCCGCAGCGTTGGCGTTGGTGAGCAGCAGGAGCGGGATCAGGAGGGCCAGGTGGCGGTCAGCGGGCATCTTGGGAGCCTATCGCCGCCCCCTACTTCCTCCGCCTCACCACCCGCGCGAACAGCGCCCGCTTCAGGTTGAACCACGCGCTCGGCAGGTACCCGAACGCGGCGAACAGCGCGATGGTGGGCAGCACCAGCTTGAGCGAGCTGGTGAACGACGGCGGGCGGGCCCAACCCTCTGCATCGGTCGGGCCCGGCGGCGCGTCGAACCAGCCGGAGGGGTAGAACTGGATCGCGGCTTCGGTGCGGAACAGCGAGGTCAGCCGCACCTTGGTTTCGAAGGTTCGCCGCAGGTAGTAGGGGTCCACCTTGTAGCGGACCTCAAACCACCCGTAGCGCATGGCCGCGGCGGCTTTGAACGCCTCCGCGAGCCCAGCGGCGTCCCGCTTCACGTAGCTGGCACCTCCACCCGTGCGCGCGATCCAACCCAACGCCGCATTGTCCACGCCCCGGTTCTCAACACCGCCGTTGATCAATTGATCCGCCGTGGCCCTGCACAGATCGCTCGGCTTCACGTCCGTGTCTTTGGGGAGCTGCAGGTTCCGCCACGCCTTTACCCCCAGCCCGACGGTGTAGACCACCGGCCGCGACGTGATGTTCACCGTCTCGCCGCGTCGAACCGCGTCCAACTTTTTCAACACCGCCTGGAGTCGGGGCGCGTTGGCCCCGCAAGTGTCGTCCGGCCGCTCATTGTTGAACCCGTCCGTCAGTACGATCAGCGTGGGCTGCATCTTCTTGTTGTCCACAGCCGCCTTGATCTCGGGCTGCTCCAGCAACGTGGAGGTGCCGTAATCGACCGCATTGTAGAGATACGTGTACCCGGCCCCGACCTGCAAGCTCTCGTGGATCAACTGGCGGTATTCCTTCTTGTTCTGGACAACCCACTTGCCGCCCAATGGCTGGGGTTGGCCCGCGCCCGCGAACACCAATGGAACGACAGACGTGGCCGTGTCTGTCGGAAAGAAGGACTCGACCACGTCCGGATCGAGCAGCGCTGCCTTGAGCTTGTCCATCCGGCTCTTTCCCGAGGCGTCGTCCACGATCGCCATCGAGCCCGAGCCGTCGATCAAGAGCACGAAGAGCTGCGGGCTGCGCTGCGGGTCGTGCGGCACGACCTGAAAATCCTTCATGCCGCCGGTCTTCACCTCGTGCTTCTTGTGAAAGATGTCGATGCCCTCTTCGGGCAGGGGAATCGCCCACTTTTCACCGTCCACGCGCATCTGGAACGCGACACGCACCTGCCCCGTCGCGCGGTCCACGTACGGCATGCACAAGTCCACGTCCTTCGGGTCCACGGCGCCGGCGCACTCGTCGCGGTCCTCGAAGATGTGCATGACCAGCTCCTGCTGGCCCTCGTTCGCGCTGATCGGCGTCGCCACCCGCGTGGTCGTCGCGGGGAGGGAGACGAGATCCGAGCTGGAGCAGCCGAGGAGCAGGAGGGGGGCGGCTCGGAGCCACTTGGAGGCGGCCGCCACCACCGTGAAACGCCGCTGCAAATCGCCAAGCCCGCCGATCAACGCTCCTCCTTCGGGAGCATGAGGAATTCGAGGATCGTCGGGTTCTCGGGCGGGCCGCACAGGATGCGATCCCCGCTCGAAAGATCGGTCTCCAGGGGCGCTGGCCGGCGCGCGTCGTACCGCAGGTCCACGCGCTCCAGGAACCGCCGGACCGTCGTATGCGAGAGCGTCAGCCCCCGCGCCCGGTATTGCTGCTTGCTGTTCACCATCACCGAGACGTGCAGCTCCAGCACCCCGTCGGTCATCGGCAGGAACAGGTCCAGGCCCACCGGGAAGTGCCCGACAAAGCGCTCGCGGGCGCGGCCATCGAGCCCGTCGATGGGGATGCGCCGCGCGTGGCGATTGTCGGTCACGATGCGCAGCCAGCCGGCGTAGAGCGCGTCCGGCACGCCCCAGGCGAACAGGCCGAACGAGAGGCCCATGGCCATCGCGCCAAACGCGCTGGCCAGGTACAAATCGGAGTATCCGAGGGCGGACTTGGTGTAGCCCAGCAGGTACCAGACGCACCCGCCGATGAGCCCGGAGGCCGCACCCCCTGCGGCATGGTTCAAGATGCCGGCGCCTTTTCGGAGCACCGCAGGTCCAAAGGCCATGCCAACCCCCGCTCCCATCCAGGACGGCAGGCGGTAGCGAAGCGCGACGAGGGAGGCGTCCGCGAGGTCGGCCGCGCTGTCCCCGGAGAACACCAGCGGGCCAATCAGCTTGGTCCAGAACCAGTACCCGCCGACGATGATGCCCCAGGAGATCATCCCGGCGAGCGCGGGGAACAAGAGGCGCCGCCACACGGCTTTGCGGTAGAGCGTCTGCTCGGCGAGCACCGAGGCCGCGGCGATGGCGGACCCCACGGTGCCCAGGAAGATCGGGCCGTCCCACTCCAAGGTCCAGAACGGCTCGACCACGGCGATCCCGAGGACGAGCCACCAGGCGAGCAGCGCCGCGCCCGCGCACACCCATCCAAGGGCGAAGTGCCGGTGCCAGGTGTAGGGGATGAGGAAGATGTTCATTGGGGCGGGGTGGTTAGCACGGTGGGGTTCCATGATAGCCCCCCGCCCGCCGTGGAGGCTCTCGTGAAGGTGTTTGTGACTGGTGCGTCAGGTCAAATCGGGCTCCCGCTGGTCCGGGAGCTCTCCGGCCGCGGCTACGCGGTCAAAGCGCTGGTGCGCACGCCAACCAAGGAGGAGGCGGTGCGATCCGCTGGCGCCGAGGTGATCGCCGGATCGATGAGCGATCGGGCGGCGCTGGAGCGGGGTGTTGCGGACGTGGATGTGGTGTTCCACCTGGCCGGCGGCGCGCGGGGCAAAGGGCGGGAGACCGCCGATGTGATCAACCGCCAGGCGACCGAGTTGCTCGTGGATGTTCTCAAGGCGGGGAAAGGCACGCCCAAGGTGGTGTTCGCCAGCTCGGCGACGATCTACGGGGATCGAAGCGGCCTGTGGGTGCCCGAGGACTTTCCTTCGAACCCCCAGACGCACTACGGAAGATCGAAGGTCGCGGCGGAGCTGGCGCTCACTCAGTCGGGGCTGCCTGTGGTGATCGCGCGGATCGCGGCGGTGTACGGTCCAGGCGTCCGGTTCACGGCCGATGATCGGATGCAGGCGGGGCGGGCATGGCTGCCGGGCGAGGGGAAAAACCTCGTGCCCCTTGTGCATCTCGACGATTGCGTGGCCGCCCTTGCGCTGCTCGGGGAGAAGGGCGCGCCCGGGGTCTGCCACATCGCGGGCAAGAGCACGCCCTTGCTGCGCGAGTTCTACGCCGAGGTCCACAAGAAGGTCGGCGGCAAGCCGATGCGGTTCTGGTCCACCTGGGTGCCGAGCGTCTTTCAGTTCCGCGCGGCGAAGGAGAACGAGCGACTGGCCGGGATCATCGGTACCAAGCCGCGGTTCACGGAAGACAACCTTCGGATCTACACGGCGTCGCTGCGACTGCGCACCGACACGTTGGAGAAGCAGCTTGGCTTTGAGTGGAAGTACCCAGACCACAAGGCGGGGATCGCGGCGACTTTTCAGGGATAGCAGGGTTTGTAGTCGTCGGCTTCGCGGTGGGTCCGTCGACGTCGACGACCAGGTAGGGGCGGGCCCGCTCACCAAGGGCGGCCACAAGGGGGCTAAGGATTGCTCACATCGCGGCGCCGCAGGAGGCCCGGATGGGTCGCGCAAAGCCGCAAAGGCGCAAAGTGACGGACGGCGGGAGGGTCGTGATCGCCGTGGACGCGGTGTTTCCGGTGCCTACGGGACGGCGTGGCCACTGCGCTCGTACCGGGGCGTCCCAACTCGCTGGGCTTGCCCCCCACCAAGCAGGCTGGGTTCGGAAGCCCGCACAAGGGAAAAAACCCCGCATGGGTGAAAGGGATGTGTCAGGTGCTTGACCAGACGGGCCGCCGCGGTCTATAAGGCACCGTTCGAGGTTTCCGATGCGCCGTACTGTGCTGCTCCCCCTCCCGCTGACCGCCGCTTTCGCGCTCGCCGCTGGCTGTGTCCCCCACGATGGCGAAGTCAGTGGAGACTACGTCTCCTACTTCGCGGCGGGGAGCTCGGAGAACATCTACCGGCTTGAGGCGAAGCTCTACGACTTCTCCGAGGAGAGCACGCGCAACAAGTTCCAGTTCGAGCCGGTGGACTGTCGTCCGCTCGACGACGAGGATGAGCGGCTGTCCGGTGTCGACTTCGACGCCGAGTGCCAGTCCGAGCCGGACTACTTCCCCTGGCTGAACCAGTACTCCTACTACGTTCGCACCGAGACCTACGACCCCTGGCGCGTCGAGGCGGTGATGACCACGGAGGGCGACCTGCAGTTGACGGTTCACCACGAGGTCTCCAACATCGGGGACCTTCGGTTCGGCTGGGTGGTCGATCCCGACTTCCAGCCGACCGAGTGCGTGGATGGCGAGAGCGGGTCTGAGATCGCCGCCGTTGAGGGTGAGGACTGGATCGGCAACTGGTCTGCGGCTGAGGGCGGCACCATGATCCACCTGAACGCCTTCGGGTTCCAGGTGAACCCGAGCGACACGTCCGACTACTGGTTCCTCCCGGAGACCTGGATGGCGGGGTACGGCTTTGGACGCATGGCGGACGAGGACTTGTACGGCCACGCCATCGACTACATCGACAACATCTCCATCGATCCGGAGACTGGCTACTCGGTGCCCTTGTACCAGCCGACCTACGACGGGCACTGGGATTCGTCGAACACGTACGAGAATTTCGTAGAAAACCTCACCGAAGCCGTCACCTACGATGCCGACCACCCGAGCGACCTGGCCGCTATCGGAAAGTCGGACTTCCCGGTGGACATCAAGATCGAGGAGAACTCCTGGCGTCCGGACGTTGTGGACGACGACTCGCCCGATGGCTTCGCCAACTGGGTCGGCATGGACCCGACCTGGGTGCACTTCGACATGGAGCCGTCCGAGCTCGCGCTCGTGGAGGCGGGCAAACAGGACAAGCCGATCACGGGCACCTTCCAGCTTTACCTGGAGAGCGCCTCCGCGGCGTCCAAGGTGTTGGTCAACGGCTCCTTCTCCATCGACCACGTGCGGAAGGACATCTGGGGCTACAGCCCCTCGCTCGTCGAGCGCAAGGTCGAGGAGAACAACACCCCGACCTGCGGCGAAGATCGCTTGACGACCGACGAAGAGTAGACTAAGCTTCTGTTCGACCGGGACGTCTTTTATAGCGCATGATGCGTCCCCCCTATTCGTCTTGCGTGAGAAGAGGCCCGGTCACCCTTCCCTGAAGCCGCCCGAACCCCCGTTCGGGCGGCTTTACTTTTGGAGCCGCTGGGCGTGAGCCTGGGCCGCGGAACTGAGCAGCGCGCTTGCGCCAACAGGGCCCGCGGTAGCCCCTCGCTCCAAGGCGGAGAGGGCTGCCGGATGGAACCCCGCGCTCGCTTCCAGATCTCCGCACACGGCTTCGGCCTCCCGTAGCAGCGCCCCGGCGTCCGAGCTGCCCGCCTCGCAGCGCAACGCGAGCGCGCAGGCCCGGGCGGTCGCCGCCAGGAGCAGATCGCCGACCAGGCCGGCGCCATGGCGGCTGTACCCGAGCCAGCCCAGGTGATCGACCCCCGGCGCAGCGCTCAGGCCGAGTCCGAGCGCGGCGCGCGCGACGAGCGGCCGCGAACCCGCTCGGCGCGCCAACACCAGCGCGCGATCAAAGCCGTCGCAGCCGCGGTCGCCGACGTCCTGCGCGGCCTCGGCGGTGAGCAACTGGACATGGGCGGCGCCGACCTCGCTGGGGGCGTCATCCAGTGCGGCTTGTGCCTGGGCGAGCAATTCGCGAAGGAGCGCCGGGTTGTTGGCCCAACGCGCGACCTCGCCCCGATGCAGGAGGCAGAGCGCGACGCCCGGCTGGACGCCGAGCCTCGTGAACAGCGCCTGTGCCTGCTGGAAGCTGCGCCCCGCGGCGCCGAGGTGTCCCCGGTAGAGCGACAGCACCCCCCGAGCGCGGGCCACCCTGGCGAGCGCTCGGTCGTCTTTGTCCGCCCGGGCGCGGGCGTGGGCTTCCTCGAGGCAGCCCTGCGCCTCGGCGATGGCCCCTTTCCGACGCTGGGCGGATGCCTGGGAAACCAGGCAGGTGGTTGTCCGGTCGGCGGCCCCCGCAGTCTCGCCCACGTCGAACAGCGGCCCCTCGCTCGCTGCGACGAACCCCGATTCCTCCGCGATCAGGCTCCCGGCGCGGACAAGCGAGCGCATGAGCGACACCGCCACGCCCGGGTTGCCGGCGGCGCGCTCTCGGACCTCCTGGGCGACCCTCCCGCCGAGCCCGAGCACGCCTTCGACGAGCTGCACCTGGTGGGCCGGCGCGAGCGGTCCGAGCGCCATGGACACGCCTCGCTGTGGCGCAGCCGGTGCCGTGCCCACCACCACGAGCAGCCCGAAGCCGGGGCGCGGCGCTGAGAGGGCGGGGGTCAGGAGATCCTGGGCGAGGTCCACGATCCCGGGGGTGTCGTCAGCCAGGCCAAGGTCGATCAGCAAGGTGCCGTGTACGCGGGCGGCGTCCAGCAGCGCTTCGACTCCAGCGTCGAGCATTCCCGTCCGGAGCGCGGGCGGGCAAGGGTAGGTGGCCGCCAACGCCGCCGCCAACGCTGCGCGGGGCTCGACGCCCTCGCCGCGGACCTCGACGACGCGGGCAGCGCCGGTCTCCAGCGTGCGCTCGCGGAGCCAGCGTCGAAGCGCGCCGCGTCCGATCCCCGGTTGGCCCGAGATCTGGACCAGGCGTGCCTCCCCAGTCGCCCGGACGTGGAGAAGCGTGCGCCACAGCACATCGCGCTCGGCATCGCGACCAACCAGCGGGATGGGCCGGAACGGGTGAAGGCCGAGCCCAGCCCCCACGAGGCGCATGACCCGCCGCGGGGGCACGCCTGCCCGCCAGTCCGCTGGCACGCTGCGATTCTCCTGCCCATCGACCACGTCCAAGGCGGACAGCGTCTCGGCCGCGCTCTGCACGCGGTGGTGGGGGGCCTTCTCGAGCAGGGCCCTCACCAGGACCTCAAACCCCGGAGGCGTCGCGAATTTCGGCTCAAACGCGGGCAGCTCCAGCTCCGAATGCGCCGCGGCCAACACCTCGGGAGGGCGGGTGCTCCCGAAGGGCGCATCGCCGCAACTGAGCCGCCAGAGCAGGCACCCAAAGGCGTACAGGTCGCTCCAGGGCCCGAGTGCGCCGGGCTCGTCGCCGAACTGCTCGGGCGCCATGTAGGGCGGCGTGCCCGCGACGCCCGTGCGACGCTGTCGGCTCGGCTCGCGCGGGTCGCTCGCCAGCCCGAAGTCTCCGAGCTTCAGGCCAGGCCGAAGGTCGCCCGACGACGCGATCAGCACGTTGTCCGGCGTCAGGTCGAGGTGCAGCACGCCCCGGGCGTGGGCGTAGGCGAGCCCAGCCAGGATGTCCACGGCCACCCGCCTGAGCTGATTCCAGTTCCGCGGCGCCACACCGGCCAGCGCGCCGCCAGAGCAGAGCTCCGTCGCGATCCACGGGCACCCCGGCGTCAAGCCCGGCGGGGCGTTCTCGGGCGTCAACACCCCGTGGTCGAACACCATGAGCACGTTCGGGTGGTCCAACCCCGCGAGCGCCCGCACCTCTGCGGTCTGGACCGCCCCGTCCAGCGCCGGCGCCCGTTCGATCTTGAGCGCCACAGGCACGCCCTGGCGGATGTGCTCGCCCCGCCACACCTCCGCGAAGCCGCCCTGACCCAACGGCGCGAGGAGTCGGAAAGGGCCGAGGACGTAGAGCACGGGGCGGGGCGTTATCATGGCGCCCAAGGAGCCTCCGCATGTTCACCCGTTCGTTTCCCCGCCTTTTGCCCGTGCTGCTCGTCACCGTCGGCGTTGGCCTCGCCATCGCGGGCGATCCGGCCACGACCACCCCCGCGGGCGGTTCGGCCACCGGCACGACGGCTCCGGCGTCCACGTTGGCCACCTACACGTTGGACGCCAACAAGAGCTCGCTCTACGTGCAGGTGTTCAAAGACCCGAGCACGGTCGCGGCCAGCATGTCCCATGACCATGTCATCCTCGCCACGGGCTGGACGGGAACCGCCACCTGGGACACGGCCAATCTCGCCGCGTGCAAGGTCTCGATCTCCGTGCCCACGTCTGGCTTGATGAACGACGAGAAGTCGATGCGCGTGAAGGTCGGCTACACCACTGAGCTCGATGAAGGGCAGCGGGCCGAGGTCACCGAGCACATGCTCGACGACGATCAGCTCGACGCTGCGAAATACCCCACCATCACCTTCACGAGCACGAGCTGTGCGGCTTCGGGCACCGCCGTCGTCGTGAAGGGCAACATGACGATGCACGGGGTCACCAAGGCCGTGTCCCCGTCGCTCACGATCACCGCAGATGGCACGAGCTTCACCGCCAAGGGCACGATGAAGCTCAACGGAACCGACTACGGGATCCAGCCGTTCAGCGCGGCCCTGGGGTCGCTCAAGAACCTGAACGAGATGAAGTTCACGATCGACGTCAAGGGCGCGGTCAAGTAGGCGCGAGCGCGGTCAACCCCCGGCGCGCATAGACCACGGCCATCTGCCGGCGCCACGCGACGTCCCCGTGCGTGCTGGCTTGGGGCCGCGTCTGCTTGAACACCAGATCGCAGATGGCCTCGATCTGCTCGGGCCCGAGCGGCTGATCGTCGAACGCCTCCAGCCCGCGGATGCCCTTCGGCTGCGGGTTCACCGCACCCACGACAACCTGAAGGTCCCGGACCCTTGGCCCTTCGAACGTGCCCGAGAGCGCGATCCCAAGCTGCGGAAAGTCGATGCTGTCCCGCGTCCGCAGCTTCTGGTAGCTGCCGCGGGTGTTGGGGCGCGGGGTCGGAGTCCGGATGGCGGTGAGCAGCTCGCCCTTCTCGATACGCAGGTGGTCCATCCCATTGTACCGGTATAGTTCCCGAATCGACATCGTCCTCATGCCTTCCGAGCCCAGGAAATCCAGGCGCGCGTCCATCGCCAGGAGCACAGGCACGGTGTCGCTGGACTGCGTCGCCACGCAGGTCTTCGGGCCGGCGATCACGTGGCACCATGTGCCATCGGCCTTCAAGCAATAGCCGAGGGCGCGCCGCCAGAACTCCGTCTGGTTGTAGAACAGGCAGCGCGTGTCGAGCAACACATTCCCGCCGATCGTCGCCATCGTGCGGATCTGCGGCCCGGCGACGAGCCCGGCCGCCGCTGACAGCGCGGGCGCCATCGACCGAACCAAGGGGTGCGCCGCGAGCGCGTCCAGGGTCGTGGATGCGTCGATGATCAGCTCCCCATCGGCCTCTCGAACGCCCCCCCGCAGGCTGGAGAGGTCGATGAGGCGCTTGGGGTTCACGATCCGGTGCTTGAGGTTCGGGAGCAGATCTGTCCCGCCCGCGATGTACATCGGATCCAGGTTCGTCGCCCGGGCCTCCTCGTAGAGCACCGCCGCCTCAGCGTAGCTGCGCGCCCGCCGGAGCGTGAACCCGTCCATGCGCAGCAAGGGTTGCGCCTACTTCTTGCGCGCGGGCTTCTGCGCCTTGGAGTGCTTGTTGGGCGGGCTGCGGAACCCAGGCTTCGCGGCGTGATCCGTCGGCCGGGTCAGCAGGCTGTTCGGAGCCTTCGCGCCCGTGTCGCGGTCGGCGCTGGTGTCCTTGGCGTGTGGCGCTGCGCTGAAGGGCCCGGTGGCGGGGAGCTCGGTCTCGGCGGGATCGGTAGGGTCGGTAGACATCGCCCCGGGTCTAATCTGATCGGGCCTCACGATCCAACGTCGCCTTCAGGTTGGCCAGGTAGCCAGCGATCAACCGGTCGTTCTCACGCGCCATGAGCGCTGTGGCTGTTCCTTGGAGAAACCCTGGGAAAGGGGCATCGAGCACGAACGACGTGTCCAGCGTGAACCGCGAGCCTGCGCCCGCCGGCTCGATGATCCAGCGGCCCGACACCCGCGTGTTGCCAAACCCAGGCACGCTCTCCCAGGTGACCGCGCGGGTGGACGCATCGAAGCCGTAGCGCGCTGCGTATACCACCTGAAAAGTGACAGGTCCGGCGCCCAATTTTCGCATGCGCCATACCCAAGCCTCGCCCTCCTGCGTGATGGAATCCAGCTCGGGAAAGTGGCGTACGGACCGAGGCACGTCGGCCAGGAGCCGGTAGGTCTGTTGCGCGCTGGCGTCGGTCTCCGCCGAGCGGCGGGTGTGGCTCTTGAGTTGCATCGCCTACCGCGCCTCCACCACGCTCAACTTCACCTTGCCGATCATCCCCATGATCTCGATCTGCTTGTCCAGATCCCCGTTCACGATCTTCACATGCGTGGCGTCTGCGAGAAACTGGCCGAAGGTCGGGTCCACGGGCACCCAGCCCGCGGCGCCGTCCGGACCGGGCGGGCCGAGGCGAACTTCGGGCCATGCGTGGTAGTAAAAGGCGTCCCCGATCGCGGGCGCATAGACCAGGCCCGCCGAGATCCGAGAGGGGATGCCAACGGCCCGAGCGAGGCTGACGTACAGCGCGGTGTGTTCGTTGCAGTCGCCCTCGCCACGGCGGAGCACCTCCAGCCCGTTCGGGATGCCGATCGTCGGGATCTTCTGCACGTAGGTGTGTACGAACTCGTTGATCCGCCGCGCAGCGTCCAAGCGCGTGGTCGCGCCGGCAACGACAGCGGTCGCCCGCGCGACGATCTCCGGGCTCGTCGACGGGATCGACGCGGCGGGCTCGGTGTCGGCCTCCTCGATCGCGCCGACCGCCACGATCGGCAGGTTCGGCAGCTCCGCGAGCAGCGGCACGGACACCGTGACGAGATCGGCGCTCACGGACTGGAGCGGCGCGTCGGCCACGAACTTGGCGGCTTCCACCCCGCTCACCCGCACGGTCACGATGTGAGCGGCAGCGGCGTTCGGGATGGGCGATACGGGAATGCTCGTGAGAGCGATGAGGTCGGGGGGCGTGCCGTTGTCCAGCGCCATCGCAGCCTCCCTCGTCATGCGCTCCGCGCGCAGGCCGAGCGAGCCCTCCTCACGCAAAACCTCCCCGTTCACATCCACCAGTTGGCGGGTCTCGACCCCGTTGAAGCTGGAGGTCAGCCACCAGGCGGTCTCCCCGGTGGGCAACATCTCCGGGGATTCGACCTGCACCCGCGCGGTGGCGTTGGCGCGCGTGAGGGGGTCAAAGTACGGCACGGTGAACGTGAGGCCCGGCCGCATCGTCATGCCGCGAACCTTGGACGGCAGGGTCATGGACAGGACGGGCGGCTCGGTGAGCGGGATGTCCATCTCCTCGATGTTGCCGGCCTGATCGATGGTGACGTGAAGGTTGGTCGCCGAGACCTCGCCGCGCGCGTACACCGGCAGCGGAGAGGTCAGCATGAAGTCGAAGCTTCGCAGGTCGCCATTCGCGCCGGTGACCGCCGTGCCGGCCGCAACGACCCGCTGCACGTTGCCCATCGCCTGGATGGAGAACACCGACTGCTGCTGGAAAACACGCCCTCCGTCGGCCGTGGGTCCCACGCGGCTGACTGCGTAGCCGATGTGCTGATCCTGCATGAAGATGCCCATCCAGCGCTCCTCCGCTGGGCCGACGGACAGCGCGACGACATCCAGCGGGGCAAACACGCGATCAGGCACCACGAGCGCGCTGGCGGCCACGGCCACGAAGGCGACGACGGACAGGCCCTCGAGGATGGTCAGGACCGAGCGAGCGGGCATCCGGCAATGTAGCTGGTTAACAGCGCCCGATGAACACCCTCCAGATCCTCGATCTCGTCGTCGGCACCGGCACCGAAGCCAAGAAGGGCCACAACGTCAGCGTTCACTACGTCGGCACGCTCGAGAGCGGCGCGAAGTTCGATTCCTCCCGGGATCGCAACGAGCCGTTCGAGTTCAAGCTCGGCGCGGGCATGGTGATCCAGGGCTGGGACCAAGGTGTCGCCGGCATGAAGGTGGGTGGCAAGCGCAAGCTGACCATCCCCTCGAGCCTCGGCTACGGGGATCGTGGCTACCCGGGGGTGATCCCGCCGAAGGCGACCCTGATCTTCGAGGTGGAGCTGCTCGGGGCGCGCTGATCCTGCGGGGGCGGGCGGGCTTGGGTCCACCGCCTGGGGTTTGAGCTCGCCTGCGGAACGCCCGTGGGCCCCATCACCTGCCCAACCGCCCTTCCAACGCCGCGAGTCGGTCGCGCAACAGCGCGAGCTCGTCCACCGGAGGCTGGCTTGCCTTCGGCCCGGGGGGCTTCGGACCCTCAGGCGGTTCGGGTGGCGGTGCTGCGTCGGCCGCGGGCGCGGACTTCGCTCCCGCTGGGCGTGGCCAGGGGCTGCCCATCCCGCCAAACGTCATCTCCAACCTGTCCATCTGGTCGGACAACAGGTGGAACGCCTGGCCAAGTTGCTGCCGAAGCACCCGCTGCCCCGGATCGTCGCCCGTGGCGCGGATGATGCGGCGCAACATGCCGAGGGGCAGAAAATCCATCGCTCCCTCGTGCTCGAACAGCACCTGGAAGTAGAGCTCCCGCGTCAGATCGGCCTTCGTCGTCGCGTCCTCGACCACGACCTCTTCCCCCGATCGGATCAGCCCCGCGAGGTCTGCAAGGTTGATGTAGGCGGAGGCATGCGTGTCGTACAGTCGCCGGTTTCCGTACTTCCGGATGATGCGGGGCATGTTCAGCGGCATGCCTGCGTGACCGAGTAGCTGGAGTCGTCCTCGCAGCTGAACCAATCGAGGGAACAGCCGGTGACCCACGTGCCGGTGGAACCGCACGCTGGGGTGGAGCCGCTGAAGCCCGCGGTGCTGGAGCAGCCGGGCCAACTGCCGCAAGAGTAGACCTCGGAGTAGTACTTCGACTCGGACCCGTCACAGTTGTAGTCGTAGCTGGAGTCGCCCCGCTGAGAGGTCGAGTACGCGCTGGCCGCTGGGTTCGCCGCTGCGTTGTAGTCGTAGCAGTCGCTGTTGTACGAGCTCGTGTAGCTCCCGTCCGGCGCGCACAGGCACTTGCCGTAGGTGCTGCCGTACAGATCGGCGTCGTAGTCGTAGTAGTAGTTGTTGCAGCCCGAAGATCCCTCTTCGTCTGCGGTGCTGTCGCAGTCGTCGTCGTAGCCGTTGCACGTCTCCACCATGGAGGGGTTGATGGACGCGTTGGCGTCGTTGCAATCGCCGGCGTCTTCCGTGTAGCCGTCGAAGTCGTCGTCGTAAGCGGTGGTGCCCTCGTCGATGATGCCGTCGCAGTCGTTGTCGTCGCCGTCCGGCAGCTCGGGAGCGCCAGGGTAGCTGACCGCGGAGGCGTCGTTGCAGTCGCCGTCGATCTCGGTGATGCCATCGCCATCGTCGTCGTAGCAGGGACTGTCCTCGTCCACGACCGTGTCGCAGTCGTTGTCGGCGCCGTCACACTCTTCGGGTGCGCCGGTGTAGGTCGAGGTGCTCGCGTCGTTGCAGTCCCCGCCAAGCTCGCTCTGACCATCGCCGTCGTCGTCGTAGTTCACGGTGCCGTCGTCGATGATCTCGTCGCAGTCGTCGTCCCGGTCGTTGTAGTACTCGGTCGCGAGCGGGTTCACGGACGCGTCGCGATCATCGCAGTCCCCCATGGCCTCGGTGTAGCCATCGCCGTCGTCGTCGATCTCGGTGCCCGCGATCACGGTGAAGTAGTACGACGCCGTCACGGAGAGGCCGTCCACGTCGGTCACGTGGAACGTGAGCTCGTGATCCCCGGCGCTCAACTCATGGTCGCACTCGGCCACGCCGATGCTGTCCGGGACGGGCTCGCAGAAGATGCCGTCCACGCTGCTCTCGAACGCGACGTAGAGCAGGCCCGCTTCGTCCTGCTCGTCCGACACCTGCACCACGAAGCCAAACTCGGAGCCTTCGCTGCCGCTCTCTCCCGATCCGGGGTGCACGATGTTGATGCTGGGGGCGTCCGGCACGTCGATGACGACGATGCCGATCGAGTATTCCTCTCGCTCCCCCGATTCGTCCGTCGCCGCCAACGTGATCGCATGGTTGCCGACCGTGAGCGACGAGGTCGTGTAGGTGGCCTGTCCGGAGCTCTCTGCCGGATCTTCCTCGGTCATCACCCCATCGATGTCGCTGGTCCAGGAGATCAGCATGTCGGGGGCCGCGGTCTGGTCGTCGTCCACGAGCCCGACGAATTCGACCAGATCACCCTCGTTGACCTCGGTGCCGTCTGGCGGGGACTGGATGCTCACCGAGGGCGGGGCGTTGTAGGTGCCGACCTTCTGGTCCGTGCCGCACGCCGCGAGCAGGGTGAGCAGGCCGAAGGACAGCGATGTACGGGGACGGAAGGCGTCCATGGGGACCTCGGATCGGTGCAGTATACTCTGCTTTGTGGGGGGCAAGCCCCCGCGCCCGCCTCCGGCCTCCCGCCTCCGGCCTCCCGCCTCCGCCGGCATAGGCTCCCGCATCGATCCCGCCTCACCCCACACGCTGCCCCCGTGGACCGGTGTCGCCGGCGCCTTGGCGATCACCTTCGCCGCCTACATCGCGAGCATGACGGCCGGGTACGTTTGGGACGATGAAGCGCTGGTGTTGCTCAACCGTGCGCTCAGCCACCCCACCTGGCGAACCCTCCTGGCGAGCGACCTGTGGTGCTGCTCTGGCACCACCACGTCGGGCTACTGGCGCCCCATCACCACGCTGTCGTTCTTCACGGACGTGGCGCTGTTCGGGTACGTCCCCGCCTGGGCGCACCTGCACAGCCTGCTCTGGCACCTCGCGTGCACGGCGCTCGTCGGCGCGCTCGTTCACCAGCGACACGGTTGGATTCGCGCGGGGATCGCCGCGCTGATCTTCGGCCTGCACCCCATACAGTCCGAGGCGGTCGTGTGGATCGCGGCCCGGAACGACCTGTTGGCGACGACGTTCGCCGTCGGGGCCATGCTCAGCGTGGATCGCGGGCGGGCTTGGTTCGCCGTGGGGTGTGCCACGATGGCCGCGCTCTCCAAAGAGTCGAGCTTCCTTCTGCCCTTGCTGGCCGTACTTTGGGTCTGGGCGCATGATGGGGTCGGGGGCGTCATGGCAAGGTGGCGCGCGCTCGTCGGGGCCGCGTGCGGCTTGGGCCTGGCGCTCGCCGCGAGGCAATACGTGAACCTTGGCCGAGCCGCGGAATTCCAACGCGTCCCGCTCGAAGATCCGTTCGCATCCCTGCATGGGGTGGTTCGGCTCCTGGGTTGGCTGGTCTGGCCCTGGCCGCTGACGGGCACTGCCACGCTCTACCTGCCACGGCCGGGGCCGGAGGTCTGGATCTCGGCCGGGATCGCCGTGCTGCTCGCGATCCTGGCGATCCGAGCCGCCCCCCGCCGGGGGACCGGGCTCGTCGCCATGCTGCTCGTCTCCGCCTTGCCCATGGCGGCCGCGCTCACGGTCTTCGCAACGCTCGGGGAGCGCTACCTGTATTTGCCGATGATCGGCGTTGCGGCGCTGGTGGCGACGTCCGTGCCGCTCGGACGGACGAGCGCCGCGGTGCTAACGACCTGGGCGCTCGGGGCGCTGCTCGCGATTCACGTCCGACTCCCCGACTGGATCAACAACCTCACCTTCTTTCATGCGGCTGCGATGCGCGCGCCTGACTCGTTCAGTTGGGACCTTTACGGCGCCGAGCTGGTGCGGCGGGATCAGCACGAGGCGGGCGTCGCCGCGCTGGAGCGCTCCCTCGCAGCGCGTCCGGCCCGACGGTTCGCGTGTACTCGAATCGCAGGCGCCGCCAAGGCTGTCATGTCCGCGGAGGCCCTGAAAGCCCGGCTGCCCGACTGGCGCGCGGCCGGCTGCGCGGACCTGCCCGCCTTTGAGTTCCAGGTGGCGTGGAGCCTGTCGGTGCTCGGTGACGAGCCCGGTGCGCTGGCCGCGTTGTCCCTGGCCCATGGCGAGCACTCGGGCGTCCGCTCCGCCCTCTCCGCCTCCATCGCGCTTCGGGACGGGGATTTGTGGACCGCGGCGGCGACGTTGGCCGCGGATCCGGAGGCGCCCGAGGCGCGGGCTCGGCTTGGGACACTGAGGGCGCTCCGGAGGTAGGGCGGCCCTGCAGTGGCCCCAAGCCGCCCCAACCCCGCTGCGCCCCCGCCGATTTCTGATTACCTCCGCGGCCCATGCCCGCCCCGCGTCCCCGCCATGCTTGACGTCGCCGTTCTCGGCTGGGCCCGGGTTGGCGCGGACGACGTCGAGGAGCGTCATCTTGCCACGTTCGGAAAGGGGTTTCGTCGGATCGGCAGCTACGTGAAGCTCGCGCAGGTCGGGGCGCAGTCCTGCCTCGCGTCTGTTCCCGGCGCGCGGTTGAAGGGCGCGCGGATCGGCGTGTTCATGGGCTCTGGGCTTGGGAATACCGAGGTGTCGGTGCCGCTGGCCGAGGGCATTTTGCACGCGGAGAAGCCCTGGTGCAGCCCGATGGCGTTCGCGGGGTCGGTGGGCAACGCGGCGGCGTTCTACGTCGCCCGGTCGCTGGAGCTGATGGGGCCGAACCTGACGGTTTCGCAGGAAGAGCTGTCGTTCGAAGCCGCGCTTTTGGAAGGTGTGCTCGCGCTCGCGGAGGGCACGGTCGATCTGGCGCTGGTCGGCGGGGTGGATGTGCGGGAGACCGCGCGGGAGGAGGAGCACCGGGCGCGGCTCGATGCCGTGGGCGTTGCCGGGGAGCCCGCGGCCGGCGCGGGTTGGGTGCTGCTGGGGCTGCCCAACGAACCAGGCGGCGTGCGGCTCGACGAGGTGTGGCTGGGGGCAGCGGACACCGGGGATCTGCTCGCTGGCGTGCCCGAAGGCACGACGGTGCTGCCCGGCTGGCGGCTCGAAGGCCTCGTCGGGGAGCGGATCGCAGCGGTGGAGACCCGACTGTGCGCGGTCGCGGCGGCGATCCGGCTGGTCGAGGTGCTCGATGGCGCCGAGGCGGTCGCCCTCGGCGAGGACGGCGTGAAGCGCGTCGCGCACATTCACCGCACGGCGCGGGGTACGGGCGCGCGGGTGCGGCTGTCGATCCCGGCGGCGTAGGGTGTACGCCCTCCGCGGCATCTCCCGCACCTGGCTGCTCGACGCCGTCGAGGTTCACGCCCTCCGCGACGTGAGCGTGACCTTCGCACCGGGGTCCGCCACCGCCGTGATGGGCCCCTCCGGGTCCGGAAAATCGACGATGCTGCACGTCGCCGCGCTGCTCGACCCGCCGAGCGCGGGCGGAGTGTTCCACGGGGAACGTTGCATCTCGGGCGAGGGGGACGATGCGCGCAGCATGTTCCGGCTCAAGCATCTTGGCTTCGTTCACCAGACGTACCCGATGGTGGGCGCGCTCTCGCCGTTGGAGAACGTGATGCTGCCTGCTCAGTACGCGGGAATGCCGGACGCCGAGGCGCGGTCACGGGGGCGTGAATTGCTCGCGCGGGTGGGGCTCGCGGGGCGCGAGAACCAGGACGTGCGCACGTTGTCGGGCGGCGAGCGTCAACGGGTGGCGATCGCGCGCGCGCTGGTCAACCGGCCGGCGGTGGTGTTCGCCGACGAGCCGACGGCCGCGCTGGACACCAAGACCGGCGCGCAGGTGCTGGACCTGCTGTTCGGGGAGGCCAGAGCGTCGGGCGCCGCGTTGGTGGTGGCGACGCACGATTCGTTGGTGGCGGCGCGGGCGGAGGTGCAGCTTCGGTTGGATGGGGGGCGGGTGGTGGGGGAGTGAGGGGGCGGCGCGCTGAGCGGGTCCAGGCCGCCGAAGCCGCCGTCGTGCCGCCGCTGCACATCGGGCGGGCGGGCGCGGATAGAAGGCAGCGTGGGCCGTTCGGGCAACTTCTGCGACGCTTCGATGATCATCGTTGGGTGCGTGGATGCGCGTACCCAGGACCCGGACGATGTCTCCCGATCCAGCGTCCGGTTCGCCGTCGCGCGCGTCGTGCAGGGAGACACCCGCGCCGGCGCCATCCTTGCCCTGCAGGTGGCCCACGGCGAAGGGGGTGGCCACGCGGGCAGTCCGTACCTGTACCAGGATGGCTGCTACACGCTCTTCCTGCACATCACCGATCGGCCATTTCCAGCGTTCCAACGTGCGCTCCCGCTTCCGGCGGGGTTGGTGGGTGTCCCGGAGGAAGGCGCGTTGCGGACGGTCTGGCGGGCGACGTGTGCGGCTCACGCCGGCGAGATCTACCATGACGATCCCACGTGGGCCCTCACCGTCCCGCCGGGCGTCCCGCCGGACGGAATGGCCACGGTGTTCCGCCCACCGATCGAGCGGACCGAGCAGCGGCACATCCTGCCCGTTCCGGCTTGGTTCGCGCCGATGGTCCTCCTCGGCGTGCTCGGGCTGGGTGCGACACGTTGGATCCGTTCGCGTCGCGCGCGCGGCAGTAAGCCGCGGTGAGCGGGATCAGGCGTGCCGGCGTCCACGCTTTCGGCGTCAATGCTCCACGATTGGCCAGGGCGACCAGTCGTTCCTGAAAGCCGAGAGATCGACGCGGCCGCACCGCACACCATCGGTCCGATAGGTCAGCCGAAGCAGGAGGCCGTCGTGGACGCCGGAAGGCGGCCAGTACAACATCCCACGCGACATTGGCGAAGCTAAAAAGAGACCTGGGCGAGCTCGGTGCCCGCGACCGGGTCCACGAATCGTGCCCCGCCGAGCTCGTGGAGATCTTGCTCGCGCATGCCGGTCAACATGAGCACGACCTGCTTCCACATCGCTCCGTGGGCCGACTCGAAATCGGCCTTCGTATCGAAGGAAATGAACACCTGACCCGCGGGTGCGAGCTGAGGGGTCCGTTCGCGGACGCGGGCGCGAGAGCGGGGCTCCAGCTGGAACGCATAGCCATCGCCCTGACGGCCGACGCTGACGACGAGTGGCGACGGGGCGGGCGAAGCCTGATCAAGACTGGGCATGCGGACAGTATACGCCCCCTCGGGGCGGCGACCAGCCCGAGCGTGCGACGCGGCCCAAGTGTCAGTCCCCGCCGGGGGCCCCCCCTCACCGCCGCCCCTCCACCCTCAACCTCTCCCCGATCTCCCGAATCCGCTGCTCCCCGCTCGCGAGAGATCCGGCGTTGGTATGCACCGAGTAGGTGCCCAACACCAGGGGATGCGGATGCGGCACGGCCACCCCGACGAGCACCCGAGCATCGGTCTCCGCGGTGATCTCGATGGACCCGTCCCCCTCCGCGAGGATGGCCACCTCGCCCTGCGCCCACTCGCTGGCGACCTCGATGCTCCCCCGGTAGGGGAACAGCCAGCCCGCGTCGAAACCCTCCGGAGGGAGGTAGGACCACCGTTCGCCCGCAGCGAGCACCACGTCGAGCAGCACGACGGGCGAGGGCGCGGGGATGGGGTTCGTCTGGCCGGCGAACGTGCCAAGCAGCAAGCGCACATTCCCGATCTGCGGGACCTGCGCGGGGGCCACGTATAGCCCCTCCGGCGTGCCGTCCTCGACGACCGCGGGGAGCGAGAATCAGGCGCGCGCCCGCATCCACCGCGCCGACTTCGGCCTGACCTGGAACGCGGCCCTCGAGCTTGGCGGCGTGCTCGTCGGCGAGGACGTGGAGATCGAGATCGAGACGCAATTGGTGCGGAAGGACTGAGCTCGCAGCGCGTACCGGCGGCCCGGGGAGCACGATCCCGCCGGGGAGCCAGTCACCGCTTGCCCTTCGTGACCTCCGCCGCGTCATTCGCGAGCTCCTGGTCCGAGTTCGCCTTCACGCCCAGCGTCGCGATCATCGAGTCGTACTCGAGCTCTGAGAGCATGAGAAAATCGACGAGGTAGCGATCCTGGGCCTCCAGCGTGTAGACCACCCACTCGGCCGATGGGGACTGCATGAACCGCACCCGCCAGACCATCGCAGCGGTCCGGTGGTAGGCGATCAAGCGGGCCTCATAAAACCGGTCGCTCACCGCAATGACGCGGACCACCTCGTAAGCCAGGGGCCGTCCGCCGGTCGGGTTCTGCTCGACGTTGATCAGCGGTTGGCGCAGGGCGTCCGTACTGAACGTGATGTGGGGCTTCAACGCGGACAGCGCGGCGTCCACCCCTCCCTGAACATAGGCCCCGAAGAACATGTCGACGAGCTTTTGCGCGCCCTCCGGGAGCGTCGGCTCTGCAATTTCGGGGAGGGGCGCCGGAATTGCGCTGGGCGGGTCCCCGGCCCACGCGGCAGGCGTCCACAGGGACAGGGCGAAGAGCAGGGCGGAGGGGGCGGCGCGGTAGGGCATTCGCAGGAAGTAATCAGGACCGGCGTGTCCCGGCGATAAGCGAACGCCATGTCCGACCACGACCACGACCACGACCATGGTCACGGCCACGCCCCGCCGAGCCCTGCCGAAGCCCATTCCCACGACCACTCCCACGCCCACGACCACGCGCGGATCTCCCCGAACCGCCTGGGCATCGTGCTCGCGATGCAGTTCAGCTACCTGCTCGTCGAGCTGATCGGCGGTTGGTGGACGGGCTCGCTCGCGCTGATCGCGGATGCCGGCCACATGGCGACGGACGTGACCGCGCTCGCGATGGGCCTCGTCGCCGCCCGGATCGCGCTCCGACCGGCCACCGCCCAGCAGACCTACGGCTGGCGGCGGGCTGAGGTCCTCGCGGCCACGGCGAACGGAGCCGCGCTCTTCGCGGTAGGCGGGGGCATTGTGGTGGAGGCGTTCGGGCGCCTCTCCGAATCCCACGCCATCGACGGCCCGACGATGCTCGCCATCGCGGCCGGCGGTCTGCTCGTCAACCTCGCCGGTCTCGCGACCATGGGCACGCCCGGCCACGGCGACATCAACGCCCGCGGCGCCTGGCTGCACCTCATGTCGGATGCGCTCGGCTCCATCGGGGCGATGCTCGCTGGGGCGGTCATCTGGCAATTCGGCTGGACCTGGGCCGATCCCATCGTCTCGGTGCTGGTCTCTGTGCTCGTCCTTCGGAGCGCTTGGGGTCTCCTCAAGGAGGGCACCGCCGTGCTGATGGAGAGCGCGCCCGCCCACATCGACGTCGATGGGCTGCGCTCAGCGCTCCTGACCGAGCCAGGGGTCAGCGCCGTGCACGACCTGCACGTCTGGATGATCGCCTGGGGCGACATCGCGCTCTCGGGCCACGTCGTCAGCGAAAGCGTGGATCCCAGCTTCCTCGCACGACTTCACCGGATCGTCGGCGAACGCACCGGCATCACGCACATCACCCTTCAGGTCGAGCCGCCGGGGTTCTTGGAGGCGGAACCGCACAGTTGAAAGGGAGGCCCTCCCTTTCGATGGATCGCAACGATCGGGAGGCCCTCCCGTTCGATGGATCGCAACGATCGGGAGGCCCTCCCGTTCGATGGATCGCGACGATCGGGAGGGCCTCCCGTTCGTTCATTTCGTGACGGATCGGGAGGGCCTCCCGTTCGTTCAGTTGGGCGGCTCACCGCTCGCTGGAGTCGGTCACCCCCGGCCGTGGAACGCCGCAGCGCACCGGGCCGGTTACCCCCGCCCCCATGGAAACCGACCGCTACACCCCCACCCACAAGGTGCGCATCGTCACCGCCGCCGCCCTGTTCGATGGGCATGACGCCAGCATCAACATCATGCGCCGCATCTTGCAATCGAGCGGCGCCGAGGTCATCCACCTGGGGCACAACCGCTCGGTCTCCGAAGTTGTGGAGGCCGCGATCGAGGAGGATGCGCAGGCCATCGCGATCTCCAGCTACCAGGGCGGCCACATGGAGTACTTCCGCTACATGCGGGAGCTGCTCGATCGCGCCGGTGCCCAGCACGTCAAGGTGTTCGGCGGGGGTGGCGGCGTCATCGTCCCAGACGAGATCCGAGCGCTCCAGGCCGATGGCATCGAGCGGGTGTATTCGCCCGAGGATGGTCGTCGGCTCGGGCTGCAGGGCATCATCAATGACATGTTGCGACGCGCGGATTTTGACCCGATGGAGCGCGTCGCCATCGATCTGGCGAAGCTGCGCGCGGGGGATCCGTCCCATCTGGCCCGCGCGATCACCGCGGCCGAATCGCATCCGCACACGTTGCCCGCCGAGCTCCGCGCGGTGCTGGACGCAGTGCCGTCGAAGACCTCGACGGTCGTCGGGTTCACCGGCACTGGTGGCGCGGGCAAATCCAGCTTCGTTGACGAGCTTGTGCGTCGGTTCCGCATGGATTTTGCCCGCCCGGGGGAGCCCAACCCCCGCCGCATCGCGGTCCTGTCGATTGACCCCACGCGCAAGCGCTCTGGCGGTGCCCTGCTCGGCGACCGAATCCGAATGAACGCGGTCCACGGCCTCGCGGAGTCCGGCCCGGAGCTGGTGTTCATGCGGTCGTTGGCCACCCGCGAGGAGAAGGGCGAGCTGTCGGCCGCCACCAAAGACGCCATCCGGCTCTGCAAAGAGGCTGGCTACGATCTCATCCTGGTCGAGACCAGCGGGATTGGGCAGGGGGACGCTGCGATCGTCGAGGTGTCTGACATCTCGGTCTATGTGATGACGCCGGAGTTTGGCGCGCAAAGCCAACTTGAAAAGATCGACATGTTGGATTTTGCGAACATGGTGGTCGTCAACAAGTTTGAGCGGCGCGGTGCGGAGGACGCGCTGCGGGATGTACGCAAGCAGGTTCGACGTAACAAGGAGCTTTGGAGCGCCACAGACGAGAGCCTGCCGGTGTTTGGCACCATCGCCTCCCAATTCAACGACGCGGGGGTGAACGCCGCGTACGTCTTCTTGTGCTCGCTGATCTCAACCCATGCGGGCGCGCCCTGGATCTCTCAGATCCCGGCCTCGATCGACCGCGCGAGCCCACCGCGCCGGCGAATCCTACCCCCGGATCGGTCCCGCTACCTCGGCGAGATCGCCGACACCGTGCGCGGTTACCGCAAGCGCATCACCCAAGAGGCGGAGAACGCCCGGCGTCGTTGGCGCCTGGAGGGGGCCATCGACGAGTGCGCTGGGGACGAGCCCGTGCGCGCAGCCCTGCAGGCCCGGCGGGACGCCATCACCCTCTCCCCAGAGGTGGCCAACTACGTGCGTTGCTGGCCAGAGCTTCGGCAGAGCTACCTCGGGGATCAGTTCAGCTACGAGGTGCGCGGCAAGACGTTGAAGCAGCCATTGAAGGTCGAGTCGTTGTCGCACCTCCAAATCCCGCGTGTGGCCGTGCCCAACTTTCAGGACGCGGGCGAGATCGTACGCTTCGGCTTCCTCGAGAACGTACCGGGGAGTTTTCCGTACACCGCGGGGGTTTTCCCGCTGAAGCGCCAGAACGAAGACCCGAAGCGGATGTTCGCCGGAGAGGGCGGCCCGGCCCGCACCAACGAGCGGTTTCATTACCTGTGCAAGGGCGAGCCCGCCAAGCGGCTGTCCACCGCGTTCGACAGCGTCACGCTCTACGGCGAAGATCCCCACGAGCGCCCCGACATCTACGGCAAGATCGGCGAGAGCGGGGTGAGCGTCCCGACGCTCGACGACATGAAGATCCTCTACGGCGGGTTTGACCTGTGTGACCCCTCGACCAGCGTGAGCATGACCATCAACGGCCCCGCGCCGATCCTGCTCGCCATGTACATGAACACGGCGATCGACCAGCAGTTTGATCTGTTCTGCGTTAGAACGGGGCGGGGCCCCAATCCAGCCGAGGCCGACGCCATCCGCGACCGCACCGTGCAGACCGTCCGCGGCACCGTCCAGGCCGACATCTTGAAAGAGGACCAGGCGCAGAACACCTGCATTTTCTCCACGGAGTTTTCGCTCAAACTCATGGGCGACATCCAGCAGTATTTTGTGGAGCACGACGTCCGGAATTATTACTCGGTGTCCATCAGCGGCTACCACATCGCCGAGGCCGGCGCGAATCCGATCAGCCAACTCGCGTTCACCCTCTCCAACGGGTTTACCTTCGTCGAGTATTACCGTGCGCGGGGCATGAGCGTGGACGATTTTGCGCCCAACTTGTCGTTCTTCTTCAGCAACGGCCTCGACCCCGAATACACGGTGATCGGCCGCGTCGCCCGCCGCATCTGGGCCGTCGCCATGCGGGATTTGTACGGCGCGGACGATCGCAGCCAGAAGTTGAAGTACCACATCCAAACCTCCGGCCGCTCGTTGCATGCCCGCGAGATTCAATTCAACGACATCCGGACCTCTCTGCAGGCGCTCCTCGCCCTGTTCGACAATTGCAACAGCCTGCACACGAACGCCTACGACGAGGCGGTGACCACGCCGACCGAAGAGTCTGTTCGGCGGGCGATGGCGATCCAGATGATCATCAACAAGGAGCTCGGCTGGGCGAGGAACGAAAACCCGCTGCAGGGCAGCTACATCGTGGATGAGCTGACCGATCTGGTCGAGGAGGCGGTGCTGAAGGAATTCGAGCGGATCGACGCGCGGGGCGGGGTGTTGGGTGCCATGGAGACCCAATACCAACGCGGAAAGATCCAGGAAGAGTCGCTCTATTACGAGCAGAAGAAGCACGACGGCAGCTTGCCGATCGTCGGGATCAATACGTTCCAGGATCCCAATACGCTCGGCGACGATTGGGAGCCCGCGAAGATCGAGCTGCGGCGGGCCTCGCCCGAGGAGAAGACCGCGCAGATCACCGCGCTGCGCGTGTTCCAACAGAAGCACGCCTCCGAATCCGGCCCGGCGTTGGAGCGGCTGAGGGAGGCGGCGCTGCGCGGCGACAACCTTTTCGCGGAGCTCATGCAGACCGTGCGGGTGGCCAGCTTGGGTCAGATCTCGCGGGCGTTGTACGATGTGGGTGGTGAATATCGGCGGAATTTGTGAGCGAGCCACGGTGGGAGGCTACGGGCTACGGGCTACGGGCTACGGGCGACAAACCGCCGCGGCGCACGACTTGGGGATTCCCCTTTTCCCTCTGGGAGAAGTTGGCGTCGTACTCGGCGCCGGATGAGGGCTCCCCGGGGAGTGCGACCCACCCTCCACCCGTCCGCCGCGCGGCGCACGCACCCCTCCGCGGAGCAGCGCACCCACCCGTCCGCGACGCGGCGCACGCACCCGTCCGCCGCGCGGCGCAGGCACCCCTCCGCGGCGCAGCGCACCCACCCGTCTTCCCCTTCTCCCTCCGGGAGAAGGTGGCGCCGTACTCGGCGCCGGATGAGGGCTCCCCGCAGATTTGGACAGCCCTGCTCCTCACCGTCGCCGATTCTCCCGTCCCGCGAGGGCGCGGGCCGGGATTATCGGCCAGTGTTGGCCAAGAACGCCCGCATCCGCGGGCTTGTGTTCGCGTCCATTCGGCCGGGTCCGGCGCTAACGCGCCGTTCCCGCCCGAGACGCAAACACGGGAGCCAGCTTGGAACGCGCGCACTTCGTGGCGCCTTCCACTCTGTCTCCTGCTCTCCGCCTGCTCCCTCGCTCCCGCCCCCCCCCCAAGCCTGACCCCTGCGGAGCGCCTCGACCTCCTCGCGTCGGGCCTGTCCACCGCCGTCGCCCGCTACACGGACGATCTCGGCGCGGTCGCGGACGTCCTCGAAGCGGCCGATCCACAGCTTGTACCCCTGCTGTTGCCTCACGACACGGCGGGGACGCTCACCGACGATGCGTCGGAGATCCCGGTCGGTCCCGACATCGCGTGGGTGAAGATCCGCCGAGAGGTTCGGGGCGGCGTGGTTGAATACCGCGGGCGCGTGGAAGGCGACGATCTCGACCGCGTGCAGATCTACGTGGACGCCCAGGGCGGTCCGGCCCCGGATCGGGTGTACACGCTTGGCAATCCGATCCTGCAGTCCGAGGTGATCCCCGGCGGCACGATGGCCGACATCGGCGTGGGTGTGCCCGGCCAGGCTTTTGCAGACGATCGCGGCTGGACGTTCGTACTCCCGATGGCGAACCCCGGCCCTGTCTCGATGACCGTACGCGCCCGCCGCGCCGACGACACGGGCATCTCCGATCCGACCGAGCGCGACCGCGTGGACGACGCCGCTGGCGGGGTTTTCGGGGCCACGAGCGAGGCGGTTGGGCTCCTGGTGGCGTTGCTTTCGGAGGGCGGCCACGGGGGGCCGCCCCTACGCGCCGGGGACGACGGCGGCCCCGAGGACGACCCCGACCTGCTCGTCGCGGTCGCGCTTGCCTGGGCGCCCTGGCTCGATCTCGTGGACGCTGCGGTCCGGCCGCAGGTGCGGGCCGACGCGCGCGATCGGCTGCGGTACGCCCGGGAGGTGGACGCCTGGCTCTCCGAGCGTGCTCGGCCCTGGTCCGTACACGGGCTCGGCAGCGTCCAGAAGGTGCTCTGGGCCTGGCCCGGGGGGCAGGGCGTCGTGTACGGAGCGCGCCCCCTGGCCTGGGAATCGGACGCGCTCTCGGCCGAGGCGTACCGCTTTCACGTCGCCGATCTCGAGACCCTCCGCATCCTCCGCGACGAGTTCCCACTGAAGGACACGCCGTACACCACCGGCGACGCCCGCGACGACAAGACCTGGGCCGACCTGGACTACCGCGCCGACGACGCCGGTATGGAAGCCCTTTGTGACCAAAAGCTCCTGGACCGGCGCACTTGTTTTCGGTGGCAGCGGGATCGCGACGAGCAGCGCTCCCTTGGCCTCGTCGACGGTGCCCCGATCGCCATGAACCTGGGCACCAGCGCGTCCATCCAGACGGATCGCTGGGTCGAAGAGGACAGCTTTGCCGGTGACTGTTCCACTGCGACCAGCGTCATGATCTCGATGTTGCAATCGGTCGGGCTCGCACCCCTGGCCTTGGGTTGGGCCGGGCAGACCTGGTACGAGCCGACGCACAACCTGCCGCTGGTTTGGGACGGGCTCCGGTTCCTCCCGATGCAGGCGAGCCCCTCGGCCAAATGGCGGTCCAAACCCGCGTTCGTCTACGCGCTCGTGCCGCCGCTCCAATCCCATGCGATGGGCGTTGGCTGGGGCGGCTTTGGCGCTGCCGGGCCGTCCGTGCCGGGATCCCAGACCTCGTACGCCGACTTGGACAGCCTGCTCATGGAGGGGGTGGTTGCGGAGACGGTCATGCGCTGGCTCACCGAAGGGCAGGCTGGCGGGTGGCCGCAGATCTGAACCCCCTCTGGCCCGAACGAGGGCCCGAGGGGGCACAATGTCGGGGGTGCGTTTGGCACTTTTACGGAGGCGCCGGCCGGCCCGTCGATCGCTGTCGTCGCCACCGGAACGAGCCGATCTCCCCGTTGGCGCCTGCGTGTCCGGCGTTCACGGCGTCGCTGGATTGCTTGACCTGTGGTGCTTGTTGCCGCGAGGCGTACCACGCGGTCGAGGTGGCGCCGCGAGATCCATTCCTTCGGTTGCATCCCGAGCGAATCGAGCGGGATGACAGCCTGGGGGCGGCGCGATCCGTGGTCAAGCGAGTGGCGACCGCGACAGGCACACGCTGCTCGTGCCTTGGGGATCCGCCGGAGGGGCAGGATTATCGCTGTGTTGTGTACGCGGACCGGCCGAAGACCTGTAGGGAGTTTGAGCGGGGGAGCGTGAATTGTGTGGAGGCGCGGAGGCGGGTGGGGTTGAGCGTGTGAGGTCGGCTCACTGCCGCGGCTTGCGGTCGGGGGGTGGGTCCGCGTCTGGCGGCTCTTCGGGCGAGCCCGCCGCAACCGGCGAGACCGGCGCCGGCATCGGCGACGGTGTCTGGAACCTGTACACGTACTCGAAAGGGAGCGAGCCCTCCGCTGTCGCCGCGTAGGGGTAAAACGACGAGGCCATGGCGGCTTCGGTGGCCGAGGCCCTGAATACCTCGGGGCACTCGACGATCTCGACCGCCACGACCACGCCGCTGGGGGCTACCTGGGCCCGAACCACGCAAACGCCCTGCTCCCGGGTGCGCGGGTACGCGGGTCGGGCTCGGTGCTTTTCGACGGGAGGCAAATCGGGTGGAGCATAGACCCCGGCGAGGTCCGGGGCCGGCTCCGGGGCAGGCCCCTCATCTCCGGCGGCGGCAGCGGCGCTCAGCACGAAGAACAACATCTTCCCCGCGTAACGCGCGTCCGGTCTCCCTCAACGGCGAACGCCCGGGACTACCAACCAGACAGGTCGAACACCGCAATGAGCCCGGGGCCGGCGCCTGTGGGATCGCGTCCAAAGTCGTTGTGGCCGACGATCAAGTCGATGGTGCCGTCCGCGTCGGGATCGGCGAACAGGCGGATGTCGGCGTCCTCAAAGGCGATGGCGAGGTCAGGGAGGTCGTCGCCGTTGGCCGAGAACTCGCCTGCCACCGCAGAGCCCCACCGGCGCGGGCGCTGAGGGGCGTTGTGGGCCTCCACGGGGCAACGTGAAAGCAAGATCGCTCGAAACGCGGGCTTGGGACACCCAACAGGCCGACCAGCCCTTCCTCCGACGAAACTCCAACACGCGCTCGTCGGCAAAGCGGAGGGTCAGGCCGGGGCAGAGGACGGCGACCTCCCGCATTCGAAGCATGAGCGGCACCACATCCAGCGTCGCATCGGAGAATACCCCGGGATCGGGGCGGAAGACCACAGTCGTGCCTGTCTTGCTCGCTGGGCCATCATCGCGAGGGGCACCCTGGAGTTCGCCTGCGCCCCCAGCGACGACCCACCGGCGCCCCTCCCAGGAGGTGACAACCTCGATCCGGTCTGAGAGCGCGTGGACCACGGACAGTCCAAGCCCTGACGCGGCCAGGTGAATGTGGATGGGGTGCCCGTCCTTGGTGGGACCGGGATGAAGCTGCGTGAGCGCGGTAGAGGTCTACGGCGTTGCCGAGAACCTCGTCGACAAGGTGAAGCATGCCTCGGGGTCCGACGTCGCCGACGTACATCGCGGGACGGCGACGGACCTCTTCGAGCCCCCGGATCACGTGGAGGGCCCTGGGTCGTACGGGACGGAGGCCGGCGCGGGCAGCTTGGGCGGGTTCACTGGCGCGCGACCTCCGACCCGAGCAACCCCGCGAGTCCGGCCTCGTCGATCTCCCGCAGCCCCAGGTGCCTCGCCGCCACCAACTTGCTCCCGGGTCTGTCGCCGACGACCACGAAGTCCACCGACCGCGACGCGGCGCGGGCGACACGACCCCCGGCTTCCCGGATGGCGGCCTCGGCGTCCAACCGGGAGAGGTTGGTGAGCGCGCCCGTGATGAGCACGGTCTTGCCACTCAACAGGCCGCTGAGGGGCAAGGCGGGGGCATCCGCGGGCGGGGGGGCCGCCGGCGCTTTCCCGACCGTGTCAGGGGTAGGCGCCGGCGCCGGCGACGCCTCAGCCTCGGGCTCCCCCCGCAGCGCGGCCTCGATGGTCACGACGCAGGCATCGGGCCCGGCTACGAGGTCGCGGAGCAATATGTGGACGACGCGCCAGCCAAACGCACGGAGCACCGACGGGCGGAGGTGCCAGGTCTCAAACGCGTTGGGGTGGGCGTGCGCCTCGGGGCTGTCCAGGATCACGGCCACCGTGAACGAGCCCTCCGCGGGATCGCGCACCGCGAGGTCCACGCGAAACCGGGACGATCCGACGTTGGGCTCCACCTCCCAGCCACGATCCTCAAGCGCCCACTGCAGGGTTGCCGCCGCGAGCGAGGGGGGCGGGGCGACTGCCTCTGTCGGCGCCACGGACCGCATCACGATGCTCGCCAGCGCTGTGTCCCCGCGGCTCATGGCTTCGGCGTAGGCGAGGTATTTTCGGAAGCAGGCGGCCCCTTCGTTGTAGTGGTTGTGGATCGCGGTGTGCGTGATCGAGGAGACGACCGCCATGTGCCGCTTCGCCCGCGAGAATACGACGTTGAGCCGCTTCTCCCCCCCGCCCTTGTTGATCGGCCCGAAGTTCATGACCATCCGCCCCGCTGGATCTGGGCCGTAGCAGATCGAGAGCAGGATGATGTCACGCTCGTCGCCCTGCACGTTCTCGAGGTTCTTGATGAACAACCCCACGAGCTGGCCGTCGTCCTCGCGCTCGACCTCCGCCTCGAGCAGTCGCCGGAAGGCAGGGTCGCCCTCCGCCAACTGCTCCAGCGCACGCTCGATCTCGGACTGCTGCGCTTCCGAGAACGCGACCACCCCGATGGTCAGGCCCGAGCCCAACAAGCCACGTACAAGGCCGGCGATATAGTGCGCCTCTGGCCCATTGCGCCGCTGCGCGTAGACCCCGTCGGTGAGGTGGTGGAAGCTGATCGCGCGGTCCAAGACCTGCGGGGCGTTCCTCTCCCCGTCCGGAGCGGTCGCGCAGATCGCGGGGCGCTCGGCGGGCACGGTGCGGTCGGGGACGGTCCAGAGGCGGCCCCTGTAGAACGCCTCGTTGGAGAACCGGATCAGGGCCTCCGAGCGGCTCCGATAGTGCCAACCCAACATCGTGGACGGGAGCTTGAGCGCCGCATGCGCGAGGAAGCTCTCGGCTTCCAGATCGTAGTGGGCGTCGCCCTCCTCGGGCGCGTCGTCCTCCCGGCTGGTCGCAAAGAACGTCGTGGGAGGGAGCTGCATTTCGTCGCCCACGACGATCATCTGGGGCGCCCGGTAGACCGCGGGCACGGCCTCCTCCAACGGGATCTGGCTCGCCTCATCGAAGATCACCACGTCGAAACGCTGCTCGTCGAGCGGGATGGTGTCGGAGATGGAGAGCGGGCTCATCAGCCAAATCGGCTTGAGATCGTAGACGACCGTCCCGGTGTCGCCGGCCGTCAGTTCGCGGATGGAGCGGTGCCGAACGACCTTTTGGAACTCCCGCTCCAGGACGCGCCTTCCGGCGTTGTAGGTCTTCTTCAGCCCTTTCTGTTCGGTCGTGAGCTGAGTCGCCGCCAGCCCGCAGGCCAGGAGGCCGGCCTGAAAGCGGGTTCGCACGCGCTCTCGAACCGTCTCCCCGTTCAGGCCGAGCCACCGTTCGACGTCCCCGCGAAGCTGGGCTTGGCGGCGGCCCAGCGTCGCGCCGGTGAACCGTGCGAGGCCGGGATCCGCTTGGTAGGTCCGCGCGAGGGACGCTTGCGCCACGGCCCCGTCGAACTGCTCGGCGGTGAACGGCAGGTCCAACACCGCGGCACGCACGGTCGGGCTCACCTCGCTCAACGCCCGCAGGGGTCCAAGCATGGTGCCGAGGAGACCCGCCGCGCTTCGGGTCTCGGCTAGGCAGGTAGCGAGGTCGTCCAGGGGCCAGCCGGCGCCGCCCTCAAACACCGCTCCGGCCTCTGCGCCCAGCGCGTGGATCGCGTCCTGAGCGCCGAGCAGGGCCCGAACGAGCGCCACGTCGTTGGCGCACCGGGCGATCAACGCGATCTGCAGGGGGGAGCGCCCAGACTTCGCCCGCAGGTGCTCCACACGCTTCGTCAGCGCGGCGATCGGCTCGCGAATTCCGAACTCCTCGCCCGCCTCGTCCACGATCTCCGCGACGGCCTGCGCCTGCGTCTGCTCGGCGACCAACGCCTCAAGCACGGCCGCGAACCCGGGCCGCACGGCGTGACGGTGCAGGTCATACCGAGCGAGCATCGCCGCACGGAGGCGCCACCAGGCCGGCGAGAGCCATCGAAACAAGAAGAACAACGCGTCGAACGCCCGCGCCTGGGCAAGCGCCGCTATCGCGTCCTCGCGGGGGAGCCGTTCGCGCCAGAACACGGTCGCCTCCGCGAGCTTCGCGAGCTGACGGGCAGCGCCCTGCCACTGCTTGTGGACCGCCCGCAGGCGGGTCGAGCCAGCCGAGTCCGGATCGAGGAGCGTGAGTTGGCCGGCGCTGAGCAGCGGTTCCAGCTCGTTGGCGAACGCCAACGCATCGGCCAGTGCGGCCGAGCTGATGTCCGGCCCGAGCACCTGGCTCGCGCGCCGCGCACCTTGAACCAAGGTCGTCAGCCGATCCAGGCCCGCCAGCAGCACGCCCAGCGGCTGTGGTGCTTCGAGGACGGCCCTTGAAAGGTGGCGGAGGGGGAGCGCAGCGAGGATCGGGGATGCGCCCAGCTCTGTGAGCGCTCGGCCGGCGGCGTGCACGCTCGCGCGGTGCGTTTGCCACTCCCCGTGGGGCGGCAGGCGATCGATGACCGAGGCATCGATCCCGGGTACCTCCTTGGTCGCGAGCCGCTCCCCCAACACCTGCATCACGGTGGCTGCCCCATCCCGGACGGGGCCGATCATGCCGCGGGAGAAGACGGCGATCGCCTCGAGGGGCTCCCTCATCCGCTCGAGCAATGCCCGCCGTCGCGCTTCCGCAATGCCCACGGGGTTCGGCTCCGCGGGCGCGGACCAGGCTTCGTAGGTCTGCTTCAACTCCTCCAGGAAGGGGCGCTTGTCGGCCTGCGAGTCGTGGATCAGCACGGAGATCTCGTCCAGGCCGTGCTCGGCGAGCCGATGGTAAACGACGTCGAGCGCGGCGCGCTTCTGGCACACGAAAAGGACCCGCTTGCCCCGTGCCGCAAAGTCTGCGATCAAGTTGGTGATGGTCTGGGACTTGCCCGTGCCTGGCGGCCCCTGGATGATGAAGTCTCGCCCGGTTCGCGCCCAGCGGATCGCCGACGATTGGGTGGGATCGGCGGGCACCACCGCAAAGGTGTCGAAGGGGTCGCCACCGGGTGCTGGCGGGGCCTCAATCGCCCGCGGAGTCGGCGAAAAAAGCATGTCAAACGCTGGGTGTTCACCACTCTCCGCCTCGTCCAGCATGCGACCGTAGTCACGCACGAGCGACATCTTGCGAGAGTTGAAGTTGCCGAGCGTACAGTGGGTCAGGTCCACGGCCCATTCCATCGGCCCGCCGGCCTCTTCGGCGTGGGACCAGACCCTGCGCTCGCTCTCGATCACGCTGTCGTCGGGGGTCTCGCCGATCGGCGGGGCGACCGGTCGGGCGTCCAGCAGGTGCTCTTCCACCAGCAACGCCTCAGGCTTCACAAGCTGCCGGTAGAGCTGAAGCCCGAGCGGATGAAAGTTCTCCACCGAATAGGAGAAATCGACATCCTCGTGCCGCGAGATGCCCCGGCCTGTCACGGTGCTGCGCCTGCGCCAAGCTTCGAGGCGGCGACGGGCGCGCTCGGTGGCGACTCGGATCTGGGGCCGTGTCAACAGTTGCAGTGCGATGCCGGGCTCGCTTCGGGTGATCTCGGAGCGAAGGGCGGCGTGCAACGTCGTCAGGTCCGTTTGCGCGAGGTCCACGAATTCCGGCAGCTCGATCCGGTACAGTTCGTGCAAGAAGTGGCGGAGCACGGGGTTCACCTCGGCCACGCCGGATCGCGCCTCCACAACGTAGGTGTCCCGCACGCCTCGCTTCCGAACGAGGGTGACCGGCAGCAGGAGCAGGGGCGACCGGATGCGCTCCTCACGCTCCCCCTTGAGGTTGTGCCAGTTCAAGAACGCGACCACCAACTTGAGCTCGGAGAATCCCAGCTCGGCGAGCTGCCGGGCGTCCTCCGCGCGGATCTGGTCGAGCACCCCTCGCACCCACGGAGCCTCCTCAAAGCGCACGTAGCGGTCGAGATCGAGCGGCTTCCCGGCGACCAGTTCGGCGCCGCCCGGCCCGTCCCACACGAACAGCTCCTCGGGTCGAATCGTGTCGATGGCCAGCCGCATCGGCACGGAAGCGATGGTGAGGTCGAGCATCTGCTGTGTTGGCTTGAACCAGATGAGGCGGTTTCGCTTCGAAACGTCGAACAGCCTTGCTTGAAGGTGCGCTTGTATGATCTTCCGGCGCGAGGAGCGGTCGGCGCTGAGGAAACCTTCGATCCGGCGGAAGTCCACTTCGCGGTCGGCGCGTTCGTCTACCTCGCGGTAGCGTGCGAGCCGGTCGATCAGCCCCGGCAGATCCTGTGCCCGGCGGTGTCGGTCCGGCTCGGTCATCCGTACGATCGCGCGGGCGATCACCGGGTGGAGGGTCGGGTGCAGGATCGCGAGCGCATGTCGGTTCGCGACGAACCTCCGGAGCTCCTCGGACTCGGTGAAGTCCGCGCCCAGGGTCGCGCTCGCGAGCAGCATTCCGAGCGAGAAGATGTCGGTGAGCGCGTCGTGGTGGCCGACTTCGTGCTCCCACGTGGTGTAGCCCGGCAGGAACACGGGGCGCAGTACGGGCGCGCCAAGCTCCTGCACGTCGTGCGTTCTCGCGGCGACAACCCCTACGCCCAGCTCCACGGTGATGGTGCTCTCCCCGACGACCTCTACCGCCCGGGCAGGCTTGCCCTCCCCATCCTGCAGCGCCCGCCGGTTGATCGTCGGGGGGATGGCCTGATCGGCGCGGAACCAGATCACCCCCTCGGTCACCGACAGCGGGTCCACCCCTGCCAGCGGTGCGACCTGGCCGGCCTCATGCGCGGCCAGCGCCTGCCGCATCAACGGCAAGAACGCGCGCAACACCTCGTCATTTCCGCGACCCTCGCCCGGAGCGGCCAGCCGGAGCCACTCAAGGAAACCCGTGTTCATCTTTGCGCGTCCGCGCTGGCCAACACCGCGTCGCGCCGGGACACGATCTCCCGAATCGCCTTTTTCGTCAGCTTCAACTTCTTGTTCAGCTCGCGCTCGAACCGCTCGGCGAGCCCGAGCCCCTCGGCCACACGGTGCGCCCTCGCCATTGGCGCCTCGCCCGCCGCACGATCGACGACGGCGAAGTCCAGGAGCACGAACGCGGCGTAGTCGTGAACGCACGGCGCGTAGGGGAGGAGCTGGGGTCGCAGGACCTCCGGGCTCGGGGGCGCTGCGGGGACCGCGTAGTCGTCGAACATCAAGCGCGCGTGCCCCAAGATCGCGTCGCTCTGCATCCAGGGCGGCTGGAGCAGGTGGTCCACGACCGATCGCGTCCACGCGGATAGAGCCTCGCGACCGAGCAGATCCAACTCCGCGAGCGCCACTCGCCCACGCACGAGCGCACCGATCACCTCGTCCGCGTCCGCGCCATCCCGGGCGTACCAACTCAACGCCAGCGCGCGGATGTGCGCCTCAGGGTGGCTCCACGTCGCTGAGCCTTCCCCCGTCTCCTGCCAGAGCCTCGTCGCCTGGGCCACGAAGTCCGGGGCGACCACCGCCTTGATGCCCGTCGAGACCTTGACGAGGCAGCGAATCGTCGCGTCCCGCGTGGCGACGAGCTCCCCGTGGCCCTGGCACACCGCCAGCGCCGCGCGGTCCGCGTAGAGCTCGGTGAACAGCCCGTAGAGCCGCAACGTGTGGAGCACCGAGGGTTGAGCGATCCGCCCGTTCAACCCGTGCAGGAGCCGCACGGCGCGCAAGTAATCGCCGCCGTCGAGCCTCCAGAGCCGGTGGTGGGCCAGCTCATGGGCCAGGAGCGCGCGCAGCTCGTCCTCGTCCAACCGGTCGAGCACGTCGCCCTCCAATACGACGCAAGCGACGTCTGGCAGAAAAATCAACCCCGCGTTGAGCCGACCCTCGCTGCCCTGGTGGAGCCGGACGGGCACGCCCAACTCCAAGGCTTCGGCCAGCTGATCCGCAAGGGCGTAGGGCGCGGGGTGGCCCTCCCGGGTGAGCCCGTAGGTGGCCTTCAGCAATTCCAGGCGCGTCGCGTCGGACTGCGCGCTGCCGTAGACATCGGACCCGTACTGGCTCCAGGCGGACGGGCAGTGCGTCTGCAGATGCTCGACGACGGCGCGGTGGTAGGGCAGGGCGGGGAAGTCGAGCGAGGGCATGCGGGAAGGCCCCGGATGTATCGCGTGCCCGGATGCCGACGCCTCCTCGCCCGGCCGATGCCCTGCGGCGTCTCACGACGGCGGCGAACCCCGCCGCGAAGGCGCCAAGCCGCGCAAAGAGACGCCAACCGGTCCGCTGGGGCATCGGGCGCAGCCCGTTGGAGAACTTCTGTTCGCGGCCCCGGCGAACACGAACGTCCGTTCCGGGCTGAGCCCATGAAGGAAGCTCGATTTTCAACGAAGGCCACCGCGGCACGGACGTTGCATTGGCTTCCTGCGCAACCCACGCCGGAGTTCAGTTGACCACTCTTCCCCGCTCCCTGTCTTTCTCCACCGCTCTCGCCGCGTGCTTCGCGGTCCTCGCGCTGCCCGCCTACGCTGGCACCCCCAAGGTGAACGTCTGCCACGCGGGAGCCTCGCTCAGCGTCAGCTCCAGCGCCATCGGCGGCCACACTGGCCACGGGGACTGGGTGGTGGGCGCCGAGGTGTGCGGGGGGGTGAGCGACAACCCCCGCTACATCCCCGCCAAGAACCGCCGCAGCGCCGCACCCCGATGACTGATCGCGTCCTTTTCAACCGGCGACAGCTCAGCCATCGTCCGACCCGGCGCGGCCAGCGGCAGGAACAGCGGGTCGTAGCCAAAGCCCCCTGAGCCGCGCGGTGCCATGCCGATCTGCCCCTCGCACGCGCCCTGGAACACCCGCTCGACCCCGTCGGCCACCAGCGCGATCACACACCGATAGCGGGCGGTGCGCCCTCCGGGGTTCTGTGCCCCCGCCTCACCCGCCAACTCCCTGAGCAAGAGCGCGTTGTTCGCTGCGTCCGTGGCCTCCGATGCGTACCGCTTGGACCACACGCCGGGGCGGCCGCCCAGCGCGTCCACCTCCAGGCCGGAGTCGTCCGACAGGCAGGGTTGACCTGTGAGCGCGGCGCCAAAACGGGCCTTCTGGAGGGCGTTGGCCTCAAACGTGTCGCCGGTCTCGGGCGGGTCGTCGTCGCCGGGGAGCGGCAGCCACGTGATGTGCGCCGCCATCCTGGCAAGCTCCTGGATCTTGTGGGCGTTGCGGCTCGCGAGCACGATGATCGGCCCGTCGGGCGCAGCGGAGGCGCGGGGCATCGTTATCCTTCGACGGCCAGCCCGTCGTAGCCGCGCTCCACGGGGACGCCGACGCTGGCGACGCGGCTCAAGGCCCGCGTGGGCTCATTGTCCGGGTACAGGTGCGTGAGGATGACGCGCTTGGGCCGGGCGGCATCGACGACGGCGGCGACATCGTCCGGGCCGAGGTGCGAGTCCCAGGGATCCTTGCCGGGGACGGCGCACTCGGTGACCAGCACGTCCACGCCGGAGGCCAGACGCGCCAGGTTCTCGTTGGGCCCAGTGTCGCCGGAGAAGACGACGGTGAACCCCGACGGGGAGGTGAACCGGAGGTGCAAGGCGCCGGCGGTGTGGTTTGCCGCGAGCGTGTCCAGCCGGACGCCGCCCGGGAGCAGCGCGCTGTTCGGGACCTGCAGGGGCAGCTCGGTGACGACCACCTTCCACTTCTCCGAGCGGATCCAGGTCCCGTACGCCTCGTACAAGCTGTCCAGGAACGCCCCGAAGCCATCGCCCGCCCAGATCGGGTAGTCGCGTAGCCGGGGGATGTCGATGCCGACGCGCAAGGCGAAGAGGATGGCGGGCAGGTCGCCGACGTGATCAATGTGGCGGTGGCTGTACACGCCGCCGTCGAGCTCGCGAACGTCCACACCGAGCCGCTTGAGCCGGGTCATCGTTCCGCTCCCGCCGTCCACGAGCACGCTCTTTCCCGCCTCCTGGACGAGAAACCCAGCGGAGCCGCGATCGGCGTCAGGTACGAGCGTACCGCTCCCGACGATCGTGAACTTCATGCGGAGAACGCCGATTCACCCACCGGACATGCCGTACAGGACAGCGGCGGCGATCACAAGCAGGCCGAGGCCGAAGAACGCGACCAAGCCGATGATCACGGGGGTGTAGTTCGTGGGGGGGGCCTCGGCATCCGGCGGGGCTTTGGGCGGCAAGGACCGGGACGCATCCGGGGGGCGTACGCGATCCGCGGGCGGCGCTGCGGCCGGCTCGGGCTCGACCGGCATGGCAAAGGCCCCGTTGCGCAGGGAGAGCGCGAACACCCCGAACTCCGCGATGTCCTTGCAAAGCGGCATGTTCTGCAACATCCACTTCTCAAAACCGTTCTCTTCGTTCGCGTTCGACATCCGGCCCGCTTCATACAGGGGCAGCGGCGCGTAGTCCAAATTCGGCTTCTCCGGCACCTCGGCGAACGGGACCTGGGCTTGGGTGCGGAGCCAGCGCTTGAGCGCATAGCGGGCGTCCAGCACGGCGAACGGCATGCCGCCGAGCGCTTCCGCCTCTTTGGCGACCCGCTCGTAGGGGTACCGCGCGTCGTACGCGTGGGCGAGCAGCCGAACCTGGGAGGCAGGCATACCCTCACGCGCCCGAGCGAGGATCTCGGAGGGCAGCTTGCCCCCCGTGAGTTGGTTCGCAAAGTCGCCGCCGGGGATGCGGCCGCCGGCCATACGCAGCTCCTCGGAGAGGATGCCGTGGGCCCACTCGGCGAGATCCGCGGGGTTCGTGACGGAGACGATGCCCTGTTGAAACCGCGTGCAGGCGCGTTGGAGCGGGGTGCGCCCGTGCTGATCGCCGAGGCGGGACGCGGTCACCGCGTAGTACCAGTCGGAGAATCGCTGGGCCATGGCCTGGCCGGCCGAGGCATCACCGCCACGCCACTGCTTGAAGAGCTGCTGCGGGGCGAGGGTGTTCAAATCAGACATTGGTGCATCGTAAGAAGTATGACAGAACTAGACAAGGCTACAGGCCCATTCGGGCGCTCAATCCCCGCTTGCTCAACGTCTCCCGGGTGAGCCAATCATCGAGGAAGCGCGCCTTCTCCGCCGCGTCCAGATCATCTCCGACGAGGGCTCGACGCCGGTCGGCGATCGTACGCAGCATGAGCGCGCCGGAGACGGAGACGTTGAGCGACTCCGTCAGCCCGCGCATCGGGATCATCACGGCCCCGTCCGCCAGGGCCCGCGCCTCCGCGGTGATGCCGCGCACCTCGCTCCCGAAAATCACGGCGAGGGGCTGGTCCACCGGCACGGACTCCGGGGTGTGGGCGCCCTCCGCCAAATCCGCGACGTACACGCGAAAGCCCCGGCCGCGAAGATCGCCAATGCTCTCGGGGATCGTGGGGAACGTCCGGGTGTGCAACCACCGCTCCGCCCCACGGGCCGCCCCCACGCTGGGCCGGAAGAACGCGGTGACGAGGTGGACCTCGTGCACCCCGAAGGCCTCGCAGCTCCGAACCAGCGCCGACGCGTTGTGCCGCCGCCGCACCGCCTCCATCACCGCGACCACAGATCCAAGGCGCTGATCCAGCGCGGCGAGGACCCGTGCGTACCGGGCGGGGGTGACGGCGGGCTGGGGGTCGGACATGGGGGAGGGTCTATCCTCGGGAAGCGCTGCTCCGGGGGCTTGCCCCCCACAAAGCAGGGTATGTTCGCCCCCCCCCCGGATCCCCCGATGCCCCGCCCGCTGCCCCTGCTCCTGCTCCTCGCCGCCTGCGGCCAGACCCCCGTGGCCAAGCTCGACCGGCCCGCGAACGAGACCTGCGCCGCGTTGGATCGGCCCGCGAGTACGGCCGAGGTGACCTTCACCGAGGTCTGGCCCACGCTCCGGTTCAGCCAGCCCGTCGCGATGCGCCAACCCCCGGTGCGCAGCGACACCGCCTGGTGGTACATCGTCGAGCAGGGTGGCACGATCGTCCGATTCGAAGCGGACAGCGTCGAGCCGACGCTCACGACGGTGCTCGATGTCGGCGATTTGCTGATGAACCCCGGCGGGAACGAATGGGGGCTCCTGGGGATGGACTTCCATCCGGATTTCGCCAACAACGGGTACATGTACGTGAACTACACGGGGTCGCTGGATGGCGACTTCACCAGCTTCATCGTGCGGTACACGTCCACCGACGGCGGGGCGACCTTCGACCCGGGATCTGCCAAGGAGATCCTGCACCTCTACCAACCCTACTCCAACCACAACGGGGGAAACCTGCTGTTTGGGCCCGATGGCTACCTGTACATCGGATTTGGGGACGGTGGATATGCGAACGATCCCCTGGCCGCGGGTCAGGACACCGAGGTGTTGCTCGGGAAAATGCTCCGGATCGACGTGGACGGGGGCGACCCCTACGCCATCCCGGCCGACAATCCCTTTGCAGCGGGGGGAGGCGCACCGGAGATCTATGCGTGGGGGCTGCGCAATCCCTGGCGGTATTCCTTCGACACCGCGACGGGCGAGCTTTGGGTCGGCGACGTCGGCCAGGACAAGTGGGAGGAGATCGATCTGGTCGAGCTGGGCGGAAACTACGGCTGGGACGCCAAAGAGGGGACCCACTGTTTTGAGGAGGATCCCTGCGAGGATGGGCCCTGGATCGATCCGATCGTGGAGTACAAGCACAACGACGACGGCGGCGTGACTGTCACGGGGGGCTATGTCTACCGAGGCGCCAATATCCCCGCGCTCGCCGGCACGTACCTCTACGCCGACGGCTATTATGGCCGCTTCTGGGCGCTCACCTTCGACGCCGTGACCGGAGAGGCCGCCCCCACCGTTCTCGCGGAGAACACCGGCTATTATCCCGTGAGCTTTGGACAGGACTACGACGGCGAGGTCTACTTTACCGAGTGGATGGCCGGCCGACTGTACCGGATCGACCCGGCCGAGGCCGCACCGGAGCCGGACGGCGCGGTCATGCCCACGTTGCTCTCTGAGACCGGCTGCGTCGATCCCGCGAACCCGATCGCCCCCGCCGCCGGGATGATCTCCTACGATGTGAACAGCCCCCTCTGGTCCGACGGCGCCGACAAATCCCGATGGTTCGCGATCCCCGACGGCACCACCATCGACGTGAACGACGACGGCACCTGGACGTTCCCTGTTGGCTCCGTGCTCGTCAAACAATTCCGGGATGGCGACACCCCCATGGAGACCCGCCTGATGGTGCTCCACGACGATGGGTATTGGACCGGGTACAGCTATGCCTGGAACGAGACCGGGACCGACGCGGAGCTGCTCACCGGCTCCTCCTCAGGGGTCTACGGCACTCGGGATTGGAGCTTCCCGAGCCGCGCGGAATGCCTCCGCTGCCACACGTCGGCGCCCAATTACGTTTTGGGGTTGCGCACCGAACAGATGAACGGCCAACACACCTATGAGGAGCTCGGCGGTGGCACGTACAACCAGATGGAGGCGTTGCAGGCGATGGGCTTCTTCTCCTCCGACCCAGGCACACCCGACACGCTCACCACTTGGGCGAACCCGGGCGGTAGCGGGGATGGTGTCCAGCGCGGTCGCTCCTACATCGCGGCGAACTGTGCGTTCTGCCACCTGCCTGAGGGCACCGGCGGCGGGGCGATGGACCTGCGGTATGACACCCCCTTCGCGGAGATGGGCATCTGCGAGACGGCGCCTGTCAACGGCGATCTGGGCGTCGAAGGGGCCGTGCTCTTCGACCCGATGAGCCCGACCACCTCTGTGTTGGCGTTGCGGATGGGGAGCATCGACGCCCACCGGATGCCGCCGTTGGCCACAAGCGTGGTCGACGATGTCGGCCTCGCGGCGGTTCAGTCGTGGATCACGGAGACGGCGGCGTGTGACTAGAGAACCTCGGCGGAAGTGAACTCCACGGCGGAGTCGAAGGCCCGGCCGGACCGCGTCGGGCCTCCCGGTCGCACCGTGCCGGTCACGATTTCCGCCGAGGTCATATAGAAGGGTTCTCCCCTTCTCCCGCTTGCGGGAGAAGGTGCCCGCGTACTGGCGGGCGGATGAGGGCTGCTCAACATCGCGGGGAGCCCTCATCCGGCGCCGAAGACGGCGCCACCTTCTCCCGGAAGGAGAAGGGGAGAGGCGTACTACCCTCGGAAGGAAAAACGCCGGACGCTGCTAGGGTGCAGGCACCCGCCGCCTCGCCACCAGCGCCACCAACGCCACCCCCAACACCCCGCCAAAGCCCGGGCTCGGCGCCGTCGCACAACCGCAACCTCCGCCCTTGTCCGCCCCGGTATCGGTGATCCCGGTGTCGGTGTCCGCATCGGTATCGGTGTCCGTATCGGTATCGGTATCGGTATCGGTATCGGTGTCGGTGTCGGTATCCGTGTCTGAATCGCTGTCCGTGTCGGTGTCCGTGTCCGTGTCTGAATCGGTGTCCGTGTCCGTGTCTGAATCGGTGTCCGTGTCGGCATCCCCGCCGCTGTCGCTGTCGGTGTCACAGTCTTCGTCTACAACGCCGTCGCAGTCGTCGTCGATGCCGTTGCAGACCTCCGCCATGTCGGCGTCGATGTCGTCATCGTTGTCGTCGCAGTCGAGCGCCGTCGCGACGTAGCCCTCGGGCATGTCGCACGCCTCCTCGGGCTCGTTGATGTCCCCGCCGCCATCGCCGTCCTGGTCCGCATACCAGGTGGTGGCGTCGTCGGCGTTGACGTCGGTGGTGCCATCACAGTCGTTGTCCAACGCGTCGCAGATCTCGAGCGCCAGCGGGTTGCGGTCGGGGTCGAGGTCGTCGCAGTCTTCACAGGCCGCAAACAGGTCACCGTCCGCGTCGGCGTAGCCAATCGAGCCGTCGCAGTTGTAGTCGGCCGGATCGGTGCACGCCTCAGTGGCGTCGGGGTTGTAGGTGGCATCGGTGTCGTCGCAATCATCCGGGTTGGACACGAATCCGGCGGGGGCGGAACAGTCGGACGCGGTCACGCCCGCGTCCCCAAAGCCATCGCCATCGGCATCCGCGTAAAAGGTCAACGCATCGACAGCGCCGTCGTCTGCGGCTCCGTCACAGTCATCGTCCAGGCCGTTGCAGGTCTCGATGGCGCCGGGGTTGGAGGCCGCGGACGCATCGTCGCAGTCCTCGCAGGCGGCGAAGCCGTCGCCGTCGCCGTCCGAATAGCCACTTGAGCCGTCGCAGTTGTAGTCCGCGGGGTCGGTGCAGTCGTCCTCGGTGGCGGCGGGGTTGTAGGCCGCGCTGCTGTCATCACAGTCGGAGGCGGTCGCGACGTAGCCCTCGGGCATGTCACAAGTCGCGAGGGTCATCGCCCCGTCGCCATAGCCATCGTCGTCGGCGTCGGCGTACCAGGTGGTCGGATCGCTTGGATCCTCATCGATCTCGGTGTCGCAATCATCGTCGGCATCGTTGCAGACCTCGGCGGCGGCAGGGTTCACCGCCCCGTCTCCGTCCAGGCAGTCCGACGCATCTGCAACGTAGCCAAGCGGCATGTCACACGCCCACACCGCCATCGCTGCGTCGCCGAAGGTGTCACCATCGGCGTCTGCGTACCAGGCGAGCGCGTCCGTCGCGTCCACATCCGTCTCCCCATCACAGTCATCGTCGAGGCCGTTACACACTTCGGCGGCATCGCTGTCGATGGCGGCGTTGGTATCGTCGCAGTCGGCCCCATCGCTGACATACCCCTCGGCCGCCGCACACGACCACATGACCATCGCCATGTCGCCGCCGCCGTCGCCATCCGCGTCTGCGTAGAACGCGGAAGCATCGACCGCTTCCTCGTCCACCGCATCGTCGCAATCGTCGTCCGCGTCGTTGCAGACCTCCACCGCGTCAGGGTTCACCGCGCCGTCTGTGTCCAGACAATCCGATGCGTCCGCGACGTACCCCTCGGGTACGTCACACGCCCAGACCGCCATCGTCGCGTCGCCAAAGGTGTCCCCATCCGTGTCCGCGTACCAAGCGAGGGCGTCTGTCGCATCCACGTCCGTGTCGCCATCACAGTCATCGTCGAGGCCGTTGCACACCTCGGCGGCATCGCTGTCGATCGCGGGGTTGGTGTCGTCACAGTCTGCCCCATCGCTGACATACCCTTCGGCTGCCTCACACGACCACATGACCATCGCCACGTCGCCCCCGCCGTCGCCATCCATGTCCGCGTAGAACGCGGAAGCATCGACAGCGTCTTCGTCCACCACCTCGTCGCAGTCTTCGTCGGCCCCGTTGCACACCTCGGCAGCGTCCGGGTGCGTCCCGCCGGCGAGCGCGCATGGGGGATCCGGGGGTGACGGGAGGGTAGCATTGTGG
>CANKNP010000001.1 GCA_947483545.1 Deltaproteobacteria bacterium | reverse complement strand
GGGGACGGCGGGCGGGACCTCCTGGAGCACGTCGGACGGGGTGGGAGCGGCGGGCTCCCGGAGCGCGTCGGACGGGGTGCGGGCAACGGGCGCCTGGAGCGCGTCGGACGGCGTGCGAGCAACCGGCTCCGTGAGCGCGGCGGGCTCGACCGCGGCGGGCTCGACCGCGGCGGGCTCGACCGCGGCGGGCTCGACCGCGGCGGGCTCGACCGCGGCGGGCTCGATCACAGCGGGTTCGACCACGGGGGGATCGTCGCCAGCGGGCTCGACAGCAGCGGGCTCGGCGGGGGCGATGGGATGGGAGGGCTCAAGCGCGGCGAACGGCTCGGGGGGCCCGGCGGGCGCGAGCGCCGCGGGGTCGGCGGGGAGCACGTCGGGGGTCGGGGCGGGGGCGGGGTTGGGCGCCTCGGCGGGGGCGAGGGCCGCCGCTGCGGAGTCGGGCCGCAGGGGGAGCGAGGCGAAGGAGGCCGGCACGGCGGAGGCCGACCACCCGGGCAGGTCGGCGGCGGCGGGGATCGTCGAGGTGGGAGGCTGGGTGATGGTCGGGGCGGGGGGCTTGGGCGGCTCGGACTCGAGCGGCGGAGCGAACCGCATCCCGGCCTGGGCCCACCGCTCCTTGGCGGCCTCGGGCACGATCTCCACGATGCTGGCGATGTCCAACCCTGGGGTAGCGACCCGAAGCCCCAACGTGCGCCCGGCGCCGGGCAGCACCTGGATCGCCTGCCGGTCCTCGACGCGGGGCGCGATCGTCAACTGGGCGCGGGCGACCTCCTGGCCCTGGCGCACGCGAATCCGAAGACGATCGATGCCCGCGCGCTGCTCCGCGAGCTGGTCGGCCACCTTGCCGCCCTCCTGCTCGCGCAGGCGCGCCAACTCGCGCTCGACCCACCGCCGCGCGTCCTCATCCCTTCCCCCGGCGCTCTTCGGGCCCGGCGGCAACGTCGCCCCCGGCGAACCGGCTGCGCGGAGCTCCCGACGGGGCGCCCCGCGCTCCCGCGGCCCTGGAAGCGTCCCACCGATACCCACGAGCCACCGTTGCAGCGCCGCCTCCACGCCCCCGCGCCCGATGACCGCGAGCAGCGCCTGACGCGCAGCCCGAGCGTGTTGGAACGCGACCCGACCGCCGTCAACGCCCGCGCCTCGGAGCCAATACCGCAGGCGGATCTCAGCAGGGGCGAGCGCGCCGACGATCTGGCCGACGGCCTGCACATCGGCCTCCTGCGGGTGCCCCAGCACCCCCGGCCCCTCGACGCTGGGACGGATCGTAAAGGCCCCCGCGGCGTCAAAGCCCCAGCCGCCGATCTCCAGCGCGCCGTGGCTCGCGCCTGCGTCGTGTACGGTCCCGAGATCGAGCAGCACGCGCTCGGCCAGCCCGAGCACCACCTCCACCGGCGGTGCCAGCGCGGCGAGTGGACGCGGGAGCGGCGCCCCAAGCGAGAGGCGTTCGCCCTCGCGGCTGCACGCAGAGAAGACGCCGCCCGACGGAGGATCCAACGCCACGCCCCCGCTCGCCGACGCAGGCTCCAACACCTCCCGGGGGGCCTGACCGGGCTCGAAGACCATCAGGCGCCGGAGATCGGTTCGTGCGGTTGGGAGGGCGGTAATTTGCATCCGGTGTCCTAGGAGTCCGTAGTTCATACCCCGGGAGCGCCGCCCGCGAGGGCTCGCAGCGGGCGCCGCGGCTGCTCCCGGAGCCGTAGAATTCAAGGTCGCCCGGGCCCCCGGCACGGGTACTCCCGCGTCGGGGCTAGGAGTACTCCCGCGTCGGGGCTAGCGCCCCGCCACCAGGATCAACATCAGGTCCCCATCCCGCGCGATGTGAACGAGCATCGGCTCACCTGCGGGCACGGCGGCCACGAGCTCCCGCAGGTGGTCCACGCTCTTGACGGTCTGGCCGTTGACGAAGTGGATGATGTCGCCGCGCTCCAGGTAGAGCCCGTCGGATCCGACACCGCAGCGGGTGGACGCGACGAACGCGCCAGTTGGAAACCGGGCGCGCATGCGGGAGCGCTCGGTCAGGTTCAGCGCCAGGATGCCGAGGCGTTCGACCTCGTAGTCCTTCGGGCCGCCGTCCATCTCGCTCTCGTCGCCCTCCCGCGTGCCGACCTCGACCTTGCGCTCCACTTGGGCATCCTTATGCATGACGTTGATCGTCACCACGTCGCCTTTCTTGTGCCCGTACAGGTTCACGTCGAACTGTCGGCTGTTTTCCATTGGTTTTCCGTCCAGGCTCAGCACAATGTCGCCCACTTCCAAGCCGCCCTTGGCCGCAGGGGTGTCGGGGTGTACGTCCGCCAGGATCACCTGGCCCGGGCCTTTGTAGTCGATGGCGCTCCGCATCTGGTCCGTGAGGTTCTGGGCGTGGACCCCGATGACACCGCGCTCGATCGTGCCCTCCTTGATCAGCCGCCCGGCAATGTAGGAGGCGATGTGGCTCGGTACGGCGAAGCCCAGGCCCTGGTTCGCGCCGGTCTCGCTCGCGATGAACGAATTCACGCCGACGTATTGGCCCTTCATGTTGACCAGCGGGCCCCCACTGTTGCCGTGGCTGATCGCAGCGTCCGTCTGGATGTAGACCATCGGCTCGCCCGGGCGCATCTGGCGTGCGGCGGCGCTGACGATGCCGCGCGTGGCCGTTCCGACGAGGCCGAGCGGGGCGCCAAACGCCATCACCATCTCGCCCTGCTGCAGCGCCTCCGAGTCGCCCGGCTCCAGCACCGGGTAGCCCGCACCCTCGACCTTGATGACCGCGAGATCGGTCTCCCGGTCGCGCCCGATCAACGTCGCCGGCATCTCTCTGGAGGCAGCCTTCAGCACGGACTGGCGGCCGGCGTTGGCGTCCGGCGGCGCTGGGATCGTGACCGAAAGGCGTGTAGCCCCCTGCACAACGTGGTTGTTGGTCAGGATGTACCCGTCGGAGCTGATGAAGAAGCCCGAGCCTGAGCCCTCCTGCACCGTGTAGAGGGCCGCGCAGGTCTCTTGCTCTGGCACGCCGAAGCCGGAGACGCGGATCTGGACGACGGCCGGGCTGACCTTGGTGGCGACGCCCACCCCGGCCGTTGCGATCTTCGACACATCATCCGCGGCAGTGCCTGTTCCGACGAGGGTGAGGGGCCCGAGGGCGAGCGTGAGCACGGACGAGAGGATCAGGCGGCGGGTGCGAGGCAAGAGGACTCCGATTTGGCGGCGGATGGTAGCACTCCTCGGGGGCAGGCGGGGAATCTACGCCCGCGCACGCTTGCGGATCCGCCAGAACGTCGTTCGGCTCACCCCGAGGATCGCAGCGGCCTTCTCCACGTCGCCCCCGGACGCCTCCATCGCCGCGCGCACCCGCTCGCCGTCGTCTCCGCCCGGGCGCGGGCTCCCGTGCCGCTCCCGGAACTCTGGCGGGAGCTCCTCGTGCCCGATGATGGGCCCGCGGCCGACCGCAAACGCGTACTCCATGACGTTCTGCAGCTCTCGGACGTTGCCGGGCCACGGATGGTCGAGGAGGGCGCGCATGGCCTCGGGGGAGAACCCGGTGACCACGCGCGGGCCCCGCCGGTTCAATGCCTCGACGAACCGGCGCATGAGCAGGTCGATGTCGAGGGGGCGCTGGCGGAGCGCAGGCAGGAAAAGGGGGACGACCCGGAGCCGAAACATCAGGTCCTCCCGAAACCGACCGGCCCGCACCTCCTCGCGGAGCGCGCGGTGGGTGGCGGCGATCACGCGGACATCGACCTTTCGCGGCTCGTTGCCACCGACCGGGATGTACACGCGCTCCTGGAGCACCCGCAGCAGCTTGGGCTGGAGCTCCATCGGGAGCTCCGCGATCTCGTCGAGGAACAGCGTGCCGCCGTCCGCCTGCGCGAAGATCCCCTTCCGCGCCGCCGCGGCGCCGGTGAAAGCCCCTTTGACATGCCCGAAGAGCTCGCTCTCCAACAGGGTCGCTGTGAACGCCGCGCAGTTGACCGCTACGAACGGGCCCCGCCGCCGTCGGCTCTCCAGGTGGATCGCGCGGGCGACCAGCTCTTTCCCTGTCCCGCTCTCGCCCCGCACGAGCACGGTCACATCGGTCTCCGCGACGTTTCGGATCACCTCGATGATCTGCCGGAGCGCGGGATCCCGGGTCACGAGACCGTGGAAGTCGGTCGCATCGCTGGTGTCCAGCGCGGGCACCGCAGGCGCATGTCCAACCGCATCGAGCGTGAGCACGTGGATCGCGCCGCTCGCACCCTCCCCATCCGAGAAGAGGCGGGGGTAGTGCCGCACGTAGACCGCGCTCCCATCGGCGCGGGTCACGCGCACCGCCGCCCCGAATGGCCGGGCCCGGCCATCGTCGCAGACCACGCCGTCTGGGCAAGAACGCCCGAGCACCGACGCCGATGCGTGGCCGAAGAGTCGCTCAGCCTCCCCGGACCAGTACAGGACCCGCCGCCGCGCATCGGTCACGACAACCGCCGCGCCAGGCAGCAGGTCGGCGAGGGCGCGAAACGTAGCGTCCACCCCGTTGCGCCTGAGCCAGCCGTCGAGTTGCGTTTCATGTTCCACCGGTGAAACGTAACGCGGTGGAACGTCCCAGCGATGACGGTGCAGAACTACTACTCGTCTACGTGAAGAAGTGCCTCGTTCGTTCCATTGGCACGATCCTTGCTTACCTTCGGTGTGTCCGCCCAACCACCCTGCCCGGAGCTGCCATGGTCTCCCCTCTCCTGCTCTCCCGCTCGCTCGCCCACTCCGCCGGCTACCGCGACATCCCCGTAGCTGCAGCGCGCCAGCACCTCAGCGAGCTGCGCCTCGTAGACGTTCGCGAGCCAGACGAGTTCGTCGGGCCGCTCGGGCACATGCTCGGCGCGGAGCTCGTCCCGCTCGCCACGGTCGAGAACGCCGCGTCGCGCTGGGACCCGGAGGTGCCAGTGCTGCTGATCTGCCGGAGCGGCGCCCGATCCGGCCGCGCCGCCGCAGCGCTCGCCGCGAGGGGCTTCCGCAACGTGTTCAACCTCACAGGCGGCATGTTGGCCTGGGTGGAGCAGTTTGACCGGCGCGTCGTTGAGGGCGGCTAAGCGGTGTTCGCGCTGGCCCTCCTCCTCTCCACGCTGATCGGCGTCGCGCTCGGCCTGCTCGGCGGCGGCGGCTCGATCCTGACCACGCCCATCCTCATCTACGCGCTGGGCGTGGAGCCGAAGGCGGCGATCGCGACCTCGCTCCTCGTCGTCGGGGTCACCAGCGTCGCTGCGGTGATCCAGCATGCGCGCGCGGGCAACGTCGAGTGGCGCACCGGGCTCGTGTTCGGCGGCGCGGGGATGGTGGGTGCCTATGCGGGCGGGTTCGTCGCGGCGTGGATCCCCGCGACCGTGCTGATGGCCCTCTTCGGCGCCATGATGCTGGCCACCGCTCTAGCGATGTTCCGCGGCCGAAAGGACCAGGGGCCGACCGGCGGACCGGGCCAAGCGCTCTGGAAGATCCTCGCTGAGGGGCTGGTCGTGGGCGTGGTCACCGGGCTCGTCGGCGCGGGGGGCGGGTTCCTCGTCGTGCCCGCGCTCGCGCTGCTGGGCGGCCTGCCGATGAAGAAGGCGGTCGGCACCTCGTTGCTGGTCATCGCGCTCAAGAGCTTTGCCGGGTTCGCGGGCCACGCCTCGCACGTGCGCATCGACTTCGAGCTCGCCGCGCTCGTGTCGGCGGCGGCGGTGCTCGGCTCCTTCGCGGGGAGTCGAATCGCGAGCATCGTCCCCGCAGATGCACTCCGCCGAGGCTTCGCGGTGTTCGTGCTCGCCATGGCGGTCTTCGTTCTCTCCCAACAGATCTGAGGTGCACCGTGTCTCTTGAATTCACCCCGTGGCTATCGACCCTGGGCGGCGCGCTGATCGGCGCCTCGGCCTCGGCGATGTTGCTCCTGGAAGGCCGCGTGGCGGGCATCAGCGGGATCGTCGGGGGGCTGTTCACCCCCAAGGCCGGCGACATCGCCTGGCGCGTCGCGTTCACTGCGGGGCTACTCCTCGCCGGGATCGGCGGTGCTGTGCTGGCGCCGGGGAGCGTCGCCGTCGAGGTAGAACGCGCCCCTTGGATGCTGGTCGCCGCGGGCCTGCTCGTCGGGGTCGGCACGCGGGTGGGCAACGGGTGCACCAGCGGTCATGGGGTGTGCGGGCTCTCGCGCCAGAGCCCGCGCTCTCTCGCCAGCGTGGTCACGTTCATGGCGGTCGGTGCGGGCGTCGCGGCGTTCGTCGGCCGGCTGTCGGGGAGCCCATCGTGAGGACCGTCCTGCTCTCGCTCGCCGCCGGGATCGTCTTCGGCGTCGGGCTGCTCCTGTCGGGGATGACCCAACCTGCCAAGGTGGTCCATTTCCTGGATGTGCTGGGGCCGTGGGACCCCTCCTTGGCGTTCGTGATGGGCGGCGCCATCGTGGTGCATGCGCTCGCCTACCGCCTGGTGCCCCGACTCCAGAAGCCCGCCTGGGCCGCGGAGTGGGGCGTGCCCACCCGCCGCGATGTCGATGTGCCGCTCGTTGTGGGCGCGGCGCTCTTCGGCGCGGGCTGGGGGCTTGGGGGCTATTGCCCTGGGCCAGCGCTGACCTCCGTCGTCGCAGGAGCCCCGGCAACCGTCATGTTCACGCTGTCGATGCTCGCCGGAATGGGGGGCCACGCCCTCTGGCAGGCGTCCCAGAATCGCGCTTTGGAGACCAAATGAACATCCGCACCATCCTCGTCCCCGTGGACTTCTCAGCCTGCTCGATGCTCGTCACCCAGCAGGGCGCTGGCCTCGCGACGCGGCTCGGCGCCAACCTGATCGTGCTCCATGTCGCAGACCTGCCCACCGGCCTCCCTCCGGACACGCTCGTCTGCCCCGAAGGCACCGAAGCAACAGCCGCCGACTACCTCATCGCAGATTGCCGAAGCCGGCTGGCCCCGTTCGTCGAGGCCGCCCGCGCGCTCGGGGCCACCGCGGATCTCGACGTCCGCGTGGGCCCCGTCGTCCCCACGATCCTCAGCGCCGCGGCGAGCACCCAGTCCGACCTCATCCTGCTCGGCACGCACGGGCGCACGGGCCTGGCGCGACTTGTGCTCGGGAGCGTGGCCGAGGGCGTTGCCCACCAGGCCCACGTGCCCGTGATGCTGGTGCGACGAGAGTCACGACCGGAGTGCGCGCGGCAGAGCTGCGAGTGGTGCCCGCACGACGGTCGGAGCCCCGCCGCCGCGCGGCTGGACGCAGAGTCCCAAGGTTGAACAACCAGACCAGGAGTCCCCGATGATCTTCCGCCAGCTCTTTGAGCCCCTCTCCTCCACGTACACCTACCTGCTCGGCGACCCGCTCACACGCCGGGCGGTGTTGATCGATCCGGTCGTCGAGGAGGTTCACACCTACGCGACGCTGCTCGCGGATCTCGACCTCTCGCTCGCCTACACCCTCGAAACGCACGTCCACGCCGATCACGTCACGGCCGGCGCAGCGCTCCGCGAGCGTTTCGGGAGCCAGACGGTCGTGCACCGAGACGGGGGCGCATCCTGCGCGGACCGTCCCGTGACGCACGGGGATCGCGTCCAGGTGGGCCTGATCGACCTGGAGGTGCGCGAGACGCCCGGACACACCAGCGGCTGCGTGGCCTACGTTGCGGCGGACCGAGTGTTCACCGGGGATGCCTTGCTCATTGGCGGCTGCGGACGAACGGATTTTCAGCAAGGCGACCCAGGCCGGCTCTACGACAGCGTCCACGCGCAGATCCTGAGCCTACCCCCCGACACGCTGGTCTACCCGGCGCACGACTACAAGGGTCGGACCGTCTCGACCGTCAAGGAGGAGAACGCCATGAATGTACGCCTTGGAGGAGGAAAGTCGCGGGAGGAGTTCATCGAGATCATGGCGAACCTGAAGCTGGCGTACCCAAAGCAGATCGATCGGGCGGTACCGGCGAACCTGCAGTGTGGCCGGGAGGATGGGCGGTCCCCGTGATGGTGCGGGCGCCACCCGGATAACCCCGCCCGATGGCCGACCCCGAACCCTCTCCCCTCGACAAGCTCATCGACCTCTCGGAGTCTCACGGCCACATGCCGCGGGGCGTGGGGGTCGTCTCCGGCGTGTTTGCGCTGGTGGTCGGCTTCCTGTGCCTGCTGGCTGTGGTCGCGTTTCATTTCCCCGCTCAGCTCACCACCCCGGAGCTCCGGCAGGCCTACGACGTGGAAGTACTGCGACGTGTGTTGTTCTGGTCGATGGTGCTGGCCGGGGGTGCCGCGGTGATGAACCTCGTGCGCGGACGCGTTCGTTGGCTGTCCGCGGCAGCGTTTGGCTGCGTGCTGGCGGCGGCGCTGCTGGGCGGGCATCAAGTACCGGTCGCCGATTTCGCGGACAACGTGCCCTACGTCGGCGTCGATTGGCTGATCCTCGATCTGCTCGGGTCCGGCCTGCTCTTCATCTTCTTGGAGAAGCTGTTCCCGCTCCGTCGGGACCAGCCGATATTTCGGGCCGCCTGGCAGACGGATCTTTACCATTTCATCGTGAATCACCTCGTGGTCGGGCTGATCCTGCTGGTGACCAACTTGATGGTTTTTCGGTTCTTCGGGTGGGCTGTGAAGGACGGCATCCAAGGCTGGGTGGCCGCGCTGCCCCTTCCGGTCGGCCTGCTGCTGATCCTGCTGGTAGCGGACCTGGTGCAGTATTGGACCCACCGGGCCTACCACGAGGTGCCCATCCTCTGGCGGCTGCACGCGGTCCACCACAGCGCCAAGAGCATGGATTGGCTCTGCGGATCGCGCCAACACTTGATCGAGCTCATCCTCACCCGCACGCTCATCCTCGCGCCGATCTATGTGCTCGGCTTCGGCAAAGAGGTGATCGACGCCTACATCGTGGTGGTGGGCTTTCAAGCCGTGTTCAACCATTGCAACGTGGACATTCGCCTGGGACCGCTCCGCTACCTCATCGTCACGCCCAATTTTCATCACTGGCACCACTCCCAGGATCGCGAGGCGATCGACAAGAACTACGCCGCGCATTTTGCGTTCCTCGACCACCTGTTCGGCACCGCCGTGCACGCCGACCGCAAGTGGCCGGACCAGTACGGGGTCAAAGGCGACTATGTGGAGGACGGCTTTTGGAAGCACATGGTGTTTCCGTTTGTGGGGGCGAAGACGGATTTGGATCGGTAGTGCTCACACCCCGAAGTTCCTCGCCTCAGCCAGCCGGGTCGATGCCGAGCGCCCGGAGCTGGGCTTCAAGCTTCGCGGCGCGGGCGGTCTGCTCTTCGGCGCGGGCGGTCTGCTCTTCGGCGCGCGCGGCCTGCTCTTCCGCGCGGGCGGTCTGCTCTTCCGCGCGGGCGGCGAGGTCGCGGAGGCGGGCTTCGAGCAACAGCTCGTCGGTGCGCATCTCCTCGCCCGTGCGGAAAAGATCACCGGTGGGACCGTAGGCCCGCAGCGTGTCCTTGCCGGGGACGAAGCGGCAGCCGGTGCGAGGGCTCACCCAAGGCTCAGTCGCCGCGACAATCTCCAGCCTGCCGTTGGCGGCGCGTTCAAACGCCGCGAACGTGTTGCGGTCGGGGTCGTAGGCGATGAACTCCTCGACGCCGAGGGCATCGTAGTCCTGGAGCTTTCTGAGCTGCTCCGCGAACGAGTTCCCCGGCGACCACACCTCCACGACGACCTGAGGAACCACCCCCCCCTCGCGCCATTGCATGTAGGAGCCGCGATCCCCGCGTGGTCTGCCGAACGCGACCAACACGTCCGGAGCGATCCGCGCCGTCGGGTCCCCTTCTCGGAAGTACCAGAGCAGATCGCCCCCGACAAACGCATCTGGGCACGCTGAGGCAAAACCGTTCTTCATGCGCCCAATCCAGTCGAATTGGAGCGTGTTGTCAGACATCGGCAGTCCGTCCGAATCGGGGTAGCGGATCACCGCCGCGGGCTCTGCGGCGCGCGGGGAGATTGGGGACGAAGAGGTCGCCATGGCACGATTGTAACTCGCTGGGTCGTCGCCCCGCGCGCTATCCTCCCGCGCCGGGATGCGTTGCGGGTGATGGTGGTCGGCGCTGGGATGGCCGGGCTCACCGCCGCCAGGGTGCTTACCGACGCCGGCGTGGATGTCGTTGTATTGGAGGCCCGGAACGGCTGTTGTTCGCGGGGGAGGGCACCTGCTGCGAATACTATGGGAATGTTCATGCAGCGGTTTTGTCGGGGCTGCGGGAGGCTGAGCGGTTGGGCGTAGCGGGCTGGTGATCAGTGCCCCTCAAACCAAGCGACCACGGCCTCCGCCTCGCCGTCAAACCACGTGTGGCCTTTCCCCGGCATCGTCATCGTCTCAGTCTCGAACCCCGCATCGTCGAGCGCGTCCCGGTAGTCCTTCATCGTCGCGATGGGCACCACCACGTCGGTCTCCCCGTGGCCGAAAAATGTGGGCGGGTGATCCGCCGGCATGCTCGACGGCACCGTGCAGATCGCACCTGCGCACGTCGCCCAACTTGCCGAAATCACGGCCAGGGCTGAGAAGCGACCGGGGTATGCCTCGGCCATCCGGCTGGTCATGTACCCGCCGCTGCTGATGCCCCCCGCGTACATGCGAGAGGTGTCCAAGGGACCGAAACGACCCTCCTCCATCTCCAGGATGAGCACGTCCATCACGCTCTTGTCCGGGGAGTTCTCCCAGTCATCCGCCCACGGTACGACGTTGGTGTTCCAGCACCAGAGCCCGCCGGCGACCGCCAAGGGCGTGAACACCGCGAAGCCAGCGCCAAGGAGCTGCTCGGTGAGCTCGACCTGGTGAATTCCGCCCATCGGCTCGGCGCCGAAGCCCGTCCAGAACGTCGGGGCCGAGGCGAAAGATCCCTGAAACAGGAGCGCCACGGGCCACCCTTCGTCGGGCGCGGTCCCGGGGGGGATCTGCCACATCACCCGGCGTTGGTGGCCATCTTCTCCGACCCGATCCGAGTTCGCCGAGCAGGTCAACACGCCCGCTGCGCGCTCACACGTCCCCGGTTCGGGCGCGCAGGCGACGAGCAGGAGGAGCAGGCTTGTCATCGCGGACGTGTATCCGACCCGCCGGGCCGTTACCCTTCCGGCATGTTCGACGCCGCGCAGACTGAGCTCCTCGTCATTGACTTCCAGGAAAAACTGTTCGCGGCCATGCCCGAAGGCCACGCGGACGGCGAGCGAGACCGGGCGGTGACCGCGGTGAACAACCTGCTTTATCTGGCCGGTGAACTGTGGCTCCCCATCACCGTGACGGAGCAGTACCCCCGTGGCATCGGACCGACGATCCCCGCCCTCATCATGCCGCCGACCGCCGTGTGCGTGGAGAAGCTCGCCTTCTCGGCCGAACGCGAGGTCGGGATTCACCCCAGGTCGCGGCCCGAGGTGCTGATCGTCGGGATGGAGGCGCACATCTGCGTCGCGCTGACCGCGATGGATCTGCTCGCCAAGGGCAACCGGGTCATCATCGTGGCGGACGGTTGCCTCTCCCGACACGCCGTGGATCGTGACCGGGGGCTCGCGCTTTGCGCGCGGTCCGGCGCCGTCATCGTCTCGTCGGAGACCGTGCTCTTTGGGCTCATCCAGCGCGCCGGCACGCCGCTCTTCAAAGAAGTCTCCCGGCGGATCAAATGACGCTCGCGGCGCTGGCTCTCGCGCTCCTCGCGTGCACCAAGTGCCCCTCCGACAACGATCGCGATGGTTTTTTCTCGGCGAACCTCTGCGACGACGGCACGGACTGCAACGACCTGGACGCCGAGATCAAGCCCGGGGCCACCGAGGTCTGTGACGGCGTGGACAACGATTGCGATGGCGGGGTGGACGACGCGACCGACGCCGAGATCGTCGATGTGGACGCGGATGGCTATGCCTCCGATGCCTGTCCGGGCGGCAACGACTGCGACGACACCCGCGGCGACATCTACCCGGGCGCCCCTGAGAGCTGCGATCTCGCCGACGAGGACTGCAACGGCGAGGTGGACGACAAGGACGCCGACACCGACGGCGCGGTGGACGCGCTCTGCGGCGGGCCGGACTGTGACGACGACGACGACGCGCTAGGGCCCGACGTCGCCGAGGACTGCGACGACGCGGTCGACAACAACTGCAACGGCAGCGTGGACGGAGAGGACGCCGATGGGGACGGGTTCTTCGCCGATGAGTGCGAGGGGGGGACCGACTGTGACGACAGCGATCCCTACGTCAAGCCAGGCGAGCCCGAGTTCTGCGACGACGTGGACCAGGACTGCGATGGCTTGACCAACGACGTCGATGCCGACGGGGATGGCGACTACGCGCCCGATTGCGGCGGCGACGACTGTGACGACACCGACCCGACGCTCGGGCCCTCCGCCACCGACTGGTGTGACGACGGCATCGACAACGACTGTGACGGGACGATGGACGTCCAGGACGACGACGACGATGGCTCCCAGCCCCTGGAGTGCGGCGGCGGGGACTGCGACGACCAGGATCCCACCAGCGCCGTCGGCTTCACGGATGTGTGTGCAGACGGCATCGACAACGATTGCGACGGCGTGATCGACAACAAGGACGACGATCTCGACAACGCCTTGGACGTCGCGTGCGGGGGCGATGACTGTAACGACAATGATCCCAACCAGAGCGGTGGCCTCCCCGAGCAGTGTGACAGCCTGGATGCCGACTGCGACGGGGACCTCTACGACGCGGATGTGGACGGCGACGGCGAGGCCGCGACCGCCTGCGGTGCCGCAGACTGCAACGACAGCCTCCCGAACGTGGGCACTGCCTCCCCCGAGGTGTGTGACGGGCTGGACAACGACTGCGACGGCGTCGCCGACGACTGCGATCAAGTCCTCCCCGGCGCCGTTGACTTCACAGGGGGCGCCCGCGGCTGGGTGGCGGACCCCGGCTGGGTCGCCAGTCTTGACGCCGTGACGTTCACCGGCGACGGCGCCGATGACCGCCCGTTGTTCACCTACGAAGAGACGCTCTGGGAGGCGCCCTGGCGCATCGAGGTGGATCTCACCCGGGTGGCTGGTCCGACCGACGCCCCCCTCGGCGTTCAGGTCTGCCTGACCCTCACCTGCGAGGATGGGCTCTATGCCTGGATCACCGAGGACCAGGGCTTCCGGCTGCAAATGGGCCGCCTCGACGGGGGCGTGAGCACGTCCCTTCACGACTGGCGCCCGACCTCGGCCGGCTATCAGGGCTTCGGGTTCCCCAATCGCTTGGGCCTCTACCACTCTGGGGACTGGCTCTACGCCTATGTGAACGGCGTCGAAGTGGACAGCTTCCACGTGGACGATCTCACCGGCGGCTGGCTCTCCTTCGTGGCCCACGACCAGAGCGGGGGGGATGCGGTGATCGTGACCGCGGACAACGTGTACGGGGTGGACTGACGAGGATCGCGGGGGCTGGCCTGTTATCCGCCCGCATGTCGCAGACCTTCGCCTCCCTCGGCCTCCTCCCCGGCCTCGTTCGTTGCCTGGAAGAGGCGCACCTCACCGAGCCGTCGCCGGTACAGCGACTTTGCATCCACGCGATCTTGGGGGGTGCGAGCTGCCTTTGCCTCGCGCCCACCGGGTCCGGAAAGACGCTCGCGTACGGTCTGCCCCTGCTGCAACGGCTGCGCGCCATCGAGGATGCCGAGGGCATGGTGACGACTGCGGCCCGACCGCGCGCCGTGGTTCTCACCGCTACGCGCGAGCTCGTCGTGCAGAGCGAGAAGGCGATCAAGCTGGTCGCGCACGGGGTGAAGCTGCGCGTCCGGTCGGTATCCGGTGGTCAAACCCCGGCAGACACACGTCGGCAGTTGGCCACCCCCTGCGAGATCCTGATCGCGAACCCCCAGCGCCTCCGCACGCTCGTAGCGGCCAACACCGTCGATCTCTCCGACGTGCGCGTGATCGTTGTCGACGAGGCGGACACCCTGCTGGATTTTGGACAGCGGGAGGACACCGTCGCCGTGGTCGATGGCACCCCCCCCGGGCGTCAGCTCGTGCTGGTGAGCGCCACCTTGCCCGAGCCCATCCGCGCGTGGGCCAACAGCCGGCCTGAGAAGCCCGCGTTGCTCGAAGCCAAAGACGCCCACAAGTCCCCCGCGGGCATCGTGATCCGCAACCTTCGGCTGCGCTGGACCGAGAAGGCCGACAGCGCCAGCGACATCCTCGTGGCCCTCCCCCCCACCGCCCGCGGCATCGGGTTCACCAACCGCCGCGAGACCGCCGACCAGGTGGCCGCCGCGCTCACCGAGCGAGGCCACTCCGTCGTCGTCGTGCACGGCGCCTGGCTCCCCCGCGAGCGTCAGGCCGCCCTCAAGCGCTTTCGGGCCGGCGAGGGACGCATCCTCCTGACGACCGAGCTCGGCGGCCGGGGCCTGCACATCCCGGATCTCGCGTTCGTGCTGAACTATGACCTTCCCGAGCGGCCAAGTGAGTACCTGCACCGCATTGGGCGCATCGGTCGCCTGACCCCCGACGGCACGCTCACCGCCGGTACCGTCTACAACTTCATCACCCCCAAGGACGAGGGAAAGCTGAAGGAGATCGAGCGCATGGCCCGCGGCGGCAGGCTCGACACCGGCGAGAGCTTGCACGCCGAGCGCGCCAGGCCGGAGAAGCGGGCGCCTCGGGCCGCCAGGACGCGGACCGATCGGCGGGTCGCCAAGCCGAATACGCGGGGTTGATCCCTACAAGACCTCGAACGGGAACGCGACCTGCATCTCCTTCGGGAGGTTCATCAGCACGCGCTCGTCCTCTTCGTTCAGCACGTCCTGCGCGTGGAACGCGTAGACGCCGGGCCCCAGCTTGTCCCGGGTGCTGATCAGGTAGTCGTCCCGCGAGGGCAGCGACTCGAGATCGAACGCGACCTCGCTCTCGGCGATCCAGAGGTTCACCGTGGCGTCGGTCGGCCCGAGCACGCCCTTCACCGAGGCCTTGTTCACAAAGCTCAACTTGGAGAGGTGCAGGTTCATCCTGGCCAGCTCGCTTGGCCGCAGCATGGACGTGAACACGAAGCTGGCAGGTTTGGCGCCGGGGATCGCGTCGGTCGGGATGTCCCGGATCCCCGCGAAGTGCCGCAGCTCGGTGGCGACCATGCGAATGCGTTGGGCGGGCACAGAGATGTAGGCCGTGGCGCCGATCGCGTAGAACCCTGGCTTTTCGGGCTCGGGGTAGAGCGTGAACGTGAGCTTGTCGTAGTCGGCGTCCTCGGCGATCTCCGGGAGGTCCGCCACCTCTTTGATGTAGCCATCCTTGCCGGCCATCGCCCGCTTGACGGGCGCCTCCGTCGGGATGGAGAACTTGCCGGTTTCATCCGCGTGGTAGCGCGCGACCACGCCTTCGATGACCACCGTGGCGTCTGCCACTGGCTGACCCCAGATGTCCACGACCTGACCCTCGAGCATCCGCGGCGAGTCGCACCCCACCAGCAGCGAGAGCAACGCGAGCGTCATGACGGCTCCGCCTGAAACCAGGGATCGAGCGTGCCAGCGTCGAGCTCCGCGAGGGTATGCTCGGTGAACTTCAGGTAGACGAGCCACTCCGAGCAGTCCCGGCCTGCGGCCTCCCGACGAAGCAGCTCGGCCTGCGACCAGGCCCGACACCGCGCGACGAAGTCCCGAGCGGCGGCCCAGCGCTCGCCGGCGTCGGCGGGGAGGGCAGGGCGCGATTCGCGAATCGACATGGAGGCGCCCACTATCGCTGGAGAACAGGGATTGTGACAAGAATCGACGCTAAAGATCCCCTTCTTTCACGCCGCCGCTCAAGCCTTCGATGGTCTCGACCACGCCATAGTCGCGCGCGGGGGGCAGATCCCGGAGGCTCCCGATCATCGTCATGCCGAGCCAGAGTACCTCGCTTCGTACCAGCAAACCGTCGGCGTCCACGAAGAACCGGGCCGTGCCGTTGCCCCCGGTGAGCGCGTACCGAGTGACCTCCACGGCCTGGCCTCCGACCTTCACCGTCGTCGGCTCCCCCTCGCCGAGCGTGCCGGTCACCACGTCGCCCGTCTCGGCGATCACGAGCCCGAACGTGCCGGCTCCCGCGAGGAGCCCCACCCGCCCCGGGTCCATCAGGTCGAGCGTGCTGAGCCGTACATTGGGCTCGCCCCGCTCGGTCTGCTTGCCGCCGGAGGTCACCGTCACCTGCCAGCCGCCTTCGGGCAGCTCCTGGGCCGCGACCGCCGATCGGGTGCCGCTTCGCTCGGTGATCGAGGAGAATTGCGCGGTCGTCGGCGTCGAGAGCCCCGACCCCCGCGACTCCAACACCATGCCTGCCGCCTCAATGTGCGTGAAGCTCTCCAGGACGTGCCGTTCGCCCGAAGGCCTCGACAGGTATTTGATCGTGACCTCCCGCGTCCCGACGGCGGCGCCCTCGACGGAGAGGTCGTAGACCAGCGCCTGCTCGGCGGCCTGGGCGGGGAGGGCGAGGAGCAAGGCAAGGATCATGTCCGGAGCGTATCCGCCGAGAGCGCCGCTTGGAGGGCGGCGTCCATGGCGGCGCGGTCCGTGCGTGGCGCGTCCAGGTAGGCCCGCAGCGACGCGGGTGCGCAACCCGTGGGAAAGAGCCGGAGAGCGTGCTCGGCCGGGCGGTTCGGCAAGGCGAGGACCGCCCGGAGCCAGGGCTGGGTCACGGCGACGCTCGGCCCATCGCCGCGCCGCGCGGCGGCTTGCAGCGACGCCAGGTGCGCGACGTGCAAGGCGACGATCTCCGGGGCCGTGCGAACCTTCGGCAGGAGCACCGCGATCTCCGCGGGACAGACGGGCGTCGAGGATCCGGCGAGGGCCTCGAACGCCTGCTCGATCATCGGTCGGGTGCCCGCACATACCTGTTCGGCGCCGACGAGCCACTTGCCCTCGTCCAGGGCGGTGAAAAAGCCCGGCGCGTCGCCCAGCGCGGTCAACGGCGCGTCTGCCACCCCGTCGGCGGTCAGGAGCATGGCGGAGAGCACCTGCGAGAGCCCCAGGCTGGCCTTGAACAGCGCCGCCGTCAAACGAGGCGTGGGCGTGGGCGCGACCAGCGGCAACGCCACGCCGGTGATGACCGCCGCCCAGGCCTGCCCCACCGTCGGGCTCGGACCCGCGAGGACCGAGAGCACGTCGAGCAGATCGGGCCAGACTGCGGTCATCTGGCGCAGGGCCGACCGGTTCATCGCCCCGCCCGTCCGCACATCTGCGTAGGGGCAGATCGCCATCTCGGTGACGGTCTCCGAGAACTTCGGGGAGGCGACCTCGGCCACAGGGCGTCCATCCTCGTCGATGAGCTGAGTGACCGAGAAGTGCCAGAGGCCATGGGCGAGCGAGGCGATGCGGCGATCCGGGGTGAATGACGGAACCTTATCGCGCGTCCGTTGTCAGCCCCCGTGACCCTGGAGTCTCTATGAACGTCCGCGCCTTGACCTTCGCGTCTCTCCTCTTCGCCGCCGCCCACCCCGCGCTCGCTGAGTCGCCCGCGCCCACGCAGTCCGCGCAGGCCACGATCGCCGAGGCCGCGCCCGCCACGCTCGGGGCCAAGTGGAACCTGTCCGTGAAGGGCGGCGTGCTCACCGCGGAGCTGGTGCTCGTGAACACCAGCGGGGTGGGTGTCGACGTGCTCATGAAGCGCGGCAGCTCCCCGGCAACGCGCGTGACCGGCACCCTGGACGGGTCGGAGCTCACCGCGATCTACGAGCCGACCCCCGAGCGCGAGATGATGTCCCGGATGGGCCCGATGCCCGTGTACGAGGTCGTCGCAGCCAACGGCGAGGCCAAGGCCGGCAGCTTCCGATTCAAGCTGCCGAGCAACTACTCGGGCAAGTCGGTCCATCTGGAAGCGTCGGTCCGCACCGACAGCGGCGAGACGATCGTGCTGCCGCTGACGATGGTGTTGAGCGCGAACGGGGCGGTGTAGTCGCTACTTCACCAACTGGTGCCCGATCAAGAACTGCGTCACCCCCTGCGCGATCTTGGCGTTCCCGGCGACGTTCGCGTGCCCCCGATCCTGCGGGAAATACAGTGTCTCCTGGGCGGTGAACTGCTCGAACTCGGGCTGGGGATCGTAGAGCGGTAGGCTCAGGTTCTCGGCGGCGGCGTGGAGGATCCGACGGTGCGTGCCGGTATAGCCCTCTCGCTCCAGGGGGTATCCGAACAGCATCATCTTCGCCCCCGCGTCGTCGGTGAGGCGCAGAAACGCACGAAGGTGCTCCACATACTCCTCAGGAGACACCCGATAGACCCCGCCCTCGCCTGGTTGATCCTTCGCCTCGCGCTTGTAGTCGTCGATCGCCTGCCGAAGGAACAGATACATCCGCAAGTTGTAAAGCAGATTCTGCTTGAAGAAGGCCTGGTTTCGCTCCAGCACGGCCTGCGAGCTGTCTGAGTAGGCGACCGAGCGGCTGTCCTGCACGATGTACCCAAAGATCACGAGATCGGGCTTGTAGGCGGCCAGTTTTTCCGTCCAGAGCCACAACCCCTGAAAACTGGTGTGCCCGGGCTGTCCCCCGTTGATCACCTCGACCTTGTGCCCTGCGGCGCCGAGCAGCTGCTCCAACTGGTACGGATAGGTCTCTTCGTCGTTCACGCCCCAGCCGAAGGTCGTTGAGCACCCAAGCGTCATCACCCGAAACGCGCCGTCCGGCTTCTGCTCGCTGTGCAGCGGGGCGCGGAGGCCGTTCGCGTCTGTCGAGACGCGAAAGATGCCGCCGGTCTCTTTGTGGTTGATGGGCTCCAAGTGTTGGTTGGACGGCTGCGACCAATAGATCTGCGCGTGGGTGAACTCCTTGGTCCCGTCCTTCTTGGGCCAGCCCGCCACACGGAGCGCGATCTCGCTGCCTCCGAGGAACAGAAAAAGCGTGGTCGCGACAAAGGCGAGCCGGCGCGTGAACGGTCTGCGGGGCGCCGCATCCGCCATTTATTGAAGGCCGCCCGACGGCTCAATGGTGACCGCGGTGTGATCGTCGATACGCCCGTTGGAGTACCACTTGTTGTCGTACCAGGTGGTGTCGTTGATCGTGTACATCAACACACCGTTCTCGGGCGCTTCGAAGATCTTGTCCACGCCGATCGGGAAGAGCAGCTCCACGCCGCTCTCACCGGTGAACTTGCCGACGAGCTTTCCGATGGTGCAGCCCTCGATGTTGCACGGCCATTCGCTGCCGATCGCGACCTCTTTGCTGCCATCGATGTTCATCCACTCGCCCTTCTCGCTGATCTTGTAGCGGTCCTGCGAGGTGCCAAAGATGTGCGCGATGTCCCCTTTGCACATCGACACGGGACGCTGCCAGCCGTTGCCGATCTCCAGGTAGTCGAAGGTCGTGTAGACCAGCGGGGTGTTGCACTCGCCCTCGTTCAGCTTGCCGTTCAAGCTGCCCATCCACGCCTCCCACGCGCCCATGTTCTTCGTCTGCATCGCAGTCGTACAAAGCGTCAGGTTCTCCTTGGACACGGCCTCGATCTTCGCAGGGAGCCCGAGCAACGTCATGTCCACGTCCTCCACGACGTTCTCGTCGAAGGTCACGCCGTCGTCCCGTCCGCCGGTCCACTGGGTCTTGATGGCTGCGAGTGTGTCGGCGCGCGCGGCCCGGCGGTCGCCTTCGCCGAGCGAAGCAAAGTCCTTGGGGTAGAAGCAATCGCCGGCCCAGCCTTCCTCTCGGTGCCAGCCCTGGATCGGCGCGGGCGGGGTCTTTGGCGCCTTCTTGGCGTGGGCCAGCCCGGACAGCAGGGTGACGGTGATCAGGGCGGAAAGCATGACGGCTCCTAAGGCTCGGCGGATACTAACCGCGAGCGCACCGTTCCTGTTCCCGGGTCGGCGCAAGGAGCGTCGATGACGGTCGTGGTCCTGGCCCTCGTGGTGTTGTGCAGCGTGATGGCGGCCATCGCGGCGACGGTGCTTTTTCGCGTCGACCGGGTGGACCGGGCAGCGTTGCAGCGGGTGGCGACGGCGCGTGGGTGGTCGCTGTCCGATGGCGGAGAGCCTGGTCGAACGGAGGAGATCCGGCTGGAGCCGTCGGGGGCCACGTGGACGCTGCGGGTCGTCCGGAGATTGCCCCGCAGCGCTGGCGACGGCCCGGCCCGGAGCAAGGGGGGGCTGTGGACCTCGTGGAGCGCGAAGTCGCCGGCATTGGAGGCCGGACTGTTCGCTGTGAAGCCCGGCAAGCCGATTCCGCCCCAGGTGATGCAGATGGGCGCGGGCTTCCTCCAGCCGCTCTTGGAGCGCGCGCTCACCGAGATGCTGGGCGAGGACATCGGCCCGATCACAGCGCTCCACGCCATGGCGACCGGAGATGCACGCTTTGACAGCAAGAACGCGGTCATCACCACCGATCCGGCGCTCGTCTCCGGGATGTTGAACGCCGCCGTGCGCGATGCCCTGTCGGCTTGGTCGGGCCCGGCGCTCGTGATGCTGGTCTCGCCCGCGGGCCTTCGTCTCGCGATCGAGGGGAAAGCGCTCTCTGATGGCCAGAAGTTCGATGCCCTCGTCGCCCTCGGAGACCGCGTTCGGTCCGCGATAGAACAAAAGTGAGGCAGTCACTTTTGTTGCATTTTGGACGGCGTCACAACCCCAGCAGCGCCGCCCGAATGTCGTCGGCCGAGGCGTTGTCCGGCAGGTAGCGAACCGGGGCGTACATCCTGGACAGCGTGGCCCAGCGCTTCGGCTCGGCGTCAAAATCGTGGGAGAACACCACCGGCAGGTCGTGCGCTGCTTGCCGCAAGGCCGCGAGGATGTAGGCCCCCTGGTTGTCCTCCAGGAATTGACGCGCGCGGTGGGGGTCGCCATTGAACCTCTCGGCGGTCGAGGCCAGGTCGCCCAAGAGCGCGGCCGGCGCCACGCGATCGAAGCGCATGTCGAGGAATATGCGGTCGAACGCGTGCTCGCCGGCGAGCAGGGCCAGCGCCTCGTAGCCGTCGCCCACCCGCGTGAACTCGAAAACATCGGCGCAGAACCGCGTCAACGTGCGGGTGTACTCCTCACCGTCCTCGATGACCAGAACGCGCATTGCCGGGAGGGTATCCCGTGCGAAGGATGGGGCCGCACGATACCCTCCCGCCCCTTTCGGAGCTCTCATGTCCCTCGAAGCGATGACCGCCCAGGCCGATGCCATCCACAACCGCTACCGCAGCCAGTTCGCTGGCCGCTCCCGCGCCAGCCGCGATATTGCCGCGCTCGACAAGCTGATCGCGGATGCGGAGAGCCTGCACGCATCGCTCCCGGCCGATGCCGATGGGCTTCGCCAGACGCTCGGCGAATGGAAGACCCTGTACGCGGCCGAGCGCGAGAACATCGCGAAGATCCAGTCCGGCGGCCCCGAGATGCAGGCGGCCTGGACCGCGGCGGAGTGGGCGCTGCTCACGTTCTACCGGTACAATCGGGACTTCGCAGGCCAGAATCGGCTGACGCGGGACGTCGCGTTGTTGGCCTCCATCGTCGCCGAGCAAGAGGGCTGGATCGCGCTGGCGCGCGGCAAGGCGGGCTTGGAGGATCAGGTCAAGCGGATGGAGGAGCACCTGGCCATGTACAAGAAGGAGCTGGGCGAGATCCCCTCGGCGCGGGCCAGGGTGTCGCCTGCCGAGCGGGCGCGGTTGCTCGCGAACCTCGCCAACCACCAGTTCGCGCTCTACCGCCTGCACTTTGCGGAGAAGCCTCGCCACTCCCGCCGTCCGGGGCTCCTCGCGCGTTTGCTGAGCTCGCTGCAGGGCTTGCATGCCGAGATGGTCACGGTTCGCGACCAGGGCGTGAAGACCGAAGCACACGCCCAGAACCTGGCGAAGGTCGCCGAGCGGATCCGGCATCACAACGACGAGCGCGCCAACATCGAGCGGGCCCGCATGGCGCGCACGACCCGCGAGGTGGCGGGAGCCATCGGCGACGACGCGAACCAGCTCCTCGCGGCGTTCCGGAAGGACTTTGCGGGGCAAGCCCGGCAGACGCGCGACATCGCCAAGCTCGCGGAGCTGTGTGAGCGGATGCAGGAGGTCGCTCGCACGATGGCGGACTTGCAGCGCGAGCGCCCGGAGGAGATGAACCGGAAGAACCTCGCGGTGGTCCTGGACCAGCTCCGGGGTTGGGAGCGGGAGTTCGAGGCGGTGCGGAACATCAAGAAGGCGGAGGCCGCTGCGGCCACTCCCGCGCCGTAGGGCCGTTGCGAACGCTCTACCTTCACGGTTTCGCATCTGGGCCCGACTCGTCCAAGGGCGTCGCCATCGCGGCCCACTTCGCTGAGCGTGGGCGCTTTGTGGAGCGGCTGAACCTGCGCGTGCCAAGCTTCGAGCACCTTCGAGGGTCCGCCATGATCGCGCACGTCGAGGCGCAGCTTCGAGGGGAGCCGGCCGTGCTGATCGGCTCCAGCCTTGGAGGTTGGGTGGCGCTTCGTGTCGCGGAGCGAAACCCGAACATCGTCGGGCTCGGCTTGCTCGCGCCCGCGATCGGCCTCGCTGAGGGCTGGAAGCGACGCCTGCCGAACGCGGTGGAGGGATGGAGAAAGCGGGGCTGGCTCGCCGTGGAGGACCATGCGCTCGGCAGGATGGGGCGCGTGGACATCGGATTTCTGGACGATGTGGACGAGATCGACGCAGGGGGCGTGCCCGACGTCCGTGTGCCCACGGTGATCGTGCACGGGACGGAAGACGATGTGGTCCCGATCGCGGGATCACGACGGTGGGCAGCGGAGCGCCCAAATGCGTCGCTCGTCGAGGTCCGAGATGGGCACCAGCTGGGGGCTTCGTTCCCGGAGATTTTCGAGGCGTTCGCGGGGTTCGTCTCGCCGGGTTGACACCGGGGGGCCGGGCGTGAGACCCTGCCGGCACTTTCCGGAACGGTGCCGATGTCCTACGAATTCTCCGCCACCGAGAACCAGACCATCCAGCGGACCGCGGGCCGGTCGGTGGTCTATGGCTACGCATCGGTCGCGCTCGGCGCGTTGGGCACGCTCGGCGGCCTGGCCGCGCTGGTGGTGGTGGGCGGCGCGGCGGGTGCGGTCGGCATCGGGATCGCCGTGGCGCTCCTGCCGAACCTGATCGCCGGATTCTGGTACGTCCGGGCCGGCGAGTCGCTCAAAGGGGTGGTGGAGACGCAGGGCCATGACATCGCGCTGATGATGGTGGCAATGGACCGGATCGCCGCCGCCTTCAAGCTCGAGGGTATCGCCTCGATCATCGGCATGGTGGCCGGGTTCATCATCGGTTTCGCCATGGTCGCCGCTCAGTAGCTCTTTCACCTGTACGTTCCGGGAGAATCCCACATGTCCGACAACAAGGGCTACGAGTTCAACGACCAGGAGAACGCCGTGATCGCCAGCGCGGCCACCTGGGCCAAGGTGATCGCTGCCATCACTTTTCTGTCGGCCATGGGCAACCTGTGCGGCGGGAAGTGGATCAATGGCGGCGTTGGCATCATGGTCGGCGCCCTGTTCATGGCGGTCGCCCAGGCTTTCCAGCAGATCGTCGCTACCCAGGGCGACGATATCGGCCACTTGATGCTCGCGCTCGACAAGTTGGGCACGATCCTGATCATCCGCATCATCGGGACCGTGTTCGCAGTGGGCGTCGGCATTGTCATGATGGTGTTGGTCGCCAATAGCGGCGGCTGAGGGAAGCGCCGCCGATCCGCGCGCTCGGCGAACCTCGCTCGCGGCTCGGCGGTCTCTTTGCACCGTTCCTACCGGTGGAATGCGACGGTCCGGCGAAGACGCCGGGCCCGCCGCCTTCCACCTGGAACGGTGCGGTTGGGGCCAGCCCGGCTCCAGGTCAAGTCCTTCCAGTGACTTAGGACGTTGCTGTCTGCGCGGCGCCCGGGCTGGCCCAGGATAGGTGGCCACGGTGCCCACCTTCGTCCGACAGAGCGCACTGCCCGTTGGCGCCAGCGCGCTCGCCGCGTACCACGAGCGACCCGGCGCGCTGGAGCGGCTCGTTCCGCCTTGGGAGCGCGTTGAGGTGCGCTCCCGCACCGGCGACGTGTACGAGGGCCGAGCTGAGATGGTGATTCGCAGCGGCTTGTTCCCGATTCGGTGGGAGGCGGTGCACGCGGGAGGCGTTCCCGGTCGTTTTTTTGTAGATCGCCAGGGTCACGGCCCCTTCCGCACCTACGCCCACACCCACACGTTCGTTCCGGTCACCGATACCACCTGCGAGCTTCGCGACGAGATCGCGTGGGAGGCCCCGTTCGGTGCCCTCGGCGCCTGGGTGGGCGACGTCGAGGCCCGGCTGGCCCGAGGCTTCGCGTTCCGGCATCGCCGAACTGCGGAGGATCTGGCACGGCATGCCGCGTTCCCGCTCGGTCCGCAGCGTGTCCTGGTCTCGGGAGCGAGCGGCCTCGTCGGCGCGCAGCTCATCGCGTTCCTGCAGGTTGGCGGGCACGAGGTGATCCGCCTTGTGCGTCGCGCGCCCCGGGCGGGGGAGGCGCGCTGGGAGCCGGCGCAGGGGGTGATCGACCTCGCTCCGGTCGGCAAAATCGACGCGGTGATCCACCTCTCCGGCGAGTCGGTGTCGAAGCGATGGACCCCCGCGCGGAAGGCCGAGATCATCGCGAGCCGGGAACAATCCACGTTGTTGCTGGCAAGTGCGCTGACGAAGCTGGAGACGAGACCGCGCGTGTTCATCTCCGCCTCGGCCGTGGGCTGGTATGGAGACCGCGGGCAGGAGGTGTTGACCGAGGAGAGCACCCCGGGCACAACCGGGTTCTTGCCCGAGGTCTGTCGCCGGTGGGAGGACGCGACAAAGCCAGCCAAGGACGCGGGTATCTCCGTGGTGAACCTGCGGATCGGCGTGGTGCTCTCCGCGCGCGGCGGTGCCCTTGCCGAGCTGCTCCCGCCTGTGCTGGCGGGGGTGGGCGGCCCGCTGGGCGCCGGCACGCAGATGTTCCCCTGGATCGCCATCGATGACCTCGTCTACCTCGTCCACTGGCTGCTGGGCGCGGGCCTGACCGGGCCCATCCACGCGACCGCGCCCACGCCCGTGAGCAACGCGCTGTTCATGGCGACCATCGGCAAGGTCACCCGCCGCCCGACGTTCCTTCGGCTGCCTGCGTTCGTTGTCGCCACGCTCTTCGGGGAGATGGGCCGCGAGGTGTTGCTGGGCGGCCAGAACGCCGTTCCCGCACGTGCCCTGGCCGCCGGGTTCCGGTTCACGTTCCCGGATCTCGAATCTGCGATCCGATGGGAGTTGGGCAAGCCGAAACCCGGCTCCGGGAGTAGTGGCGCCGGACCTTGAACACCTGGATCGCCATCGCCCACCCGGGGCTTGAACCCTCGGTCGCCGCAGAGCTGACCGAACACGGCTTCCGCCCCGAGATCCAGCCCGGCTGGGTCCGGTTCCAAGCGGAGGCACAGGCCGTTTGCACGGCGATGCCGATGCTCAGGACACCGGACCGCATGTTGATGCAGGTCGTGGAGGGTCGATTCTCGGGGTCGGACGGGCTCGCCGCGTTGGTCCGGGCCCAGAACTGGAAGGGGCTGCTCGCGCCAGAGGCGACGCTCGAGGTCGCCGTGAGCGGCGGGGGAACCGCACTGCGCTTCAAGGACTCCGTTCAGAAGCGGATCGTCTGGGCCATCGGTGAGTCGCTCAAGGGGCCGCGGATCCCCGAGCGGTACGCCCGCCCACGGCTCACGCAGCGGATCGCTGTGCGGGCCGACGGGGATCGCGCCACGATATCGCTGGATGCCGGCGGGGATTTGCTCTACCGGCGTGGGTGGCGGACGGACGTGTCCAAGGCCCCGTTGCGCGAGAACATCGCCGCGACCCTCCTCCGTCTGGCCGGCTGGAGCCCGAGCGCGCCGCTCCTGGACCCGTTCTGCGGATCGGGGACCATCCCCATCGAAGCCGCCCTTTGGGCTTCCGGTCGCTCCGCCTTTGTGAACACCACCTTCGCCTGGCACGAGTGGCCGATGGCCAAAGGCTGGGGCGCGAAGCCCGGCCGTCCTCGCTCCCCGCCCTCCGCGATCCTGGGCAGCGACCGCGACCCGAAGTGTGTGCAGGCCGCGCTCGCCAACGCCAAACGGGCGGGTGTAAGCGTGCAGTGGTCCGCCGCCGATGTCTCCGCGCTCACGCCGCCAGCGCCGACCGGCTACCTCGTGACGAACCCGCCCTGGGGCCATCGTCTCAACGACGACGCAAGCGCCCGGGTCATCCCCGCGCGCGACATCTTCGACCGGTTCGCGACCGTGGTCAACGAGCAGTTTCGGAGCTGGCACGTGGTGTTCCTGGCGCCGGAGCAAGACCTCGCCCGGCGCGTTTCGCCTCGGGTGAAGCCCCTGGCGACGTTTCCGAACGGGGGCTTGAGGGTGACGGCGTGGGGGATCGCGCCGGAGGAGCGGAGCCAGTTTTGAAGGCGCCACGAAGTGCGCGCTTTCAAAGCTGGCTCCCGTGTTTGCGTCCCGGGCGGAAGGCGGGCGCACCTGAGGCGCAGAAGAGCGGCGCGGTAGCGCCGGACCCGGCCGAGAGGACGCGAACACAAGCCCGCGGATGCGGGCCTTCTTGGCCAACACTGGCCGATAATCCCGGCGCGCGCCCTCGCGCGGCGGGAGAATCGGCGACGTGGGCCGAGGCGGGTGGGGTAGGATCTCCGCGTGAAGTTACCGACCTGCCCGACCTGTCAGCGCCACGTCCGGCCCGACACGGCGCGGTGTCCACACTGCGGCGGGAGAATCGGCGAGCCGATCGAACCCGAAGGCGAACACGCGGACGTCTCGATGTACGGGGGCCCGCCGGCCGAGGGCATCGAGCCCGAAAGGGAGCACGCCCTCGTCCCGATGTATGGCATCGCGCTGGCCCCGCCGGCCCCGCCGGCCCCGCCGCCCGGCCCCGAGCTGGCCAACCGGGGCGCCCGGCTCCTGGCGCGCGTCGTGGATTGGTTGTTGATCGCTGGCCCACCCGGGGTGCTGGTGCTCGTCAGCGCCGAGCTCGTCAACGGCGCCGGCGCCGCTGGCTTGCTCTCCACGATGATCGGCATCGCCATGGCCTACCTCGCGCTCCTACTTTGCGGCCAATGCTACTTGATCGGGCGCTACGGCCAGTCCTTGGGGAAGCGGCTGCTCGGGATCCGCGTGGTGAACGCCGACGGGGAGCACGCCGGCTGGGTGCGGACGCTCCTGGTTCGGGAGGGCGTCTACTCTGCGCTGCCTTTGGTGCCCCACGTCGGTGGTCCGTTGGGGCTCCTCGATTCGTTGCTGATCCTCCGGCGCGACCAGCGCACCGGACACGATGTCCTCGCGGGGACCTATGTGGTGCGGGTGGGAGAACCCCGCGGGCGACCGGGCGACGTGTACCTGGCGGAGGTGGTCGGGGAGCCACCCAAACGGAGATAGACCCCCGCCATGTCCATCCACTGGACCGCCGAGCAGCAAACTGTGCTCGATCACCCCCTGGATCTCCACGCGGTGGTGCGCGCCGCTCCTGGCGCGGGCAAGACCACCACGCTCGTCGGTCGCGTCCAGCGTTTGCTCGAGCAGGTGAACCCCGGGGCCATCCGCGTCGTGATGTTCAACAAAGCCGTGCAGGAGACCTTCGTACAGCGGTTGGGCACGAAGGCGGTCCGCGTCTCGACGTTCGACGCATTGGGCCTGGAGGTCCTCCGGGTGGCCGAGCGGGCGGGTTTGTTGTCCAGGCCCATCGAGGTGACGCCAGAGCTACCAACCTGGTTTTCTCGGGATTTGTTCCGGGCGCATCGTGACCAATTCGACGATCCCGACGAGATCGCGCGGGCTGTGGCATTTTGGAAGGGTCACCTCGTGCCCCCCGCGCGGGCCGCGTACCCTCCCAACCCTGTCCTGGTCGATGCCTACCGCGCATGGGAAGAGCGGCGGGCGGACGGGGATACGCTGCGGCTCGGGTACGAGGACATGGTCTACACCGCAGTGGGCGTGCTGCGTCGCCACCCCCAGCTCCTCGGCCGCATCGACCACCTCTTGATTGATGAATTCCAGGACGTGAACCCTGCGCGCGTAGAGCTCGTGCAGCGGCTGATCCACGAGCGCACCGCGGTGATGGTGGTCGGCGACGAGGACCAGGGCATCAACGAGTGGTGTGGAGGACATCCGCGATATTTTCGCGCGTTCGCGACGACGTTTCCAAACCTCCGGACGGCGGAATATCGCCTGTCCCGGACGTTTCGATTTGGGCCCACCCTCGCGGAAGCCGCGACCAGACTGATCGCTTGGAACCTCGAACGATCGCAGGGCGGGATCGATGGCGGCGGGGCGAAGGGGCATTTTGTGATGGTGGACGACGTGGGAGTGGCCGTGCGAAAGCTGCTCGCGGACGGCGTGGGTCCCGCGGAAATTGCCGTGCTCTACCGGGGCCGGACCCAAGGGGCAGGGGTTCTGGCCGCGATGATCGGCGATGGAATTCCGGTCCACACCGAAGATGTCAGCCTGCTCCGCTCAGGCCGCGGGCCGGAGCTGGCGCTCGGATATTTGCGGGCCGCCGCGACCGAGGAGCCCGTGACCTTCGACGAGGCCTGGGCCGTGACCTTCGCGCCCGATCGATACATCCAGAAGGAGGCTTTCACCCGGCAAGTTCAGCGTCTGGGGCGGTCAGGTCTTCGCGCGGTCCTCCGAGACCGTTCTGGCGCGATCCAAGCGGGGCAGGGGCCCGGTGCGCTTCGTTCGCTGAGCGATCTCTCCCGCCTGTTGGAGTCGATGGCGCGACGAAAGACGGCCGCCGCGGCGTTGGATCTCCTCGTGGATGAGGTGGATGTGGACGACCAGATCCGCGCCCGGCTGAAGTCCGAGCGGGAGCAGGACACCGCCATCGCCTGCTTTCACGCGCTCCGGGCGCTTTTTCGCGGCTCCGGCGTCTCGCCGGTGGACGCCGCCCAAGCCGTCAAGGACATCGACCCCCAGCGTGGAAACCCGCCGATGGCGTGTGTGCGTGCCTGCACGATTCACAAGGCCAAAGGCCTTGAATGGAAGCATGTCTTTCTCCCCGGCTTGATTGAAGGGGCGTGCCCTGCCGAGGAGCGGGGGCAGGTCTGTGGCACACGCGAGGAGCCAGGCGGCATCGCGCAGAGCCCCTGGATCGAGCAGGAGCGCAGGATCTTCTACGTTGGGCTCACCCGCGCGATGGAGGTCGCGTACCTGCACGCGCCTGGCGACACGCCGAGCCGATTTGTCGAGGAGCTGTCGCCACCGAAGCCGCCCAGACCGAAGAAGCCGGGACGCAAAACGGCGACGGCTGTGGACGTCGTGGAGGCCTTGACCGGCGCGCCGCTGCAGGGGCGAACCTGGACGGAGGAGGAAGAAGCCCAGGCGATCGCCGGATGGGACGCGGGGGACACCCTCGCCGCGATTGGCGAGCGCCTGGACCGGTCGCCCGGGTCGATCGCGGGCCGATTGGTGCGGCTGGCGGTGGTGGCGACACGGGCGGAGGCAAGACGGCGGGGGTGACGGAGGTGCTGCCATGACCGCGCTGCTGCTGGTCCTGGGGCGCACGGGGCAAGACGACGGCAGGCCAAAGCGGCACCACGATTCGGATTCCGGGATGGACACTTGCGCCGGCCGGCCTTGCTGGGACCACGACTTCTTCGCGGAGCTGACCGCGCCAGTGCATGATGGGAACTAGGATTCAGGCCAGCATCTCCCACGCGACAGGCTGAACCACCGCCCGCCAACTCTCCCAGACGATGTCGCTCTGCTCTTCCGCGGGCGCCCAACCGTGGCGACGAAGCTCCGGGTCGTCTGCCACCGCCACCGAGATCGGCCGGGGCGGGACGCCGTCGAGTTCCTCTCTGATCGCCTCGCCCACGGCGGGATCCCCCTGGGACAACGCCCACCGCACGACCTCCCAAGCCAAAGCGGCGTGGCGGGTCTCGTCGCGCACGATGCCGTCCATCACGGCGCGGACGGTCGGGTCGTCCACTTGCTTCGCCAGCCGTGCGTAGAGCCAGACCGAGCAGGTCTCGGCGCCGCAGCCGTCCCGAAGCGTGGTGCGGGCCAGCTCGGCCAGGCTGCTGGCCAGGGTCACCTGCGTGGGGAGCGGGAGCGGTCCCGCGCTGAGCTGCTCGCCCGCGTACGCCGACGCGAGCTCGAACGCACGCCGCGCGTGCCGGGCTTCGTCGATGGCCGCGCGCTGCGTCGCGGCGATCAGGTGCTCTGGCGCTCCAAACCGCAACAGGTCGAGCGCGGCGCGATGGAACTCGGCGACGGAGGCGTGCTCCGCGATGGCGATCTCCGTCCAGAACGCTTCCAGTACCGCGCGCTTCTCGGGCTCCATCCCGGCCGCCAGGGTGAGGACGCGCGCCGGACGGCGCCGAACCCCCGGCCGGGCCATCGCGCCGTCCAAACGGAAAGGACGGCCCATACATCCATTGTTCCGGTAGGAGAGGTGCCCTGTGTCAGTGTCGGTGCAGGTGACGATGACGTCATAGCAACAGCTGTCTGCGAAGTAGCTGAGCCGGCCATCGCCCAGCACCGCCGTGACCGCGCACCCGCCCTCGTCGGTCGCCGCGAGCCGGATCAGGGCATCCTCCGGCGTCGGGCACGCCTCCGGGCCCACACGGTCGAGACAGCTCACGCGCTGCTCCGTCGTGGTCCCGGGTTCCCCCGAGTCTGCGCCCAGGATCAGCGGGATCGCCGTGAGCCCTGCGGCGATGCGAACACGGGCGAGAAGACGCCGGAGGTCAGGATCCATACGACGAGTGTACTGTACAATCGCTCATGCTTGCTCGTCTCCGATGGCGTCGGATCGGTCCTGCCTACTCAAACAGCGCCGCGATCTCGTCCCGCGAGAGCTGAGCCGACAGCGCCTCATCATCCAGCGCGGCGTTGGCGAGCGACCGCTTGCGGGCTTGAAGCTCCAGGATTCTCTCCTCCACGGTGCCCTCGGCCACGAGTCGGGTCGCGACCACCGGCCGGTCTTGCCCGATGCGATGCGCGCGGTCCGTGGCTTGATCCTCCACCGCGGGGTTCCACCACGGGTCCAACAGAAAAACATAGTCGGCCGCCACAAGGTTCAACCCCGTGCCGCCCGCCGTCAGCGAGAGCAGGAACACCGGCGGCCCATCTGCCGACTGAAAGGTCTTCACCACCGCGGCGCGATCGACGGTGCTGCCATCCAGCCGCACGAACGGAATCCCCTTCGCCTCCAAAACCGGCTCGACCAGATCCAGCATGGACGTCCACTGGCTGAAAACCAGCGCCTTGTGCGGCCATTTCGGTTCGTCCTCCGCGCGCTCTTCCCCCAGGTCCAGGATCTCCTCCAATTCCTCCAACAACAGCTCGACCTTGGCGCTCGAAACTGCGCTCTTGCCGGGCAGCAGGCCCGGATGGCAGGCGGCCTGGCGCATGCGCAGCAGCACCTCCAGCACCTGCAGGGTCCGTCCCCCGCCGAGCATCTTCGCCACGTCCGCCCGCGTCAATGACCGCACCGAGTCGTACAGCGCCCGCTCTTCTTTCGAGAGCGTACACCTCAAAACTCGGTCCGTCCTCGCGGGCAAATCCCGGGCAACTTGGGACTTGAGCCGCCGCAGCACGAACGGCCGAATCCGCTTCCGCAGATCATCTCGAGCCCGGCGGCTCCCATTGGCGATGGGGTTTCCAAAGCGATCCCGAAACGAATTTCGACCGCCCAACAACCCGGGCTGCACACAATGGAACAGTGACCATAGCTCCTCGAGTCGATTCTCCACGGGCGTCCCCGTCACACAGAGCTTGAGTTGGGCCGGTAGCTTGCATGCCGCCTCCGCCGCTTGGGAGTCCGGGTTTTTCATCGCCTGCGCTTCGTCCAGGATCAACGTGGCCCAACCCACTGCCGCGAGGGCGTCCACGTCCATCCTCAGCAATGCCCAGGTTGTGACGGTCACGTCCGCGGTGGCATCCAGCGCGCGCTTCGGCCCGTGGTACACGTTCACCTTCAAGCTCGGGGCAAACTTGGCCGCTTCGCTCTCCCAGTTTCGCAGGACGCTCGTGGGCGCGACGACCAACGCTGGGCCGACCGACCGGCGCGCAAGGAGCAGCACGAGGCACTGGATCGTCTTGCCGAGGCCCATGTCATCGGCCAACACCCCGCCGCCGGTCTCGCCCAGGGTCGTGAGCCAGTGGAGCCAATCGACACCGCGTTGCTGGTAGGGCCGCAGCGTGCCTGAAAACCCGGGCTGCGGGGCGGAGGCCGGGATGGCGTCGAAGTCCCCGGCCAAGGCCCGGAGCGCGGCAAGGGCGGGCGGCACGGGCAGCGACAGCGCGTCCGCAGCGTCGAGCAACACGGCGACGCGGTGTTTTGCGACCTTGCCGTCGCGATCCGTGGCGTCGAGCAGCTCGGCCAGGATCGGGGCGAACCGTTCGAGCCAGTCGCGAGGGACCGGCCGATAGCCACCCCCAAGCAGCGGCACGAGCGGCATGTGGTCCTGCCAGGCGCCGATCAGCGCGCGGGGGTCGGCCCCTCCTGCGTCGATATGCACAGAGGTTCCGTCCTCCCCCAGCGTGATCGCGGGGTCGAACGCACCCCGCTCGATCCGGAACTGTGGGGCTTTGGCGAGGATCACCGTGCGCACCGTTGGCTTCAGCGACTCGACCCAGCGCGCCGCCTCGACCCCCACGCGCGCCGAGCCCGCCCCCGCCGCCATCCGCAGCTCTCCCAGCTCCGACTCCAGCTTTCGCTCCGCACCCAGGTCTCGGGCCGGGATGTCCCCCGAGATCCGCACCAGCGCGCCACGCTCGACCCGGGCGATGGGCGGGTCCCCGTAGACGATGCGGGGCGTCACCGCCAACGAGGCCCCGGCCCCCGCCACCACGTCCCAGTCGATGCGCGGTGGCACGCTCACGACGCGCGGGAGCTTGCCCGACACCCGCTGCACCGGGATCATCTTCTCCAGCTTGGGCAGCCAGACGGTGACCAGCTTCTCGATCTCGTCCTTGCGGAAGGTCACGCCGCTGTTGAGCCGGTTCTTGAGCTCCACGTCAAGCCCGCCGTCGGTGAACGGCTGGAGCACGGTGCCGAGGCGAACGACCCCGTTGCGGAACGCTTCGTCGATGCCGGCGGCGCGGACGAGGCGGATCTTCCAGCCGCCTTCGAAGTCCTCGACCAGGGCTCGGGGCACGACAGGCTCGCCCTTGCAGGTGATGGGCGCCCCGTCGAGGGTGAGCGGGAGCCCCGCGAGCGCGGCCAGCACCTCGTGGAGGATCGCGCGCGGCACGATGGGCCCGCTCCCGGCGGTGGTCAACCACTCGCGGCAAAGGCGCTGCACGAGCTTGTCGTCGTCAGTCCAGGCGGCATCGCGCGGGGCGTCGAAGGCGAGCCGTAAACCCTCGGGGCTGCGGGTCAACCGCCAGGTCACGCGCGAGGCGACGCGCTGTTGAAAGCGCCCGGAGTCACGTGCGATCATGACCGCAGCGAGGTGAAAGCACCCGGGGCTCTCACACGCGCAGTACCAATCCCGCTCGGCGGGCCACAGCGTGACCTCCCATGGCGCGGGCCGCGGCGGGACCTTCACGAACCAGGTCTCCTCCTTCGCGTCGCGTGATCCGAGGCTGACGGCATCGCCGCTCGCGAGCGCCTTCGCCCGCTCCCATTGGCTCGCGGGCACGACCCGGCGCGCCTTCTCCAGCACTATTTTTCCGCAGTCGTTCGGTGCGACTCGACCCCGACCCACACCGCCATCACCACGGCATACGCCGCGATCTGCCAGGCGAGCCAGCCGATCAGGAACACCCGGTGGTCCGGATGGTAGACCTCGGACCAGTTCGAGAACAGCTCCATCCCGGCCAGCATCCCGAGGCCAACGGCGTGCCGCGCGCGCGACTCCCCCGCTTCGGGCTTACAGAGCGCGCCTGCGTGCAAGACCCACAGCGTCCAGCGTACGACGTAGTAGTAGTAGCTCGCGGTGGTCAGGAAAAAGAACGGGAGAAAGCCGTAAGCAAAGGTCTCTTCGTCGCGCCGGTTCCGAAGACCCCACGAGAGCGCGAGCAGGATCACCGCCGCGATGCCGAACCGGAGCGGCTTCTGCGCTTCGATGACAAGCTTCGTCTCCTTGGGGATCGCCTTCGGCAGGAGATCGCCCCGGAACGGCAGCGCCAGCGCGAAGCCGATCCGGCGAGAGGACAGGTTCTCCGACTGGTTGTGGTCGGACATGTTCTCAAAATGGACCCGGACGGTCTCGATGCCGTAGATCGCCGTGGCGGCGCCCTGCCAGGCGAAGACGCCGAGGCCAAATCCCAGCGCCAGCCTGAGCAGCGGCTTGTGGACCTTCTTCCGGGTCAAGCCCCACATCCCCTTCAACCCGGGGCCGTAGAGCCAGAGCGCAGGAAAGAGCCGCAGGGTCGCAGCCCAGCCGGTCAAAAAACCCGCGAGGATCGGGCGCCCCTTCCGGATGCACGCCATCGCGATCACGAGCAACGAGACGTAGTCGTACCGGAAGAAAGCCCAGGAGATCGCCGGCCAACGTGCCGAGTAGCTCAACACGATGAACAGGGCGCACCACATGGCGGCCGCACCATCCCACGCCCACGCCACCGCGGCGACGGCGGCGAGCAAGAAGACGCAGTCGATGTACCCGAGGGTCTTGATGTACTCGACGTCCAGCAAGGTGAATGGCGCGGCCTGCATCGTCCAGACCACGGTGCCGTTGAAGCCGTGATCCTGGATCAACTGGCGCCAGAGCTGGTCGTTCATGCCGTCCACCTCGCGCTGCAAGAACAAGAAGTCGTGCGAGAACTGCGCCCATCGCTCCGGGGTAAATTCTTCCTTGCGGACCTTTTTTCCGCGATCGATGGCGACCGAGATCGGCCGCATCTCATGGCCGGCGTCGGTCTGGTGCAGGAACTTCGTGCCTTCATCGAAGAACGGACCGCCCGCTTCGTGATCCGCCAGGATGCAGGCCGGGTAGAGGTCGTAGTAGCCCAGCTCGTCGAAGTACTTTGCGTTCAGGTAATAATGGATGAGGTCGTAGGTATCGACCTTGTCTACGAATAGTTTCGGCCCCCATCGAGCGTAGTTCGCAAAGCTGATGACAAGCAGCGTCGCGAGCAGGCCCCGGGCGGCGGCGCGCGGGAGAAACTGCCAGGCGAGCGCGAGCAGCACCGCGCCCCCGCAGAGCCAGATCTTGATGCCTTCACTGACCGTGCGGGTGACGTCCATTATTTGCCTGCCAAGGCTTCATCGATGTCGGGGCGTAGGGCTCCGGCCGGCGCCCGATCGCCCTGGGGGTGGCGTAGTTTCTCCACGCCGACCCAGCCGTAGCCGAGCCCGAAGAGCAGAAGGAAGGGCACGGTGTCGAAGTGGCCGGCGGTCAGCGCCCACGCGGCGACCCCGAGGTTCAACGCGGACAGTACGGGCTCCACGGGCACCCGAGAGAGGCTCACGCGGTAGCTGCCGGCGCCTCCGCCGTTCTTCGGCGTCCGCACGAACTCCCCCGTGCCCGCGAACAGGCCCTCGAAGGTGGCCGCCGCCTGGGAGGGCGCCATGCCGATGCCGAGCGCGAGGACCTGCGGCAGGTCCCGCCACCGGGCCCCCCCCGCACGGTAGAACGCGGCGTTGCACAACAGCGAAAATCCGACGATCGGCAGGTCGAGCCACACGTAGCCGAGAGAAGCGCTGCCGCGGGTGAGCACCACCAAAGGGAGCAAGATCCCGACAAGCACGCACAACGGCCATGCCAGGTTTGCGCCGAGGTGCGCTGTCGCCTCGGCCTTCACGCGGAGCGGATGTGCGCTTCGGAGGATGCGTGGGAGCAGCTTGCGGGCGGTCTGGATGCTGCCGCGGGCCCACCGGCGCTGCTGGGCGAGGAACGCCGGCAGGTTGTCGGGAACCTCCGCCGGCACCGCGTCGCCCTCCAGGTAGAGGAACGCAGCGCCTCCCAGCAGCGCTCGGTAGGACAAGTCGAGGTCCTCGGTGAGCGTGTCGTGCTGCCAGCCGCCGGCGGCCTCGATCGCGCTCCGGTTCCAGACGCCTGCCGTGCCGTTGAAGTTGAACCAAGCGCCTACCGACTGCCTCGCAGGCTGCTCGACGACGAAGTGCCCGTCCAGCAGGGCCGCCTGCGTTCGCGTCAACGCGTTCGCGTCGCGGTTCAGATGACCCCAGCGCACCTGCACCATGCTCTTTCCCCCGACAAGGTGCGGGATCGTCTGTCGCAGGAAGCCGGGCGAGGGCAAAAAGTCCGCGTCAAAGATCGCGATGTACTGGCCCCGGGCGCGTTGCATGCCGTAGGCGAGCGCGCCAGCCTTGAAGCCTTCGCGGTCGTTTCTCCGCAGCGCCACGGCGTGGAGCCCGCGCGCCCGGGCCCGATCGATCGCGGGGGCCGCAGCCTGCGCCGTGTCGTCCGAGGAATCGTCCAGCAGCTGGATCTCGAACCGGTCGGTCGGCCAATCGAGCGCGCTGACCGCATCGATGAGCCTGCACACCACGTCTCGCTCGTTGTAGACCGGGAGTTGCACGGTCACAAACGGGAGCGTGACGAGGGCCGGGGGCGCGGGGTCAGGCCGCCTCCGCCGGAATGCCCAGAGCAGGACAAGACGGTGCAGCCCGTGGATCGCGAGGACCGCGACCACGGCGAGATAGCAGCGATAGACCACCTCGGTCATGCGAGCCGCCCCTTCACATGTTCAGCGTCGATCTGCCACATTCGGACCCCATGCAGGACGTAGATCTCGCCGCGCTCGCGCGTGTGGTGTTGTATTTCGACGTCTTCCGCCACCCCGTTCGGGTCTCCGAGGCCGCCTGGATGTGCGGCGGGGACATCGGGGCCGCCGTCGCTGAGGGAGAGCAGCGCGGCGTGATCGCGAGCGCCGATGGCTTCTTGTTCCGGCCCGGCCGCAGCGCCAACCTGGAGCGCCGCCGCGACCGGGCCGTCCACGCGGAGCGCCTGTGGCCGTCCGCGATGGCCGCCGCGAGGCTGCTTGCGCGAATGCCGTTCGTTCGCGGCGTGATGTTGACCGGCGGCCTCGCGAAGCAGAGCGCTGAGCCTGGCGGGGACGCCGACTTCCTGCTGCTCATCGAGCCCGGCTGCGTGTGGACCGCAAAGTCGGCGCTGCAGGTGTTCCGGCGGGGCCTGCCGAGCGGCCTGCGTCGTCTGTTCTGCACCAACTACCTGCTTGGCACCGACAGTTTGGCGCTGGACGACCAGGACGTGTTCACCGCCTTTGAGCTGGCGACGGCCGTGCCGCTCGCCGGGCCGATCTGCGCCGACTTCGTGCGGGCCAACCCCTGGGCGCAACGGTGGGTTCCAGGCCTTGAATGGGCGGCCTCCAGGGCGGAGTCGGTGCCTGCCACCAGCACGACCCCTTCTCTGCTGGTGCCCCTCGCGCGCCGTTGGGACGCCCCGCTACAGGCGCGTTGGGACCGACTCTGGGACCAGAAGTACCACTGGCTCGACGACGACGTGCGCGCCCGCCGCTTCAAGCGGTCCGGCGCCAGGGCCACCAACCACCTCCACGACTTTCGCGGCTTCGTCGTCAACGAATACCGGCAGCGGTGCATCGACGCAGGCGTGGACCCGCTGCAGGACCCGGTGGGGGCGGCTTAGAGTGCTCACACGCCGAAGCTTCTCGCCACCCCAACCGGCGCCGAAACGCACCCGAGCCGAGGGCCGGTTTCGGAGGGTACTCCCGACGAAAGCGGCCACGCGCTCGTACTCGAGCGCATCTCGGCTCGCGGGGGGCGTGGGGGGCTTGCCCCCCACAAAGCAGGGCGGGTATGGAAGCCTGTACTGGCGAGAAACTTCTCGGCAGGGACACTATTGATCGAGAGGCCGCTTCGCATCGCGATGGTGGGCTTGCGTGCGCCCTGGGGGGTCGAGGGCGGCGTCGAGGCGGCTGTAGCGGCGCTCGCTCCCCGGCTGGTCCAGGCCGGGCACCAGGTCACCGTGTATTGCCGCACGCGCTACAACCCGCACGGGAACAGCGTGCGCGAGGGTGTCCGCCTTGTCGATGTGGACACGGCCTACGGCCGGAGCACCGAGGCGATTGTCCACACGCTCTTGTGCGCCTCGCGGGCGGCGCTGGCGCATGACATCGTGCACCTCCACGCCTGTGGGCCCGCGCTCCTCGCGCCGATCCCGAGATTGCTCGGCCGCAGGGTGGTCGTGACGCTGCATGGCGAGGACTGGCAGCGAGAAAAATGGGGCGCCCTCGCACGCGCGGCGCTCCGGATGGGTGCTGAGGTCGGCGGTCGCGCCGCGCACGCGGTCATCGCCGTGTCCAAAGGGCTCGCCGAATGGGGGTCGCGCTTCGGCGGCAAGATCGCCCACATTCCGAACGGCGTCGCCGAGCACCGAGCCGTCGCCTGGGATGCGGGCGTGTTCCCCATGCTTCAGCCCGGCCGCTACCACCTGTTCCTCGGGCGCTTGGTGCCGGAGAAGGGCCTGGACCTGCTGGTCGCGGCGGCCCGGCACCACCGGGGCGATCCGATCGTCCTCACCGGCGCCGCGTCCCACACGGACGCATGGGTGTCCCGGCTGCGGGCGGCGGCCCCGCCGAACGTGATCTTCACGGGCAGCCGGCTGGACGCCGAGAAGAGAATGTTATTGACGAACGCCAGGAGTTTTGTCCTGCCCAGCCGCACGGAGGGGATGCCGCTCGCGTTGCTGGAGGCCATGGCGGCGGGGCTCCCGGTGCTGGCCAGCGGGATCGCGCCGGTGCGGGAGGCCCTCGGGGACACCGGCACCATCGTCGCCGGGGACGTGGGCGCCTGGGTCGAGGCGCTCCGGGCGCTAGAGGCGAACGGGAGCGACGGGGGGGCGGGGCGCGCGCGGGTGTTGGAGCACTTCGGGTGGGAGCGTGCGGTGCGGGGGCATCTGCAGGTTTATGGCGGATTACCGCTTTGACGCCTTGACCACGACCGGCTTCGGCCGGTGCAACTGCCGCGGTGGCAACAGGTCCGCGGCGACCTCCAGCTTCTTCGCCATGAAAATCGCCGCGTCCAACTTGTAGAAGCTGCGCCCATGGTAGAATTTGAGCGCGTTGTCGTTGTTCTCCGCGACCTCCAGCACCAGGTGCGTACACCCCCGCAGGCGCGCCAGATGCTCAATCTGTTCGAGCACAAAGCGGCCCACGCCCTGGCCCTGGTACCCCGGGTGGACCGCCAGCTCCTCGACGAACAGCGGCCGCATGTCCCGATTGTTGAAATAGCGCTCGTTCATCCAGTTGTCGGACCCCGAGATCTCGTAGGCGCACTCGGCGTAGCCAACGATGTGGTCCCCGTCGTCCTTGGTCACCTCAAAAAGCAGCTGCTCGATGCCCTCCTCTTCGAAGACCTCCACGAACCGCTTCTTCGAGCGGGGGCGTTGGTATTCGACGGTCTGGCGATTCACGCCGCGGAATACCAGCTTCAGAAACTCCCAAGCGCGGGAGAGGTCCTCCTGGTGAATGCGACGGACGCGCACCTCGAAAGGTGCAGCGGGCGTCGAGGCGGCGGACGGCTTTCGGGTGGTCATCCGTCGGAAGGTATCGGGCCCAGGCCGTCAGACCAACCGTAAATCCCGCATCCACGCATCCAACAGTAACAACGTCCAGAGTTGGCCCTCGGCCCCCCGTTGGTCGTCTCGGTTGGCGCCGTGGTCGAGGCTCTGCAAGAGCGTGTCGATCGCGCCGGGGAGGAACAACCGATACCGATCCTCTCGCAACGCCGCGATGCGCTCCGCGATGAACGGCTGGCCATCGGTGAGCCATCTCCGCCAGGGTCCCGGCAGCACGCGCTTGGGCCGCTGCACAAGTTGGCGGCCCAGGATCGGCCGGAGCAGCTCGCGGAGCGGCCACTTGGTCACCGCCCCGCCCACGTGGGTACGGACCTTCCATTGGCCTGGAATCGCCGCGAGGAAGCTGACGAGATCTCGATCCAGCAGCGGCTCGCGCAGGCCGATCCCGGCCAGGGAGGCTGCGGCGCCGGCCCGAGGGAGCGCGTCTTCCGCCATCCGGCCCCGCAGGTAGACGTGCAGGATCTCGTTGATGGGGTCGCTGGTCACCTCGCGGTAGAGCGGCTCCAACGCCAGTCGGCGGACCCCTTCGCGGACCCAACCTGGCTCGCGGAGGAGAGCGGCCCGGGACCCGCGGTTGAACGCGTGGACCCCGCCGATGAGGCGTGTCAAGCCGAAGGGGGCAGATGGCTCGCCCAGCTCGGGGCGGGAGCGCATCGCCCGCGCGAGCAGCGAGCGGCCTGGGAGGCGCGAGAGCAACGCGGAGATGCGCATCTCCCGGGCGAGGACGCCGACCATCCGCCCGCCGAAGACCTCGTCCCCGCCGTCGCCGGAGAGGATGACGTCGACGTGCGGTCGGGCGGCCCGCGCCAGCAGGTATTGGGGCATGGCCGCGGGATCGGGGGGCGGCTGGTCGCTGCGCCCGATGACGACGTCGAGCGCGTCGCGGAAGTCGATCGCTGTGACGCGGAGCACCTCGTGGCGGGTCTGAAGCAGGTTCGCAACGCGCCCGGCGTAGGGGGTCTCATCGCCCTCGCTGTCCTGCATGCCGACGGTGAACGTGTGTACCGGCCCGAGGCGAGAGGCGTAGAGCGCGATCGCGCTGGAGTCGAGCCCGCCGGACAAGAACACGCCGACGCGCTCCTTGCCGGACGACCGCGAGGCAACCGCGCGGTTGAGGCGTTGCTCCAGCTCTTTGAGCGTGGGCGGGTCCGGAGGCAGCGGCGCGAACGGCGGGCTGTACCGAAGCTTGAACCAGGGCTCGACGCGCGTACCGGATGCGTTGTGAATCAATCGGTGGCCGGCTGGCAGGAGCGAAAGATCCCGGAGCAACGTGCGTGGTGCATGTGTGTAACGAAACGACAGGTACTCGGCGAGGTGCTCGCGGGCGAGCTCACGGCTGACCCAAGGCAGGTCGAGGAGCGGGCGGACGGCACTCGCAAACGCGAAGCGCCCTCCTTTCTGCGCCCAATACAAGCGCCGAATGCCAAATGCGTCGCGGAGCAGGTGCAAGGTTGGACCGTCCCGGGCCGTTCGGTCCAGCACGGCGGCGACGAACGCACCCTCGAAGTGCCCGAGCGCGTCGATGCCGAGCCGATCCCAGTAGTCGAGCAGCACCTCGGAGGCAGACTGGCCGGTGACCGGCGCGCGGTCAAAATGCCCAGCGACCAGCACCGTGAGGCGGTCACTCCGGGCGATGGTCGAACGGGCCTGACACACCAGCGCGGCGCCATCGCCGGTGAAGCTGGAGCCCTGGAAGAGCGCGTCCCGTTCGGCCTGTTCGGGCTGGAGACCGGCGCTGCCAGCGTGAAAGAGGCCGGCGATGCCGCCCATGGGGGGAACTCCGAGAGGGGGGCCAATGTAGCGCGACGGGGCAGCAGCGCCTTCCCTCACCAGACCTTCACCCCCCCGTTGCCAGTCCGTCACATTCGTTTCTTAGGGGGGCGGTCCTCTGGAGCCCGCATGATCCTCGCCCTCGCCCTGTTCGCCTGCTCGACCGAAGCCCCGACCGTTGTGGAAAACAAGGAGGTTGTTCCGGCCCCCGCCGCGAAAACCGAGCTGGTGATCAAGGGCTCGGACTCCGAGGTCAACGTGGTGCAGAAGCTCGCCGAGGAGTTCATGAAGGTTCACCCCGAGGTCTCGGTGAGCGTGACCGGCGGGGGGTCCGGGACGGGACTCGCCGCGTTGATCGAGGGTACTTGCGCGCTGGCGAACTCCTCCCGGGACCTCGAGGCCGAAGAGAAGGTGAACGCGCTCGGCAAGAACGTCACGCCGATGGGTTTTGTGTTCGCGACCGATGCCCTGGCTGTCGTGGTCAACGCGAAGAGCGCGGTGACGAAGACCGACGTGGCCACGGCGGGCGCGATCTTCCGCGGGGAGACCAAGAGCTGGAAGGCCATCGGCGGGCCGGACACGCCGTTCAGCCTGTACGGCCGGCAGTCCAATTCGGGGACGTATACGTACTTCAAAAAGACCGTCGTAAGCGGCGAGTACTCCGCTGACGTGAAGCAGATGAACGGGAACGCGCAGATCGTGGAAGGGGTAGGCCAGGACGAGGCGGGGATCGGGTACGTCGCGGCTGGCTACATCCAGGGCAAGGACACCGTGAAGGCGCTGGCGCTGGTGGTGGACGGGGTCGAGATGTCTGCGTCGGACGAAGCGGCGATCCTGTCGGGCAAATACCCGCTGGCCCGCCCGCTGTACCAGTTCATGAACGGCAAGCCGACGGGGGCGCTCAAGGAGTTCCTCACGTTCGAGGCGAGCGACGCGGGCAAGGCGATCATCGCGTCCGAGGGCTTCTACCCGGTGTTCCCGGACAAGGCGGCGGCGAACCAAGCGCTCTTGGGCGGCTAGATGACTTCGGCGGAAGTCACGACCCGAAGCTCCTCACCACCCGTCCCGCCCGCCACCGTGCGCCCCCCCCTGACCGGCGGCAGCGCCCGCCGCGCCCGGGAGGCTGCGATCCGCGGCGTGTTCACCCTCGCGGCGGTGCTCTCCATCGCTGTGCTGGTGGGCATCTTCGGGGTCTTGTTCCTTCAGGCGCGCGAGGCGTTCACCGGTTCGGAGGGTGTTGCGCAGAGCACGTTGACCCCTGAGCAGCGGGCGTTGTTCACCGACGCTGAGTTCGCCCTCTTGCCGGCCGAGCCGCCCCCCGCCCCCACGCTCACGGGCGATTTTCTCGGTCGCGGCTGGTGGAACCCGACCGGGGGCACCGCCTTCTACGGTGTCGGCTCCATGGTGGTGTCCACGCTACTCGTCACGTTCGCCGCCCTCGCGCTCGCGGCGCCCATCGGCATCGCCGCCGCCGCGTGGCTGGCCTACGTCGCGCCACCCCGCGCCCGCGAGATCGTGAAGCCTCTGATCGAGATCCTCGCGGCGATCCCGTCGGTCGTCTTGGGCTTTCTGGGCATCGTCGTCGTCGGACCCGTGCTCGCGAAGGTGTTCGGCTTGCAGTCGGGGTTGACCGCCGCGAACGGGGCGTTGCTCTTGGCGGTGATGGCGCTCCCGACCATCGTCTCGATCACCGAAGATGCGCTCACGGCCGTGCCACGCGACTACGTCCAAGCCTCGTTGGCGTTGGGCGCCGATCGTTGGCAGACCCTGGTCAAGGTGGTCCTCCCCGCCGCCCACTCCGGTGTACTCGCCGCTTTGATGCTGGGGATGGGCCGGGCCATCGGCGAGACGATGACCGTGTTGATGGCGTGCGGCAACGCGACGGCGATGCCGGGCTCGTTGTTCGATCCTGTGCGGACGCTCACCGCGACGATCGCGATCGAGCTGGGGGAGACGCAGGTGGGAAGCAGACATTTCCACATGCTCTTCGCGGTCGGGCTGGTGCTCTTCTGCATGACCTTCGCGGTCAACCTGGCCAGTGAGTGGGTGATGCAACGCAATCGGCAGGTTCGCGTATGACCACGCGGGAGCGGAACGGCTTCGGGCTCCTCGGCGTTTGCGCAGGCGTGTTGGTCATCCTCGTCGTGGCCCTGGTCGGGTACGTGATCTCGGGCGGATGGCAGGTCCTCTCGTGGCAGTTCTTGACCGAGTCGCCGACGAACGGCATGCGCGAGGGCGGCATCTGGCCGGTCATCTTCGGCACGGTGGTGCTCATGCTGATCACCGCGATCTCGGCGACCCCCCTCGGCGTGGCGTGTGCCATCTACCTCGTCGAATATGCACGGGAAGGCTGGATGGTTCGGCTGATCCGCCTCTCGATCCGCAACCTCTCGGGGGTGCCGAGCGTTGTCTACGGGCTGTTCGGCGTCGGCATCTTCGTGAACGGCTTGGGCTTCGGCCCCTCGCTCCTGGCCAGCGGCCTGACGCTCGGGCTGCTCACCCTGCCGTGGACGATCACCGCTTCGGAGGAGGCGTTGCGACGCGTCCCCCGCAGCTACCGAGACGGCGCGCTCGCCCTCGGCGCGACCCCGTGGGAGGCCATCGCGACGAACGTGGTGCCCGCCGCGCTCCCGGGCATGATCACCGGGATGATCCTCGGCCTGGCCCGGGCGGCGGGCGAGACCGCCCCGATCCTGTTCACGGGCGTGACCTTCTCACGGCCGGACCTGCCGTCGGGCGTGTTTGACACGTTCATGGCGCTGCCCTACCACCTCTACATCCTCTCGACCCAGCATCAGGACATCGTGACCGTGCGGCCGATCGCGTTTGCGACAGCCACGGTGCTCCTCGCGCTCGTGCTGGTGGTAAACGGCAGCGCAGCGGTGTTGCGCTCGCGGCTCCGCTCGTCTCACCCCGCGTAGGAGCCTCGTTGAAGATCCAGAGTCAGAGCCTCGAGGTCTGGTACGGCCCGAAACAGGCACTCCACGGCGTCACGTTGGCGATGCCAGAGCGGTCGATCACGGCGCTGATCGGGCCCTCTGGCTGCGGCAAGAGCACGTTCCTGCGGTGTCTGAACCGCATGAACGACACCATCGAGGGCGTGGTCGTCAAGGGCCAGCTCCTGTTGGATGGCGATGACGTTTATGGCCGCGGCGTCGATGTCGTCGCGCTCCGCCGGCGGGTTGGCATGGTCTTTCAGAAAGCCAACCCGTTCCCGAAGTCTATCTTTGAGAACGTGGCCTTCGGACTGCGGCTTGGCGCGCGGCTACCGGCGTTGGAGCTCGCGGGCCGCGTCGAGCAGGCCCTGGTCCGGGCGGCGCTCTGGGACGAGGTGAAAGATCGGCTGGCAAGCTCCGCGCTCGCGCTCTCCGGCGGGCAACAGCAGCGGCTTTGCATCGCCCGTGCGCTCGCTGTGGAGCCGGACGTGTTGCTGATGGACGAGCCGACCAGCGCGCTCGATCCCATCGCCACAGCGCGCATCGAGGAGCTGCTGCACGGCCTCTCGGAGCGCTACACCATCGTGATCGTGACCCACAACATGCAGCAGGCGGCGCGCGTCAGTCACCAGACGGCGTTCTTTTTCATGGGAGATCTCATCGAAGTGGCGCCGACGGATGACCTCTTCACGCATCCGAAGCTAAAGAAGACCGAAGAGTACATCACCGGGAGATTCGGTTGACCCGCCACACGGACACGCAGTACGAAGCCGAATTGGCTGCCCTCGACAGCCATGTCAGCCTGATGGGCGCACGGGCGGAGGGCATGGTCGGAAACGCCGTGCGCGCGTTGTTTGAGCGTGACGCCACGCTGGCCCGGTCGGTCATGGAGCAGGACGCCGACCTGGACCGCCTGGAGAAGGAGTCCGACCGGCGGTGCTTGAACATCCTGGCCCGGCGATCTCCCGTTGGCGAAGATCTCCGGTTTGTCACCGCCGTGTTCAAGGTAGTGACCGATCTGGAGCGCGTGGGAGACCTGGCCGTGAACATCGCGGAGCGGGGCCTGGAGCTCGGTGCGGGCGCCGGTATCCACGCCGGTGACGAGATCCAGCGGCTCTGTGAGCGTGTGCAGTCGCAGCTCGCCGAGGCGGTGCGGAGCTTTTCGGAGCGCGACGCGATCGCCGCGCGGGGGCTCTACGCCAAGGACGCCGAGGTGGACGAGATGAACCGAGTCGCGTTCTACGGGCTCTTACAGGTGGCCCGGATGCACCCCGATCAGATCGACCGCGCGCTCGCGTTGTCGAGCGTGTGCAAGCACCTGGAGCGCATCGGGGACCACGCGGTGAACATTGGGGAGCACGCGGTGTTCCTCGTGGAGGGGCACGACGTTCGCCACGGGGGGTAGCCGGCCCGCGGCCTGGACACACCCGCGCCCGCGCCTATGCTTGGGCTTCCCTTGGACGATTCATGCACCCGGTCCTCGCCGTTCATCCCCTCGGCTTTGTGTGGCACACCCTCGATCCCTTCCTGTTCTGCGTTCACCATGACGACGCCTATCCAGCCGGCAACGCCCATCTCGGGCCGGCCGCATCGCTCGCTGGCCGCAACATCGGCAGTGACTTTGAGGGCAAGGATGGTTGGCGGATGTACCATGGGGACACCGTCCCGGGGTTTCCGCATCACCCCCACCGCGGCTTTGAGACCGTCACCATCGTGCGGCAGGGCCAGATCGATCACTCGGACTCGCTCGGGGCCACCGCCCGGTTTGGCAACGGGGACGTGCAATGGCTGACCGCCGGCAGGGGCATTGTCCATTCCGAGATGTTCCCGCTGCTCAACCCCGCGGGCCCGAATCCCGCCGAGCTGTTCCAAATCTGGTTGAACCTGCCAAAGCGCAACAAGCTGTGCGATCCCTACTTCACGATGTTCTGGGCGGACCGGATCCCCGTGCTCCACGCCGTGGACGAGCAGGGCCGGCGTACGGCGATCACCGTGATCGCCGGGGCCGTCCCCGGCCTTGGGACCACCGAGAACGCGCCCCCGCCGGACTCCTGGGCATCGCAGCCGGGCAGCGATCTGGCGATCTGGACCCTCAAGATGGAGGCCGGCGCACGTTGGACCCTGCCCCCCGCACAGCCAGGCACCCGCCGGATGTTGTATTTCTTCGCGGGGAGCTCGATGCAGATGGCGGGACGCGCGGTCCACCCCCGGCACGGGGTCGAGCTTCGCGGGGAGCTGGCGGCTGAGCTCGTCAACGGCGATGCGCCGGCCGAGCTTCTGCTCTTGCAGGCGCGGCCCATCGGCGAGCCGGTCGCGCAGCAGGGTCCGTTCGTGATGAACACCCCCGGCGAGGTGCTACAGGCGTACGCCGACTACCGCCGAACCGGCTTTGGCGGCTGGCCTTTTCCCCAGGGCGACCCGGTTCACCCGAGCACCCAACGCCGGTTCGCGCGCCATCCGGACGCCCGGCTCGAGACCCCGCCCGAGATTCTGTAGCCCGGCCGCCCTTCCCCTGTCTGCGCGGATGGGGCACACTACGGGGCTCGGAGTCTCCCGTCATGCCCGTGAATGTGTTCGAAGGTCCCGTCGTGGTCGTCGGCGCCGGTGTTGCTGGCCTTGTGACGGCACATTTGCTCGCAGAGGCGGGCGTGAAGGTGATCGTCGTCGAGAAATTCACGAAGGTCGGCGGCCTCGCGCGCTCCTACGTCTACGACGAGTTCGTGTTCGACGTGGGGCCGCACCGGTTCCACACCGAGAATCCCAACATCAAGGCGTACCTGGATCGGGTGCTGGAGGGCCACGCCACGGCGTTCCCGCGCCGGTCCGAGGTGTACTTCGCCGGCCAATATTACCGCTGGCCCCTCCACCCCAAGAACCTCGTGCAGCTGCCGCTCCCGCTCGCGGCGAAGAGCGCCGTCGATCTTGCCGTCAACGGCATGAAGACCTACGGGAATTCCAATTTCGAGGACTATGTGCTCCGGCAATACGGTCCCACGCTGTACGAGCACTTTTTCAAGGGCTACAGCGTCAAGTTCCTTGGCATCCACCCGCGGGAGACGCACCCCGACTGGGCCAAGGTCGGCATCAACCGCGCGATCATCGACGACAAGCTGCAGATGCAGAACCTCGCGCAGCTGGCGAAGTCCACGCTCCTGCAGTTCAACAAGTCGGAGATCGATTTTCTCTACCCCAAGGGGGGCTTGCACGTCACCTGGCAGAAGGTGAGCGAGATGTTCGAGGCGCACGGCGGCCGCATCGTTACGGGCGTAGGCGCCAAGCTGATCCCGGGCAAGGGTCGCATCGCGGCGGTGGAATTTGGGGACGAGCGGGTCGAGCCCTCCGCGGTCATCTGGACCGCGCCGATCACGCTGGCGTGTGAGCAACTGGGGCTTGAGAAGCCGGATCTTCCCTATCTCTCGACGCTGCTCTACAACGTGCTGCTCAAGGGAAATGTGCCCAGGGAATACCAGTGGTGCTACTACGGCGCCGACGATTTGGTGTTCTCCCGCGTCTCCATCCCCCGGTTTTTCAGCGACGACACCGTCCCGCGCGGCGCCACCGGCCTATGTGTGGAGGTCACCTGCCGTGAGGGCGACGAGCGCTGGATCCACGGCGAGCGGCTCACCAACGCGATCGTCGACGATCTGATCAAGGTCGGAATGGTCCGATCCCGCAAAGATGTGGAGAACGTACACTTGGAGCGCGTCCCCCACTCCTACCCGATTTATCACACCTCCTACCCGCAGAACCTGGAGCGCGCGCGGAAGGGCCTGGCCGGGTACGACAACCTGCAGCTCGCGGGGCGGACGGGCATGTTCTGGTACAACAACATGGACCATTCGATGGAGAACGCCATGCAGCTCACGCGCAAGCTGCTGCGCGATGCCGGGCGCACGGATGCGGAGGAGCTGGCGCTGGCGTCTGGCAGCGCCAAGGCGCCCGAGGCCGCCAAGAGGCACGCGGGATGATGCCGATCTGGCTGATCGCCGGGGTGCTGGCGGGGGAGCCGAGCACGGAGCCCATCATGGAGCCAGCCTCCAGCGGGCAAGTCCAGGGCGTCGCGGAGCCGGCCGCACCCGTGGACGACGGCGTTGCGCAGGTCCTCGCGATGGCCGAGGAGATGCGCCGGACGGGCGCTCCCAAGGAATGTGTCCGGCTGCTCGGCAGCGTCGATGCCCGCGTGAGCGAGGCGGCGCGGTCCGATTACCTGTACCTCCGGGCGTTCTGCGCGGAATTGGCGTGGGACAACGAATCGGCGAAGTTGGACTACCTGGCGGTCATCGCACGCGGCGGTTCTCGCGTGCTGGAAGCGCGGTTTCGGCTCGCGCTCGTGCTGGAAGACCTGGGCGATGGGCACGGCGCGCTCCAACAGATGGTCATTCTGCATCGCGACGAAGGGTGGGATTTGGAGGACTCCATCGCGGTCAACCTGGAGCGCGCGCTGGCCCAGGTGGCGGCGGGCAAGGTCCGGAAGGGGATGAAGAACCTCGAAGCCGCGATGCTCGTGGCGAAGAGCTGGGACAAACACTCGTGGCTTCGGGCCAAGGCGCAGTACGTGACCATGGACCAGGCGCTCGCGGTGGCGGAGCGGGGTGTCGTCCGAGGGGCCGAGAAACACCAGGGCGAGATGGTCCTCGCCCGGGTCGCAGCGCTCGCGGAGGCGCAGAAGGGCTTGTACAAGATCATCGAATTGAACGAGCCGGAGTGGATCCTGCGAGGCCTCCACCGAATCGGCACGGCCTACGTGACTTTTGGAGCCGAGTTGGTCGCGGCACCGCCGCCGGCCCGGCTGGCCGCGCCCCAGAAGGCGCTCTACCGCGAGCAGATCCTGCTGAAGGAGAAGGAGCTGCAGAAGAAGGCCAGCAATGTATTCGACCAGGGGGTTCAGATGGCCCTGCGGCTGCAATTCGAGAGCCCCTGGGTTGGGCGGCTGGTGTCGGAGCGGGACAGGTTGCAAGCCGGCGGGTGATTCAGATACCCCCGCCCAACACCAGGTACGCGGCGCCGGAGTCGTCGAAGTCGTAGTTGCGGAAGGGCGCGCCGATCAGGATGTCGGCGTAGCCGTCGTCGTTGGCATCGCCGTTGCCGCCCACCGCCATGCCGGCGTACCCGGTGTCGGTCTCCCCGGAGATCTGGGCTGCGTCGGACAGAGAGCTGCCGGCGAACGACCCTGATCCAAAGACCAGGTAGGTCTCTCCGTCCAGGCCGTTCGCGTAAGGGGCGCCGACCAGCACGTCCTCATAGCCGTCGGCGTCGACATCCCCAGCGCCGCCGACGGACCAACCTGCGCCGCTGCTGCTGTCGCCGCCGAGCAGCCGAATGTGGTCGTCCAAGGAGCCGCCGGCCGGCGAGGAGGCGCCCAATACGACGACCGCCTCGCCGACGTCGGACAGGCCGCTGTACGGGGCGCCGATCACCATGTCGCCGTAGCCGTCCGCGTTCACGTCGCCCGCGGCGCCGACGGCGTACCCCGCATTGTCGTCGGCCTCGCCGATGTAGCGCGCGTCGGCCGCGGACAGCACCACGGTGGCGTCCGAGGTGTCGCCGAGGACGAGGTACGCGGCGCCGCAATAGGCGAACCCGTCGTTCCATTGTCTTGCGCCGATCAGGAAGTCGTCCAGGCCGTCCGCGTTGGTGTCGCCTGCCGCCCCGACCGCCTCCCCGGCGGCCTCGTTGGCGCCCGAGCCCCAGAAGTCGTTGGAGGCAAGGTCCTCCGATGTCGGCCCGCTGGAGCCCCAGACCAGAAACGCCCGCCCCGCGTTGCTCCCCCCGACGTCATCCGACGCCGCCCCAATCAACACATCGTCGTACCCATCCCCGTTGGTATCCCCAACCCCCGCGACGGAATACCCCGCAAAATCAAAATCCGACAGCGCGCCATATCGCGCGTCCGCGGAGGAGGTCACCTCCGACGCTGGGCTCTCGCTCCCCAGAAAAAGGTAGGCCGCGCCCCCGTAGTCGAACGTGCTGCTGTCGCCATAGGCCCCGAGCAGGATGTCGTCAAAACCGTCGTTGTTCACGTCCCCTGCCGCGCCCACCGAATTCCCGACGTACGCATCCTGCGCGTCGGCGCGGTACCGAATGTGG